>CAZDLX010000187.1:0-6763 GCA_964506005.1 uncultured Anaerolineae bacterium | reverse complement strand
CCGCCGCCTATACCGCCTACGTGGTGGCAAACGAGCCGGACAGCATCGTCGAGGTTGGCGACGAGAGCGAGGGGCAGATTGTGCTGCCGGTCGCCCGGCTGGCAGAAGCCTACTAACGAAAGCCTGCTAAACGATGCAGTTCGCGATTTCCTCCCGCTCGTTTGAGCGGCAGCTTTTAGATGGCAAGCAGCGCCTGTGGGACATCCCCGGTGATGCGCGGCTGCTCGGCGTGCGGCATGTCGAGCTTCACGACATGTTCCTCAAGCCTTCCGGGCTGCGGCTGCTGGGCCGGATGCAGCGCTTCTTCCAGCCGCCAAGCCCCGCCCCGCCCGATCGCGTCTATGACCCCGGCCTGCTGAATCGCATCCAGAAAGCGCTGGATTACTATGGCGTGAGCGTCGTTGCGTGGGCCTGTGACAGCGAACTCGGCGAGCCGGACCTGCTGCCCCGGGCGCGCGCCTACGTGCGGCTGGCGCTGCGCACAGCGCGGACACTCGGCGCGCCGGTGCTGTGCGTCACGGTGGACCACGACGCAGTGGCGCGGAACGTCGAGCCGGTGCTCAGCTCGCTCAGCGCGCTGATGGTCGATGCGGAGATGGCGGGCGTGCGGCTTGCACTGGAGAACGACCGGCCTGATGCGAGCATCGAGCGTCTGCTGGGTATCGTGCAGGGAGTTGGCTCACCCTGGCTGGGGGTGAGCCTGAACCTCCAGAACTTTGACCCGCGCAGCCCGGCGGGGCTGTTCGAGCGGCTTGCCGCGCAGGCGATCCACGTGCGCGCCCCGTGCTGCGAGGACGGGCAGATAGACGGGGTCTATCGTGCGTACTTCGGGGTGTTGCGCACGCTCCGCTATGAAGGCGCAGTGTCCATCGAACTGCCGGGCAGCGACGACCCCTCGACCGGCCTGCGCCGCGCGCTGGACACACTGGCGCGGTGGTAGGAACCCCCTCCGGACCGCAGCCTATGGCTGCGGCCCTTCCTCCCCCTTGCAAGGGAGAGGCGTAGAGAAATCGCAGGGCGATTTCTCCCTGGCAGTTGGCGCAGCCAACTGCACACCGAGCGGTGACTTCCGTCACTGCGAGGTTGGGTGGGGGTTCCGCCACAGCCTATACCCCTCTGCCAGTGGTCGCCCCGTGACCTACCATCTCCCTCTGCTAGGGGGCGATTCAGGTCGTTCGGTGCGTGCGGCACCCCTAATTGCCCCCTTTCAGGGGGAAATGGTACTGTCGCAGGTAGGGCCAAAGGGGGTCAGCCCCTAACTCCGCCCGTAGCCGAGGAAGCCGCGCGAGACGCTGCGGGCCTCCTCCACGGTGATAAACGCCTTCGGGTCGATGTCGTTGGCGATCTTCACTACCTGTCCTACGTCCTTACGCCGCGCGACCACGTAGATCAGGCCGACCGAACCGGAAACGCCCTCGCCCGCGGTGCGTGTCGCGCCGAAACCCGCCTTGCGTACAGCCTCGACAATGGGCAGCGAGCGGGTCATCGAGATGATATTGACCGTCGAGTAGCCCTGCCCGAGCTTTTCCTCAATGAATAGGCCGACGTACGTCCCGGTGGCAAAGCCTAAAGAGTACGAGACCAGGAAGGGGATGTTCGTCAGGTCCTGAGCGACAACGCCGAACGTCAGCGCGAAGGTCAGCGCCTCAAATGCCGCCAGAGTAAAGACAACCAGCTTGCTCGCCCGCCCCATGAACAGGTAGCGCAGAGTCGCGATCGTAATACTGAGAACGCGCACGAAGAAGATCAGGGCTGCACCGAGAACATAGTCGAATTCCATCACAATTTCACTCCGTATCACAAAGTCCGCCGGCTGTGCACCCTGCACACCCGGCGGATCAACAATCACGCGCACACTCTATTGTAGACGATTAACCGTGACGGCGCATAAACCTTTCCATGCGCTCCAGCGCCTGCTCGATCTTCTCATAAGCCGTCGCGTAGGAGCAGCGCACGAAGCCCGCGCCGCTCGGCCCGAAGGCGCTGCCGGGCACCACTGCGACCCGCTCCTCTTGCAGCAGTGCCTCGGCGAACGTGCTGTCGTCCATGCCCGATGCGGTGATCGAGGGGAAGGCGTAGAATGCGCCGCGCGGCTCGAACGTGGTCAGGCCCAGTTCGTTCAGCCCGCCGACGATCAGCCTGCGGCGGCGGTCGTACTCCTGCCGCATCGCCTCGACCTCATCGTCGCACGACTCCAGCGCAACGATGGCGGCGATCTGCGCGTTGGTCGGCGCGGACATGATCGTGTACTGGTGGATCTTGCGCATTGCGGCGAGGATCTCCGCCGGGGCAGCGGCGTAACCGATGCGCCAGCCGGTCATGGCGTAGTTCTTCGAGAAGCCGCCGAGCGTGATGGTGCGGTCGCGCATGTTGGGCAGCGCGGCGAAGCACACATGCTCGATGCCATACACAAGCTGGTCGTAGATCTCGTCGGAGATCACGAGCAGGTCGTGCTTCTCTGCCACCCGCGCGATCTCCAGCAAACGCTCGCGCGTCATGACCGCGCCGGTGGGGTTGTTGGGGTAGCTCAGCAGGATGGCTTTCGTCCGCTCGGTGATGGCCGCCTCGACGTCAGCGCCCGTCACCTGGAAGTCGTGCTCGACATATGTGGGAATGGTCCGTGCGACGCCGCCCGCCAGTACGACTTCCGGCACGTACGACACGAAGCTCGGCTCCGGCACGATCACCTCGTCGCCGGGGTCGATAATTGCGTTCAGAGCGAGGTAGAGCGCCTCCGAGACGCCCACTGTGATGAGCAGTTCGTTCTCGGCGTCGTAGTGCACGCCGTACAGCCGCCCCAGGTGGGCGCTGAGCGCCTGCCGCAACTCCAGGATGCCGGAGTTCGACGTGTAGTGCGTCTCGCCCTCCTCCAGCGAGCGGATGCCCGCCTGCAGGATGGGCGCGGGCGTCACGAAGTCGGGCTCGCCGATGCCCAGCGAGATCACGTCGTCCATTGTCGCGGCGATGTCAAAGAACTTGCGGATGCCGGAAGGGGGGATCGTCTGGACCCGATCTGAAACGAAATTGCGCATATGGGTAGCTCCTGTCTTACGGCCTGTTTAGAGGCTTGCAGGCCCTGTGTCCTGGCAGCCCCGCCCCCGCTGGTTAGGGGGATGGGGGCGGGGCGACGAATAAGGGTCAGATTAGGTTCAAAGCACCATCCGGCAGGGGCGCCGCGTCGGTGGCGGGCTGGTGGCTTACCCGCAGTCGCTGAAGTCCACGGTGGAGGTGTCACCGACGTTCAAGCTGAAGGGGCGTCCGGCGGCAGTGGCCTCCCGCCCGATGAGCGAGCCGGTCAGCACCATGTGGGTGACTGTGGCGTGCTCGTCGATGATGCTGTTCTCGACAACACTGTACTCCACTTTGCAGCCTGCGCCAACTGATGTGTACGGCCCGATGACGGCATGGCGGATCTGCGCGGTGGGGTGGATAAAGACCGGCGGGATGACGGTGAAGTCCGTCGCCTGTATCTCGCTGCTGTTGTCGCTCCCGTTGCTGAGCAGCCAGCGGTTCGTCTCAAGCACCGTTTCGGGCTTGCCGGTGTCCAGCCAGGTTTCGACCTGCGCGATGCGGAAGTCCGCGCCCTCGTCGATCATGATCTGGAAGGCGTCGGCGATGTAGAACTCGCCCTTGGTCATCTGCTTGCGTGCCATCTGCGTCTCGATGGCGCGGATCATAGCCTGCGAGTCGCGCACGTAGTACAGGCCGATCAGTGCGTTGCGGTTCTCCATCGAGTCAGGCTTCTCGACGAAGCGGGTCACCCGGCCTTGCTCGTCGAGTTCGACCACACCGAAGCGGCGCGGGTCCTCCACTTCCTTGACGAACACGACGCCGTCGGCGTCCGTCTGGTTGAGGGTGCTCAGGTCGGCGTCGAACAGCGTGTCGGAGAAGAGGATCACCGCCGGGCCGTTGAGGTGCTCGCGGGCGCGATAGATGGCGTCGGCCTGCCCGATCAGCTCGTCCTGCACGACGAAGGTGGATTTGAAGGTGTAGTTCTCGCGGATCCACGCCTCAATCTGCTCGCCCAGATAGCCGACGATGAAGATGTACTCGTCGATGTCGAGTTCCTGAAGCGAGTCGAGCAGGTACTTAAGCATCGGGTGACCGGCCACGGCGATGAGCGGTTTGGGGCGGCTGTAGGTGTGGGGGCGCATGCGTGTGCCGTAGCCTGCCATCGGAATGATTACTTTCATGACCTTACGTTCTCCTCACTACACTCGGATATAACGATCAGTCCATTACAGAGAGTGCGGCGCGTGTGGTATAATCCCCCGAAAACCGGAGGCTGCCACGCGCCGGTTCATGCTGGTATACGTCCGGGCCGTTCGTGGTCGCTGGGAGCATGAAGGGCCAATTTGTTAAGGATTTTCGCCTATCATGTGCGATGACCTGACCGATCTGGAGCGCGCTATACTTGAGGTCAACGGGTCGCTGGAACGGCGCCTGTTTGTAATTGCCGGCCCCTCTGGCGTGGGTAAGAATACCATTATCAAAGAACTGCTGGCAAGCTACCCGCGCATTATGGACCGCGTCCGCACCTACACCACCCGTCC
The DNA here is from genome assembly GCA_964506005.1 of uncultured Anaerolineae bacterium. Lineage (GTDB taxonomy): Bacteria > Chloroflexota > Anaerolineae > Aggregatilineales > UBA3940 > UBA3940. Next base: position 2,210 of record CAZDLX010000187.1, on the reverse strand, counting down.
GCCCCGTGAGGACGAGGTCTACGGCCAGCAGTACTACTTTGTGACCGTCGACGAGTTCAAGGAACTGGCCATCGCCGGCCAGCTTCTCGAAGCCGACAAGGACAACCCCCTCGGGCGTGACGTATACGGCACGAAGCACTCCTATAGCATGCCAAAGGACATCTTCCGTGATGTCTCGCCGGAGGCCCACCTCGTCGTTGCCGAGGTGGACATCGCCGGGGCGGTGCTGCTCAAGGAGAAGGTCAAGAACTGCGTGACCATCTTCATCACCGCGCCGCCGCACGCGCTCCTTGAGCGCATCCGCAAGCGCCCCGACAAGACCATGGACGACCAGACCCTCCAGCAGCGCCTGGAGAAAGCCAAGACACACATTAACGCCGCCAAGACCTTCGACTACATCGTATACAACGCCGAAGGGCGGCTGACGCAGGCGGTTCAGGCGATCAAGAACATCATCCATGCGGAGCGTATGCGCCCGCCGGAAGGCTTCGACCTCGCGCACGTCCTCCCGCCCGACGCCTGGGACTTCATATCCGACAGGACGCACGAGAACCAGCATGAGTAGCGAGGGCGTGTCCGCCCCCGATGCCGTTGCGCTTGAGATCTTCAAGCACCTGTTCGCCTCGGTCGCCGAGGAGATGGGCGTCACGCTGGGGCGCACCGGCTACTCGCCCAACATCAAGGAGCGCCGCGACTACTCGTGCGCGGTGTTCCTCGGCGACGGGCGGATGCTGGCCCAGGCCGCACACATCCCCGTCCACCTCGGCGCGATGCCCGCGTCCGTCCGCGCGGCGATTGAGCACGTCGCACCCTTTGCCCCCGGCGATGTCGTGGCGCTGAACGACCCGTATCTGGGCGGCACGCACCTGCCGGACATCACACTCGTCTCGCCGGTGTTCGTCCCCGGCGAGCCGGAGCCTTCCTTCTTTGTCGCCTCGCGGGCGCACCACGCCGACGTGGGCGGCATGTCTCCCGGCTCAATGCCCCTCTCAACTGAATTATATCAGGAGGGCATTATTATTCCGCCCATCAAGCTCGTCGAGGGCGGGCGCGTCAACGAAGCCGCCCTCAGCCTGATCGTCCGCAACTCGCGCACGCCCGGCGAGCGGCGGGGCGACCTCGCCGCCCAGCACGCGGCGCACGAGGTCGGGGCGCGGCGGCTGCTGGAGATCGTCGGGCAGTACGGGCTGGCGGAAGTCACCCGGCAGGCCGGCGAGCTGATCGCCTATGCCGAGCGCCTGACCCGCGCCCTGCTGCGCGATCTGCCGGAGGGCACATACACGTTTGAGGATGCGCTCGACGGCGACGGCATTACGCCCGGCCCGGTGCCCATCCGCGTAGCGCTGACGGTCGCGGGCGGCGAGATGATTGTGGACTTCACCGGCTCCGCGCCCGCCGTGCGCGGCTCGGTCAACGCGGTGGAGGCCATTGTCGTCTCGGCGGTGAGCTACGTGCTGCGCTGCATCGCCGGGGCGGCGCTGCCGATGAATCACGGCGTGCTTGCGCCGGTGCGCGTCGTCGTGCCGCCGGGCAGCGTGCTCAACCCCGGCCCGCCGCACGCCGTCGCAGGCGGCAATGTCGAGACATCGATGCGGGTGGTCGATGTGCTGTATGGCGCGCTGGCGCAGGCGCTGCCCGGCGCTATCCCGGCGGCGAGCCAGGGCACGATGAACAACCTCACCTTCGGCGGGGTCGATCCGCGCAGCGGGCAGCCCTTCGCCTACTACGAGACGATGGGCGGCGGCGCGGGCGCAGGCCCGCAGGCGGACGGTGCGAGCGGCGTACACTGCCACATGAGCAACACGCTCAACACGCCGGTTGAGGCGCTGGAGTACGAGCTGCCGGTGCGGGTCCGGCGCTATGCGCTGCGGCGCGGCTCCGGCGGACGGGGGCGCTATCGCGGGGGCGACGGGCTGGTGCGCGAGATCGAGTTCCTCGCACCTGCCCGCGTGACGATCCTCTCCGAGCGGCGGGAGCGCGCGCCCTACGGCCTCGCCGGGGGCGAGCCGGGGCAGCCGGGCGAGAACCGCCTGCGTCGCGCTGACGGCGGCGCAAATAGCGACGAGGAAGTGCTGCCCGGCAAGGCCAGCTTCGACGTGCAGCCGGGCGACGTGCTGTGCATCGGTACGCCGGGCGGCGGTGGCTGGGGCGAGCCGCCTGCGGGCGATGATGACGCTGTTTTGCCTTCCTGAACCTTGCCTCTATGCATG
>CAZDLX010000186.1:0-6764 GCA_964506005.1 uncultured Anaerolineae bacterium | reverse complement strand
AGCTTCGACCAGGCGGTGATCTGGCGGCACTACGTCGAGTGGTTCGGAGCGCAGTGGCCTAAGGACGACGCGTTGATCTACGGCTCGCCGGAGGACAACCCCGAAGGCTATGAGATAGCTTCGCCGATCACCTACCTGGACCGTATCACCGTGCCGGTGCAGATCCACCACGGTACGGCGGACCGCGTCGTGCCGGTGGCGTGGTCGCGCGATCTGCACGAGCGCCTCGCCGCGCTCGGCAAGACGGCGGAGCTGTACGAGTACCCCGGCGCGGAGCACGACTTCACCGGCGACGATTACCGGCTGTTCCTGGAGCGGTCGCTGGCGTTCTTCGAGAGGTATGTGAGGTGATGGGGTGCCCCTCACCCCGCCCAGAACGCGGCGCGTCCGCAGGACGCCGCGTTCTAGGCACCCCTCTCCCACGCGGCGGCTCGATGCTTCGCATCCAGCCGCCTGGGGCGAGGGGGATACGCTCGCCGGGCAACCATCTGACCCCTTCTCCCCTGTGTGGGAGAAGGGTGCGGCATCCGAAGGATGCCGCGGGATGAGGGGACGCTCCAGCCCTACTTCGGCTTCATGACGATGCCCGCGATGACGAGCCCGCCGCCCGCCAGCCCCACCAGCACGACCGCGCCGATGAGCAGGCCGCGCCCCGGCTTGAAACCCTGCTGCGCCGGTTCGCTCGCGTCGGATGGCTGGGCTTCGGCGGCTGCCGTGAGGGTCGGCGCGAGTGTCGCCGCCTGAGCCATCTGGGCGACCTCGGTTGCGCGCGGGTCCGGGGTTGGCCTCTCTACAGTTGGCGGGGTGGTGGGCACGGGGATCGTCGCCGTTGGCTCGGGCACCGGGGTGGGGTCGCCGGGCCGGATCAGGAGCTCATCGCCGGGCCGGATGATATCGGTCTCGGCCATGCTGTTGAGCTCCAGCAGCGTCCTGAGGTCGGTGCCGTAGCGCAGCGCGATGGCGTGCAGCGTCTGCCCCTCCTGCACGATGTGGTACAGCGGCTGGCGCGGCACCGGCGTCGCGTTGGGGTCGGGCTGGATGATAAGCTGGTTGCCGGGGTGGATCACCGAGTTCTCGGTAAGGCCGTTCAGCACGAGCACCTCGTCGAGCGTCTTGCCGTAGCTCAGGGCGATGCCGAACAGCGTCTGTCCCGCCTCGACGGTGTGGATAATCGGCCCCTCGACTTCCTCGACCGGCTGTACGGGCGCGGGCACGATGATCAGCTCGTTGCCGGGGTGGATGAGCGAGTCTTCCGTCAGGCGGTTGAGCGCCATGATCTCGGAGACAGCGACCTCATACGCCTCGGCGATGTACGAGAGGTTCTGCCCCTCGCCGACGACGTGCACGACGGAGCCGTCCTCACGCGGCTCGGCGACCTCCACCGGCTCGAACACGTATACCGGCAGCGGCCTCGCGCCCGGCGCGGGCTGCACGGCCTGGGGCGCTGCGCCCTGCCCGTTGTTGCCGCCAGTGAGCACCACGCCGAACTTCAGCGTGAAGTAGCCCCCGCCGCTGCCGTAAGCCACGCCCGCCCCGATCTCGACGTACTGGGTGGACGTCATGCCCCGGAAGTGGATGGGGCTGTTGCGCCACCACTGGAGGGCGCTCTGTGCCGTCGCGTTGGTGCCCCAGTAGATGTTCTCCGAGACGCGTACGCTCTGCCCGCCGCCGTAACCCGCGGCGAGCGCGCGGTCGGTGGGCGTGGAGCCGCCCAGGCCGGTGTGGCTGTGCGTGCCGACGGAGGCCGCCCACTGGCTGTGAGCCTGGGCGGCTGCCATGAGCTGCGCGTTGACCTGGTAGGGCGGAAGGCCATACTCGGCGCGCAGCGCGTTGACCATGTTGATGACGGTATAGGGGTCGGCGCCCTGACCTGGCGGGGCGGCGGCGGCAGGCTGGGCGGCGCTCATCAGTGGAATGACCAGCAGGACGATCAAGCCGGTGATAAGCAGTCTCTTCGACGTTGCGTCCATCGTCTCCCTGCTTGGTGCGCACTCAGATTGACGGGAGAACTATACCGCCCCCCTGCCGGACCGTGCCAGTGCACGCCTGGAAAGTGGTTAGTACCCCCGGCTGCGCTTGCGGGCCTGGCGCCGCCGGATTCGGCGCTCGGCCTTCTTGGCCTTGATGCGCTTCAGCTCGCCCTTGCTGACGTGCCAGCGCTTGCGGCGCACGTCGCTAAGGATGCGGCTGCGCGACACCTTCTTGCGGAAACGCTTGAGAAGCTGCTGGTCGCTCTCGCCGGAACGTCGCTCGACCATGACCATAAGGTTGAGTCTCCTTCACTCATGAGATGCGTGAAAAGCCCCGCCGTGATGGGGAACGAAAACGCCGGCATCGTTACAGCCGGCAGCAGAGACAGTCACTTCGGGGCAAGAAAAGGCCCGCTCACGAGCCCGGCGGTGCCAGGCGGGGCGGGTCCTGCGGTGTGGATGGCCCACGGCGAGGTACGCCGTGCGGTCGGTTGCGTCGCTCAAGGGGCAGGCCCGGCTCAGGCCTGCACTTCATCCACTCCTGTACCCTTCTCCCCCGGCTGCCCGCAAGACGAAGCGGGCGCGCGGGAGCATGTGGGTGTGTCTAAGCTGAATCCCGCTCATTAGGATAAGACAACCATGCCGAGAATGCAAACGTGCCGTTTCTCGCGGCCAGCGCGCCGGGCGGGGAGTGCAGTACTCGGTCCGGGAGAAAATCCGTTGTATAATACGTGCAGCGTCATACTCGCTGACCCACGCGGGTAGACTGCGCGGTCGATGTCGGCTCGCCCGACTCCCCGGCTGCGCGATGAGTCATGCCCGCACTTCCAGTTCGATTTCGCCAATAGAAAGGGTGACAACGATGCGTGACACGGTGGCTGAGCTACGCCTGGCAGTAATCGGAGCTGGCCATGGGGGGCGTGCCATGGCAGCGGACCTCGGAATGCGCGGCTTCCACGTCAACCTGTGGAACCGGACGGCTGAACACATTGAGGCCATCCGGGTTCGCGGCGGGATCGAGCTCCAGTTCGACGAAGACCAGATCGCCTTCGGGCCGCTGGAGGTGGTGAGCAGTGACATCCAGCGGGTGCTGGAGGGTGTCCACCTGATTATGGTGGTCCTGCCCGCCTCCGCTCACGCGGACGTTGCGCGGCTTGCCGCGCCGTATCTCGAAGATGGGCAGATCGTCGTGCTGAACCCGGGGCGTACCGGCGGCGCGCTGGAGTTCCGGCAGGTGCTCAAGCAGGCCGGCTGCACCGCCGACGTGACGATCTCAGAAGCGGAGACGCTGCTGTTCGCCAGCCGGGCAATGGGCCCCGCCGAGGCTCGCATTTTCCGGCGGAAGAACACAGTGCCGCTCGCCGCGCTGCCCGCGACCCGCACCGGCGAGGTGCTCGACGTGATGGCGGAGGTCTACCCGCAGTTCGTCGCCGCGCCAAACGTCCTCTACACAAGCCTGAACAACATGGGAGCGGTATTCCACCCGGCGCTGACGCTGCTCAACTCGGGCTGGATCGAGCGCACCCAGGGTGACTTTCAGTTCTACGTGGACGGCGTTACGCGTTCGACGGCGCACATGCTGGAGGTCATCGACCGCGAGCGCGTGACCGTCGCCGCGGCGCTGGGCATCCGCGCACAAACGGCGCAGGAGTGGCTTGCCACGGCCTACTCGGCGACGGGGCGCGATCTGTACGAGGCGATGCACGACAACCCCGGCTACCAGGGCATCTCCGCGCCGCGTTCGCTGCGGCACCGCTACATCTTCGAGGACGTGCCCTACAGCCTGGTGCCGATTGCCGAGCTGGGGCGGCGCTTCGGGGTCAACGTGTGGGGCATCGACTCGATGATCCGGCTGGCGTGCGTCATGCACCGGACGGACTACGTGCACCGGGGCCGTTCACTGAAGTCGATGGGATTGCAGGGGCTCAGCGTCAGCGAGATCACGAACCTGGTGAACTGCGGCACCACCGATCTGCCCCCTTGCGAGGACGAGATCGAGCGCAGCGGCACGAAGGAGGCTGCGCGCTGATGCGGGTGTTAGCAGCCAGCCTGGGAGACTGTGTGCACGTTGCCGGCGTAACGCGTTTTCTGCGCGTGGCGGAGGAGCAGGGCCACGAGACGTACTTTACCGGCCCGGCGACCGACCCCGAGGCGCTGATCGACGCCGCAGTGCGCTTCAACCCTGACGTGATCGGCGTGAGCTACCGGCTGACGCCCGAAAACCTCCGCCCGCTGCTCGTGGAGCTGCGCGGCATGCTCGAAGCCGCCGGGCTGAGCGGCAGGCGGCTCGCCTTCGCCGGGACGCCGCCCGTCGTCGCCGTGGCGCGTGAGTTTGACGACCTGTTCGAGGCGTACTTCGTCGGCGGCGAGTCCGCGGCGGAGGTCAGGCGCTACCTGGAGCAGGGCGGCGAGGTTGAGGCTGGCCCGTCCGCCTTCCCTGACCGGCTCGTGGACCGCATCCGCTGGAAGGCGCCGCTGCCGCTGCTGCGCCACCACTACGGCGAGCCCGCGCTGAGCATCGAGCCGACGGTGCGCGGCATCGCGCAGATCGCGGAGAGCGGCGCGCTGGACGTGATCTCGCTCGGCGCGGACCAGGACGCGCAGGAGAACTTCTTCCGCCCCAGCCTGCAGGACCCGAAATCGAAGGGGGCGGGCGGCGTGCCGTTCCGCAGTGAGGACGACCTGCGGCGGCTCTACGAGGCCAGCCGCCGGGGCAACTACCCGCTGATGCGCTCGTACTCCGGCACGCGGGACCACCTGCAGTATGCTGAGATGCTGGTGCGGACGATCAACAACGCGTGGTGCGCCACGTCGCTGTTCTGGTTCAACGCGATGGACGGGCGCGGCCCCTCGCCGCTGGAGGACTCCATCCGCGAGCATGCGGAGCTCATGGCGTGGCACGGCGAGCGCGATATCCCCGTCGAGGGCAACGAGCCCTACCACTGGGGGATGCGCGACGCGCCCGACGTGGTGATCTGCGCGGTTTCGGCGATCTACGCGCGGGTGGCACGCAAGGCGGGTGTGCGGGACTACATCACGACGTACATGTTCGAGAGCCCACCGCACCTCAGCAACCGCATGGACCTCGCCAAGTGCCTGGCGCAGATCGCGCTGGCGGAGGAGCAGGCCGGCGACGCGCTCTCGATCTGGCGGCAGACGCGCACCGGGCTGCTGAGCTACCCGCTCGGCGTACCGGAGGCGCGCGCGCACCTCGCACAGAGCGTGATGCTCCAGATGGCGGTCCGCCCGCACATCATCCACGTCGTCGGGTACACCGAGGCGGACCACGCTGCGACGGCAGCCGAGGTCATCGAGAGCGCGCGCATGGCGGGCTACGTGGCCGAGGTCGCGCTTAGAGGCAGCCCCGACATGACCGCCGACCCGGTGGTGCAGGCGCGGCGCGACGAGCTTATCGCGGGGGCGCGGCTGCTGCTCGACGCGATCCGCTCGCTCAGCCCGGACGTCGAAGACCCGCTGACCGACCCCGCCACGCTCGCCCGCGCCGTGAAGATCGGCCTGCTGGACGCGCCGCAGCTCGTGAACAACCGCTATGCGCCCGGCGCGATCCGCACGCGCAGCATTGATGGGGCCATCGTGGCGGTGGACGAGAGGGGAGAGCCGCTCCCCGAGGAGGCGCGCATCAGCCGCGTACTGGCGAGGGCAGGGGCGGCGGAAGAGGCGTAAGGCGCGGCGCTGCGAGTCCCCGGCAACCCATTTTGCATACACGATGGTAGGGGCGGGTCTCAGACCCGCCCCTACTACGACAGTGCCGCCCGAGAGTCGAAGGGCCTGTCTCGTCGGTTTCAACCGACGATTGCACGTAGCCCGGAACTTCAGTTCCGGGCGATGCCTGGGCCCTCTCCGTTGCCCGATTAATCTGTCACTGCCCCTTTCAGGGAGAGGTAGGGGCGCAGCATGCTGCGCCCCTACCATCCGCCGTGCCACGCAAGAATTCGACGCCGCGTGTGGTTATACTCCAGACACGCACAGCTTGAGTTTCCTGAGAGGACATGATGCGTACGGAGATGGCAACGCTCGGCGGCGGGTGCTTCTGGTGCCTCGAAGCCGTTTACGACCAGCTAAGGGGCGTGACTCAGGTGGTGTCGGGCTACGCGGGGGGTGAAACAGACAGCCCGACCTACGAGCAGGTGTGCAGCGGGCGGACCGGGCACGCGGAGGTCGTACAGGTGACGTACGACGCCGACGTGCTCTCGTTCGACGACATTCTGGACGTGTTTTTCACCATTCACGACCCGACGACGCTGAACCGCCAGGGTGCGGACGTCGGCACGCAGTACCGCTCGATCATCCTGTATCATGACGAGGCCCAGCGCGAGGCGGCGGAGCGCAAGATCCTGGAGTTCACCAAGGCGGGGCTGTGGGATGACCCCATCGTGACGCAGCTTGAGCCGCTGGAGACGTTCTACCCGGCGGAGGAGTACCACCAGCGCTACTTCGAGCGCAACCCGAACAAGGGCTACTGCCAGTTCGTGATCGCGCCGAAGGTGGCGAAGTTCCGCAAGGCGTTCATAAACCGGCTCAAAGAGCCGGCGTGACGTCACCCCCGCAACTCCCTCACGCCGTCGAAGACGCCGCATCTGAGACGGGGTGAGGGAGGCTGGTTTCTGATGCAACGCCGATACAGATTCGTGTAGCAGCGGCCAGTTAGCGTTATAATAGTGAATCGCGCGCCCCAACTCGGGGCGCTTCTTGTCCGGATTTTTGGGAGTGCCGGTTGGCTACATTACGAGACGACATCAGGAATATTGTGATCATCGCGCACGTTGACCACGG
>CAZDLX010000185.1:0-6765 GCA_964506005.1 uncultured Anaerolineae bacterium | reverse complement strand
AGACGGGCATCTTCGGCGGCGCGGGCGTCGGCAAGACGGTCATCATCATGGAGCTGATCCGCTCTGTGGCGCAGGAGCACGGCGGCTTTTCCGTGTTCGCCGGGGTAGGGGAGCGCACCCGCGAAGGCACGCAGCTCCACCAGGAGATGGTCGAGAGCGGCGTTATGGACAAGACCGTGATGGTCTTTGGCCAGATGAACGAGCCGCCCGGCGTGCGCCTGCGCGTGGCGCTGACCGGCCTGGCAAATGCCGAGTACTGGCGCGACCAGGGCCGCGACGTGCTGCTGTTCATCGACAACATCTTCCGGTTCTCGCTGGCGGGCGCGGAGATGTCGGCGCTGCTGGGCCGCATGCCCTCGGCGGTGGGCTACCAGCCGACGCTGGCGGCCGAGATGGGCGACCTGCAGGAGCGCATCACCTCGACGCGCACAGGGTCTATCACCTCGATGCAGGCGGTCTACGTGCCCGCGGACGACTACTCCGACCCGGCGCCGGTTGCGACGTTTACCCACCTTGACGCGACCATCGCGCTCGAGCGCGCCATCGCTGCGCAGGGCCTGTTCCCGGCAGTGGACCCGCTCGCGAGCACCAGCCGCATCCTCCAGCCCGACATCGTCGGCGAGGACCACTACAACACCGCCCGCGAGGTTCAGCGCGTGCTCCAGCGCTACCAGGACCTGCAGGACACCATCGCCATCCTCGGCATCGAAGAGCTGCCTGAGGAGGACAAGATCACGGTCGCGCGGGCTCGCAAGATCCAGCGTTTCCTGTCGCAGCCGTTCTTCGTTGCCGAGCAGTTCACGAGCCGGGCGGGCCGGTACGTCACCATTGACGAGACCGTGCGCGGCTTCCGAATGATCCTTGACGGCGAGCTCGACGACGTTCCCGAGCAGTACTTCTACATGGCTGGCGGTATCGAGGATGTCCTCGAACGCCAGCGCAGAGGAGAGATGGACTAACAGGCGCTTGGCCCGGCCCCCGGCGTGAGTGAAGCCGGGGGCGGTTTCCGCTAGCGCAAGCCAGATTCGGAAGTAGAATATGCCACTGCACTGTCAAATCATCACGCAGGAGCGCAAGGTCTTTGACGGCGAGGTTGACATCGTCACTGCGCCTGGCGCCGAGGGACAGATGGGCATTCTGCCCAACCACAGCCCGCTCATCACCGCGCTGGACTTCGGTGAGCTGCGGGTGCGCCAGGGCAGCGCGGAGGAGTCATTCGCCATCGGCGGTGGTGTGCTCCAGGTTGCCAACAACAACGTCATTGTCCTGGCGGACTCGGCGGAGCGTGCCGACGAAATCGACCTGGCGCGCGCTGAGGCAGCCCGCCGGCGCGCCGAGAAGCTGATGGAAGAAGGCGTTCCCGGCGATCCCGCAGCTTACGCCGCGCTCGAAGCGGCCATCCGCCGCGCGCGGGTCCGTCTGGAAGTGGGGCGAAAAACCGGACGGCGCGCGACAGGGCCCGGCGCTATGGACTTCGGAAGCGCTCGCGAAGAAGACTAGCGGCTGCCGGCCTGGGGCCTCACAGCCCCGCGGGGCAGCCATGACCCGGCAGCCGGCCCGGCCTGAGTGGGCCGGCTGCTACGGATGGAGGCTGTATGTTTTCGAGGCGGCTCGGGATTGACCTGGGCACGGTGAACGTCACCATCGGCGAGCGCGAGCAGATCCTGCTGCACGAGCCCGACATCATCGCCATCACAATCGAAGAAGAGAAGATAGTTGCCATCGGCCAGGAAGCGCGCGATATGTACGGGCGCACACCTGAGTCGATTGAGGTCATGCGGCCGCTTCGAGACGGCGTCATCGCCGACTACGAAGTCACCGAGGCCATGCTGCGCTACTTTCTCGACAAGGTCATCGGCGGCTTCCGGCTGTTCAAGCCGACCGTCATGGTGACGGTGCCCTACGGGGTGACGAGCGTCGAGCGGCGCGCCGTGCACGAGGCGGCGATCCAGGCTGGCGCTCGTGAGGCAAGGCTGATTCCGGCGCCGCTGGCGGCGGCTATCGGGGCGGGCCTGCCCGTCGATACGCCGACAGGCAATCTGGTCGTCGGTCTGGGCGGCGGTGTGACTGAGGCAGCCGTCGTGGCCATGAACGGTATCGTTGCCGCATCTTCGATGCGGGTGGGCGGCATGCGGCTCGACCAGGCGATCATCGACTACGTCCGCAAGAAGTACAACCTCATCATCGGCGAGCTGACGGCAGAGCTGGCGAAGATCAACATCGGTGCGGCGACGGACATCGGCGAAGAGATGCGCATGGACATACAGGGCCGCGACCAGGTGACCGGACTGCCGCGCATGATCACCCTGACGACCAGCGAGATCATCGAGGCGCTGGAGGAGCCGCTGGAGACCATCTCCGGCGCAGTGAAGCAGGTGCTGGAGCGCACGCCGCCAGAGCTGGCTTCGGATATCATCGACCGGGGTATGGTGCTCACCGGCGGTACCGCGCTGCTGCGCGGCATCGACGTGTACCTCACACAGCAGACACACGTCCCGGCTTTCCTCGCCGATGACCCGGTCGGCGCGGCGACGCTTGGCGCGACGCGCGGTCTGGAGCGCATCGAAGCACTGCAGCGCACCACACCCAACATGTAGCCACGCATCGGGCAAGATGACAACACACCGGCAACTGCCGGTGTGTTTGCTAATCGCTGGGTGGTGCGGGGTAGGGGGCTAGTCTTCGTTCAGATAGTAGGACATCCGCTGAAGGTGAATAACGGGGTCAATGTACTGTACCTGCACGTTCTCCGGCGTGCTCAGGATAAGCGGGGCATAGCACAGGATCGCCTTGACCCCGGCCTCGACCAGCTTGTCCGCAGTCTCCTGTGCGCTTTCGAGTGGAGTCGCGATCATTGCCACCTTGATGCCGGCCTCGCGCACAGTCTGGTCGATCTCGTCGATGGGGCGGATGACCATCCCCGCAACCTTCTCGCCGATCTTCTTGGGGTCGTTGTCAAACAGGTGGGTGATGCAGAAACCACGATGAGCAAAGCCGCCATAGTGCGCAATAGCGCGGCCCAGGTCGCCGATGCCGACGAGCGCGACATCCCAATCACGGTTCACATGCAGAATGCGCTGCAGCTCCTCGGCGAGAGTGCTGATCGTGTACCCGGTTCCCTGCTTTCCGAACTCGCCAAAGTGGGATAAATCCTTGCGGATCTGCGCCGAGCTGATACCCAGGCTCTCACCTAACTCGTGCGATGATGTGATCTCGCGCCCGGCTGCTTTCAACTGGGTCAGCGCTCGAAGATAGATCGGCAAGCGACCGATGACAATGTCAGGGATTTCCGAGCGAGGCATATGCTGTTGCTCCTCCGGCTGGCAGGCTGATCATGGCAGGCCGGCGCCTGATGCGAAGATGAGATTCATCATACCATATCCATTCGTGACAGGCAACACATATGGGATAGTAATGGTCCGTTTTTGGATCTCGATTCCCCATGCTGGATGTGCTAGACTCCCCGGCAGCTTGTGGGATTCTGCACGTATTGAATCGAAACATTTGAGCACGACCGACGTGAAGCGTGGTTGATGACACACTGGCGACCTTCTCAAACAGCCTCAAGGCACCTTTCTCTCCTGGCGAGTCTGGCAGTTGTTATGCTTGCAGTCACCGCATGCCGGGGCGCTCAACCCCGGCCGCCTGAGGCGACGGAACTGCGGCGAGGAACGGTGGAGCGCGGCACTATCGACGTGACGGTGAGTGCTCGCGGCACGGTGCTGCCTGAAGAGCAGGTCAACCTGACTTTTCAGCAGGCAGGCACGGTTCGCGAAGTGCTCGTCGAAGTCGGCGATACGGTCGCGCCGGGAGACCTGCTGGCGGCGCTCGACACCAGGCGGCAGAGCGTTGCCCTGAGGCAGGCCAAGCTCGCGCTGGAGATCCAGCAGCTCAATCTGGAGCGGCTGTATGCTCCACCGAGCGATGCCGAGCTGGCCGCAGCTTATGCCGCGGTAGAGGCCGCGCGGGCAAACTACGATCAAATTGCCGCCGGGGCCGACCCCGAAGAGATCTGGATTGCCGAGCTCCAGCACGAGCGCGCCTTTAAGCAGTACGAACAGGCTGAGACGGCGCTGAAAGCCATGCAGGCCTGGCTGCCCGAGGATCAGCTCGTCACTTTCCGTGAGCAGCAGGAGCAGGCACTTGTCGGGGTCGAGATGGCACGTCTCCAGCTCAGCCTGATCCAGTCAGGCGCTGGCGATGCGGCGCTCGAAGCAGCACGCGCCTCAATCGCCCAGGCGCAGGCCGAGCTGAACAAGCTCGTCGAAGAACCCAGTGAGCTTGAGGCCGCACGCTTGCAGACTCAGGTAGATCAGGCGGAATTGGCGGTACGCATGGCACGCACCCAGCTCGAGAATGCGCGGCTTGTCGCCCCGCTGGGTGGGGTCGTGGCACAGGTGTCTATCGACAAAGGCTCCTCGGTGCCCGGCGAGCAGCCGGCCATTGTTATCGTCGATGCCTCGCATTTCCATATAAACCTCAACATTGACGAGCTTGACATCGCCCGTGTCGTACCCGGACAGCCGGCGATCGTGACGCTCGATGCGGCACCCGACCAGACCTTCCGGGGGCAGGTGGTTGACATCTCGCCGTCGGCCACCCTCGACGAAGGTGGTATTGCCTCCTACGAGGCGCGTGTCAACCTCGAACCCACCGGGGTGCCACTGCTGGCTGGCATGACGGCGACTGCTTCGATTGTCACGCAGCGGCTCCAGGACGTATTGCTGGTGCCAAATTGGGCGATACGGGTCGACTCCGCGAGCGGGGAAACGGTTGCCAGTGTGCTGCGCGATGACGGAACGCTGCAGGATGTACCCGTCGCGCTCGGTGTCAGAGGGGAGATGTTCAGCCAGGTCATCGCGGGGCTGGAGGAGGGGCAGACTGTTGCCGTCAGCCTGACGCGGCAGGATCTCGACTTCACCGGGATGGGAGGCAGCGACGAATGAGCATCTGCCTGAGACGCGTTAGCGCCCGCCGGGTGCAGCCCATCGTACTGGCTCTGAGTCTCATCCTGTTGTTCGCAGCATGCTCGCCACAGCCGCCATCTGCACCCGCGCAGCAGGATGGTGAGGCTGTGCGCGAGGCGACAATCCGGCGGGGCGACCTGCGCGAGACGGTCAGCGTCGCCGCGCGTGTCGAGCCCGTACAGCGAGCGGGCGTTTCGTTCACCACGCCCGGCGAGGTCGCTGAGGTGAACATACGGCAGGGCCAGCGGGTGACGGCGGGCGACCAGCTCATGGCGCTCGACGTGGCGCAGCTCGAACTGGCGATTCTCGATGCGGAGCTGGCCGTGGAGCTTCAGCAGCTCGCCCTGCAAGCTCTGCAGGAAGGCCCGAGTAACGCGGAGATCGCCTCGGCCAGAGCGTCAGTGCAGCAGGCACAGGCGCGGCTGGATCAGGTTGCCCAGCCCGTGACCGATGAGGCGATCCGCCTGGCGCAGGCCAATCTGCAGCTCGCCGAGTCCGACCGCGCAATCGCATACCAGCGCTGGACGGATGCGTTGAACCAGCACAACCAGGACGGGCAGCACCCTGACGTGATCATCGCGCAGAAGGCTGCGGAGGCGGCCGAGCTAACCGTTCAGGTGAGGGTGCTGGAACTGGCAAACGCGCAGGAGGGCGCGAGCGAGGGCGAGGTGGCCGCGTCGAGGGCGCAGGTCCGGCAGTCGCAGGCGGTGTTGAGCCGTTTGCTCGAAGGGCCATCGGAAATGGATCTGGAGCTGCAGCGGCTCGCCGTGGAGCAGGCGCAGCTTGCGTTGGTCGATGCGAAAGCGGCCCTCGACGAGGTGGCGGTCTTCGCGCCATTCGACGGGGTGGTCACAGCCGTGAATTTCCGCCCCGGCGAGCAGGCGGTGCCGGGCCTGCCGGCTGTCGTGATCGTTGACGACTCCAGTTTCTATCTGGACGTGCCGGTCGATGAGCTTGACATCATACGTGTTCGGGAGGGCCAGCCCGCCGTGGTCGAGCTGGATGCCTTCCCGGGTGTCGAGCTCACGGGTGAGGTCGAGAGGATCGTGCCGGTGGGCCGTGAGCTTGCCGGCGTGACGACCTTCTCCGTGCGGGTTGTGCTGCATCCGACGGACGTTCCGCTGCGCGAGGGTATGACGGCCACCGCTAACATCGTGGTGGCTGAGCTCTCGGATGTGCTGCTGGTGCCCAACTGGGCGGTGCGGTTCGACCGCACGACCGGCCAGGCGTATGCCACGGTGCGCGTTGACGACCAGACAGTCGAAGAGGTCGCGATCGAGCTCGGCGTGCGCGGCGAAACAGACAGCGAAGTGCGCTCGGGCCTCGAGGAAGGCGATGTAATCGTACTGAGCCTCGAACGCCAGGGACTCGGCGTGCCCGGATTCGGCGGAGATTAGCGGATTGATGAGCGAACTTTTGGAGCGGAATGACCCGAGTGATGTGCCAGTACTCGACGTGCGAGACCTGAGAAAGGTCTACCGGATGGGCGAGTACGAGATCCACGCGCTGGCGGGCGTCTCGCTGACGGTGCGGCACGGCGAGTTTGTGTCCATCATGGGCCCGTCGGGCTCCGGCAAGTCCACGATGATGAACCTGCTCTGGGCGCTCGATGTGCCGACAAGCGGGCAGTACTTCCTTGACGGCGTGGACGTCAGCCGGCTCGACGACAGCGCCCTGGCGGAGATCCGCAACCGGAAAGTTGGCTTCATCTTCCAGAGCTTCAACCTGCTTCCCCGCACAAGCGCTGTACGGCAGGTCGAGCTGCCGCTGATCTACTCCGGCTCGCAGAAGAACCGGC
>CAZDLX010000184.1:3141-6881 GCA_964506005.1 uncultured Anaerolineae bacterium | reverse complement strand
AGTTCAGCGCTGTTTGCCGGTGACCCCCTGCTCGAACAGATCGTGCTGGATGTCAACCACCAGCGCATTTCCACGACTCAGAATCGCGACCACCCGGCGGTTGAGAAGGTCCAGAAGGCGCTGCTGATCTGGGACCCCGACTGCCTGCCCCGATTCGGCGCGGATGGCGATTACGGCAGCGAGACGGCGGAGGCGGTCCGTCGCTTCAAAGTCGAGGTCGTCGGAGCGCCTGAGCCGGTTATCCGGGATGTTGGCCCTCTGACGGTGCAGTGGCTCGACGCGATCGCGCTCGCTCACGAGCAGAACCAGGCACGCGCTGCTCGTATTGCCGAGCTTGATGCGTGGTTGACCCCGGCGTTGTCCGGGGTCTTTTCATCTGTCTCGTCGAGCGACGTGATCGTCCACACGTCCCGCGCGGAAGCATTCGCCACGCTCAACGCGGCGCTGGCAGCGAAACCACACAGCGCCCCCACGTGGGGAGAGCGGGGCGCGGGCAGCGACCACGACGCGGGCGCGCTCGTGGTGCTCGCCGGGTGGGACTTCATGCAGAATACCCCGCTCGCGCCGGGCATGACGGTTGACTCCGCCCTGCGCGCGGCTGCCGGGCGCGGGGCCAGAGTGCGGGCGTTATTCAATCACTTCCCGGTGATACAGCTGCCCGTTTTCGGCGAGTGGCGTCCGCTGGCCGGAAATAATACCGGCCCCGTCGCCTTCATTAATAGCCTGCCCAACGGCGCCGCTATTCATGACGCCAAGGTGTTGCACCACAGCGCAATGAGCCTCGGCGTGCCCCTGCCGGGCGTCAACATCCAGGTGGGAGTGCACCACCAGAAGGCGTGGGTCGTGTGGACGGGGGAGCGCCTGGTCGCCTGGTGCGGCGGCATCGACATCAACGGCAACCGGACCGGCGCCACGGCGCTACACGACGTGCAGGCTGAGCTGCACGGCACGGCTGCGGCTCACATCTACGAAGTGCTCCGAAAGCGCTGGGAAGACCACCCCGACCGCCCCCCTGGGGTGAGCCTGCCGGCGCTGACACCCCAGCCGGTAGCTGGCACCCATCGCTGCCGCGTGGTGACGACCTTCGGCAACCCGACCCAGTTCGCAGGGCTGAACACAGCCCCGTACTCATTTGCGCCGACGGGCAGCAAGGCGACACGCCAGCTCATCTCCCACATGATCGCGAAAGCCCGCAACTTCATCTACGTCGAAGATCAGTACTTCGTCGATGAGAGCATGGGCCGCGAGCTGGCCGCTGCCATGCCCCACCTCAACGCGCTGCTCGTCGTCATCTGCGACTCGAACAGCGTCAACGGCGAGCTACACCAAGCCTTCGCGCGGCGGCGGGCGGCATTTGACCACCTGCTGCCGCACGCCGCCAAAGTCGCTGTCGTCACACGGAACAACCGGTTCGTGCATGCTAAAGTCTGGATTTTCGACGACACCGTGGCGATGGTGAGCTCGGCGAACGTCAACCGGCGCGGGCTCGAACATGACTCCGAGATCGGCGTGGCCTTCGGGGACATCTCGGGCACCGGCACGGCGCGTGAGATGCGCGAGCGGCTCTGGGCGCAGCACCTCGGGGCGCACGCGCCTCCGGCTGCCAGCGACCCCGTCGCGACGCTTCCGCTCTGGAAGTCGCCGCCGGCTGGTGCGGCGATCTCCCGCTACGACTGGACGACCGCCGGCCCAGACGGCACGCCGTTGCCACCACCGGCCAATATATTCATGACGAACGACCAGTTCTGGGAAATCGTGGATCCGCACTGCCCTTAACGATGCGGCTGCCCTGCCGCGCAGAACGCACGCCTGCTGGTAATAGTCGTACAAGGGGCAAGCTATGGGCGAGGATCGATGGCACCTGGGCGCTCTGCGGCCAGAAGACCTGCTGGCGCTGGACTTCGAGTTTGTCAACCTGCGTCCTGCTGCAAGCGGCAGCCTGGAGCGTATCACACCGGAGGAGCCGGCGCTCGTCGTCGTCCACGTCGGGCCGCAGCACCTCGCCGAGCAGGTCTTTGCGGCTGACTCGGGCTCCGTCGAACAGCCGCCGATCCGCACCGTTATGGCGGGGGGCAGCCGGCTGGTTTTTCGCCTGCCCGACAGCGTCGCGAGCCTGCCGCTGACGCTGGCCGCGCTGCTCGACTGGGGGGCATGGGAGCCGGTCGTCGCGTCAGGCCCACCAGGCCCGCTGCAGACTGCCATCGAGTTCCCCTGGCGGCTGCTGCTCTCGCCCGACGCTGCGCTGGCGTGGCAGCACCCGGACGAGCCGATCACCCTGGACGGGCATACCCAGGTCTGGCGCACGCATCTGACGCCGGGGGACGTTCGGGCGGTGGCCGACGTGCCCGGCCAGAACCCCTTCCCGATCTCGCTTGCCCCGCAGGACCGCCGGAATATCGTCCAGCTCACATCCCCTGCCGAGGGCCAGCCTGGCGCGAAGCCGCTCACGGCGAGACGCTTCTCGCTCTCAACGCTGGGCGCGTCGGCGCACCTGAGCGGCGACTGGCCCGACGGCCCGCCGACGATCAGCCTGCGCAAGTACGAGCACATCGCCGCGCAGGGGAGGGACCACCTCGTGCGGACGGTGCGCGCGGGCTTCCTGTGCGGCACCGGCCACCGCGCCGTCATCGTCGCAACCGCCGAGCGCGCCCCGGTCACCCGCGGACAGGTCGGCACAGCGGGGGGCGGCGGCGCGCTGTTTGGCACGGCGGCCTACATGATGCAGCGCTGGGAGGTCATCGTCGAGCAGCCGGTGATGGACTACGCGCCGATGTCGGCCGCCTACGCCTTCGAGGGGCGCGAGATGCCGCTGCGCGCCATCCGCCTGCTTACCCGCTCGGCGCAGGTGCAGGGCACGCCCGGCGTGGCGGTCACAACGCCAGTGTGGCTGCTCACGCCGGAGGGCAAGCCGCTCTTCTTCAAGGCGTCGGCGCTTGACGTAACCGGAAACCAGATTGACTTCGAGCTGCCGCTGATGTTCGTGCCGCTTGAAGCGATAGACAACGTGGCGCTGATCCGCAGCGTCTTCCAGTCGCCGCCGTTTACCGCCAGCCTCGCAACGCGGGTGAGCGTTGGCGGCCAGGCTGTCGCCATGGCTCCGCCGGGGGAGAAGCCCGGATCAACAAACGTCAAGGCCCAACTGCTCCGGTTCGGGCTGGCGACCGTGGGCGCTCCAGCCTCAGAATTTGGACTCAAAGCGGCCGGGCGGCCGCCTTCATACCCACCCAGCTACCTGCCCTTCATCGCGGGCGCGGAGGCGTCGCTCCCGGCGGTGGACGAGCTGCTCGGCGGCGCCACCACGCGGCCGGTTGAGCTCGACCCCACCTACCTGGCCGGCGACTTTGGCCCGGGCAACCCCGCGCAGACGTTCGTGCGGCTGAAGAACCCGCTGCAGATGGCCTTCGACTCGCAGCAGGGCGGCGGGCTGGTCCGCCCCAATTCGGCGGCGGAGGCGCTCTCCCGCACGCTCGGCGCGGTTGCATCGCCCGATGCGCTGAAGGCGGGCAAGATCGACCTCTCGGCCTTCAGCGAGGCGCGCTTCCTGGGCACGATCCGGCTGCTCGATTTGATCCCGGGCAATCTCCCGCTCGACGCCGCCTCCGCAGCGCCGGACCCGCCCACGCAGGCCCAGCTAGACGACCCCGGCTTCCGGCTCGCGCAGCCGCGCCTGATCACCCGGCGGCTGCCGGACGGCGGGCAGCCCCGCGTCGAGACGCGCTTCCTGTGGAAGCCGCCGCTTG
>CAZDLX010000184.1:0-3131 GCA_964506005.1 uncultured Anaerolineae bacterium | reverse complement strand
GCTTGAGACGAAGAGCTTCGGCCCGCTGACCGTGGAGCTGGGCGGCGCGGACCTGCTGCTGGATGCCCGGACGGTGCGCTCGCTGTCGGGGCAGGGCACGTCCCTCGTCATCGGCAGGCTTCGCCAGGCGGCACTCACCTTCGCCGAGGCGATCTCCGTCAAGTTCGGCGAGCTTCTGTTCCGGGCAGAGGAGGGGCGCAAGCTTGAGGTCGGTGCGAAGAACGTCACCCTGACGTTCGCCGGGCCGCTTGAGTTCGTGAACTCGCTGCGCAGCATCCTGCCCGAGAACGGCTTCGATGACCCGCCCTTCCTGACGGTGGATGGGCAGGGCGTGGTCGCCGGCTATACCCTCGGCGTGCCGACCATCGGGGTGGGGGTGTTCAGCCTGCAGAACATCGCGCTCTCGTCGACCATCTCGATCCCCTTCACCGACCGGCCCGCCGGGGTGCGTTTTGCCATCTCGGAGCGGCACAAGCCCTTCCTCGTGACCGTCTCGCTGTTTGGCGGGGGCGGCTTTTTCGCGCTGGCCGTCAGCGCCAATGGGCTGGAGCAGATCGAGGCGTCGATCGAGTTTGGCGGCAACATCGCATTGAATCTCGTCGTGGCATCGGGCGGCGTCCACGTGATGGCCGGCATCTACTTCGCGCTGACGGCGGGCAGCGTCACGCTCACCGGCTATCTGCGGTGCGGCGGCTACCTTGAGGTGCTGGGGCTGATCTCCGTCTCCGTCGAGTTCTACCTCGCCTTCACGTACCGCAAGAAGGACGCGGGCGGGAGCGAGGTGTGGGGCCAGGCCACCCTGACGGTGTGCGTCAAGGTGGCCTTCTTCAGCAAGAGTGTGTCGCTCTCCGTCGAGCGGCGCTTCGCAGGGTCGGACGGGGACCCGAGCTTCGCCGAGACCGTCAGCCCCGAGGAGTGGGCGGCGTATCTGCTGGCGTTTGCGTAGACGCGACTTGATCGTCCGCTGGAGGGTGGGAACATGCGCAACCAGATCGTGCAGTGGATCTTTCTGCCGGGTGGGATGACCGAGGGCGGCTTCCTGGCCGCGTCGGTGTTCATCGCGCCGCGCCTGCGCAGCGATGAGGGCGGCACGCTGGCCGACTTCCCGGACTTCGTGGATTGGCCGGACATCGTCAGGCCGCACGAGGTCGAGCTGCTGATCCAGCGGGACGATGGGGCCACCATAGCGCCCGAGTCTGGCTTTCTGGCCGGCGATAGCGACCTGTGGACGGCGCTGTTCCCGCCGGAGACGCCGGTCCGCCCCTTTGACTTCGACGACTACGCCGACCGCCCGCTGGTCAGCTACCCGCTGCGACGCGTGCTGGACTATCTGCAGATGCAGTGGGCCGGGCTGGCCCGGGACTCGAGAGACGATCTGCCGGTCTCCAGCAATAACGCCTCGCCGATCGGCCCGCCGCTGGACCCGTCGGAGTTTGAGAGCCAGACACTCTCGTCGATCTTCGAGGAGCTGCGCCGGGCCAACCGGCTGGGCGTCTTCGAGGGCGCGCCCGGCGAGCGCGAGGTTTCCGCGCGCATGGCGGCGGCGCTGCGAAACGCCGCTCAAAATGCCGCGCAGCTCCGCGCCCAGCACCACACCACGCCGCAGCCGCTGATCCAGCCGTTCGCACAGGGCAATTCGCCCGCCGATCACTTCTACCAGCTTGCCATGTTCCACCGGCGGCCCCAACACCCGCCTGCAGAGTTCCCGCCCGACACCGAGGCGGCGCGTGCGGATCTCGACGAGAAGTTGGAGTTTCACCGCCTGCTCTCGACGCTGCCTTACCACCCGTTCCTGCTGCGGCAGTTGGGGCTGGCTTTCGACTTTGACATTAACCCCGATTTCCTGCCGGTGTTGGGTGAGCAGGACCCGCCCTCTCACCTGCGCGTCGTCATCCGGCGGCGGTCGCACTTCCCGGCCCGCTCCGGCTCCTCGGCATCGCCCTGGAACCTCGACGTGACGCCGTGGACGCAGTGCCGCCTGGTGCTGGGGCATGATGGCGCGTCGTTCTCCGCTGCGGAGCGCCCCGGCAGCCGTGACTACGTGCACGGCATGGTCCACCTTGACCCAGCGCGCTACGTGGTGGCAGGGGTGGACGTGGACGGGCTGGCGCTCAAGGCGCTGAACATGGCCTCGACGCTGGAAGTGCAGGAGCAGCAGTCACAGCGCCCCGTCGAGGAAGACGCGCGCGCGGGCACGCCGGCGCTTCGCACGGGTGGTCTCACACTGGCGCTCACCGAGCGAGCGCAGGGGCTGCACGACGACTTCTACCTGGCGCGCCAGGCGAACGACGCGCTGGAGACAGACCCGGCGAACCCGCCTGTGCTGTTCGCCGAGCAGCTCGTACGCGGCTACCGCATGGACATCTTCGACGGGTTCCGGGCCGAGTGGCTCTCACTGCATGACCGTCACACCACGTATACCCCTGTCCGCAACCCTGACCTGGCATTTGAGGTCGAGGATGAGGGCTTTGTCGAGATATCACTCACCGGGGAGCTCGACCGGCCCGACGCGCCCGCGGATCCGGACAGTGCGCTGTACGCGCACGAGGCGCTCGTCACATGGGATGGCTGGAGCCTGAGCGCGCCGCGCCCCGGCAGAGCCATCCAGCAGGAGCCCGCGCCGCCTGAAGCCTCCCCCGAGGCAGGCGCGCTGCAGCTCGATATGGTCGTCAGCGCGCTGCCGCGCACGCTGCCCCGGCTGCGCTTCGGCGTCGACTATCGCCTGCGCCTGCGCGCGGTTGACCTCTCCGGGCGGTCGCTCACGATGGGGCGGGCCAACTACACCGCCGGCCACCTTGATTACGTCGAAGAACCGGGCTTTCGGGTGTCGCTGCCTGGAGGGGGCTTCGTGTACCGGCGCGGCGAGCCTGTGCCGCCGCCGGAGCTTGTGCCGCGCGCGCTGTTCTCACCCGGCGAGGGGCTCGAACGTTTGGTGATACGCAGCAACCCGCCGGTGCCGGCGGAGCTGTACGCCGCAGCACACCAGGGCGCGGAGGATGAGACGCTGCGCTACCGCCCCTACTGCGACCGGCACATCGCGGCGGCGAAGGGCTCTCTGCAGCTCATCGAGGCGCACGGCCTGCTAGACGCCGCCATCGACGCCGTGCACGCGCAGCCCGGCGATGCCGCAG
>CAZDLX010000183.1:0-6889 GCA_964506005.1 uncultured Anaerolineae bacterium | reverse complement strand
TCGCGATGGCGATCAGCGTCAGCATGATGTGCAGGTGGCCGATGACCGCCCGCTGGAGGATCGGCTTATTGGGGTTGCGGACGACGTCCTCGGCGAGGAAGGCTGCGAAGCCGTTGCCGAAGTTCGCGCCAGCCACCGCGCCGAACACCGCCGAGATCAGCGTGCAGACTGCCATCGTGAAGAAGGCCACGCGCTCCAGGTCCACGCTGCCCCAGTGGCTGTAGGCGCGGTCGGTCACGTGGTAGGCCTTCTGCCAGGGCCACAGCGCCGCGAGCAGCATCACCCCGGCGAAGAATACCAGCACCTGCCCGGTGATGAACAGCCCGTGGAAGATGTAGTTGTGCCCGAAGTAAGCGAAGGCCAGCCCGAAGATCATCGACGTGATGTAGCCTACGGTGATCGTCGCGTTGATCGTCTCCTGCCGGCCCGGCTTCATCGGCAGGATGCGGGTCATCAGGTAGACCTCGATGGCGATGACCGCCTGCGCGATGACGTGGTACAGGATGATGATCCGGCCTTCGCGCTCCGCCGGGTCGAGGTCCATGCCGAGCACCCGCACGGTCACGTCCCTGACGCCCATCTCGGCCAGCGGGCCGGAGAGCGTGCCCCACACGGCGGTGACGATGGCGATCAGGGCGATGGCGACGAGCACCAGCCCCTTCGTGGATCGGAAGAGGTAGTTGAACCGGCTCCGGATAAACGTCATACGGTCGCTCCTCTCAAACAGCGCAGCTTGCTTACTCGGCGATCCGTGCCGCGCGGCGCTCCGGCTGCGCGGGCGCACTCGCCCATGCGGCGACGCCCAGCAGTGCGATGCCGGCCAGCATCAGCACCGCGCCGCCTGTCAGCAGGTGCGGGCGCAGCAGGTCGACCCAGTTGCCCCCCGCGTGCGCGTGCGAAGGCCCGGCCCACATCGGCGTGCTGAGCAGCGCCAGCCCCGTTACGATGGCGGCCAGCCCGCCCGCCGTGCGGCGGGTGGGCCGCGGCCCCTGCTTTTCGAAGTCAACGCGCTCGCGCAGGCCCGGCAGGCCGAGCACGGCGAAGATCACCAGCGTGATGATGTTGATGTACAGCTTCATGTTGGCGGGCATCGCCGCACCGCGGATGGCCAGCGAGGCGATGACGTGTACCGCGCCGAGCACAGTGCCAACGCCCAGCACGATCAGGGCATTGCGGTAGACCTTTTCGCCGCCGCCGATCAGCCGGATCGTGGCCCAGCCCCCGGCGATGCCGGTCAGGATGGTGAGGATCATCAGCGGCTGGTACAGCCACTGGTAGGGCAGCAGCGCCGCCATCGACTCGAAGTTCTTCGTCAGGAAGGCGGCGCATACCGTCCCGACGCCGCCCAGCAGGTTCATCGCCGCCGTCAGACCCATGAAGACGATGGCGATGATCTTCAGAATGCTTCCCAGCGTGTCTTTGCGCATAGTGTTTCTCCGGGTGAGAGGTTGTCTTTTGTGCATCCTATCACAAGTGTCACCCGCAAACATTGACTTTTGTTAAGGGTTATGGCGGTCCATGCAGAAATGCAGAGCCCTGGGTGACGAATGTCACTCGGGCGGCGCTTCGAGTACAATAGCCGCATGGCCTGACGACCCGGAGACAGCCATCCATGCCGCAGCTTGAACGCCTCGCACGCAGCCTGGGCAGCGTGCGCCACTTTCAGAACCTGCCCGCGCCGGACCTCGAAGCGATTGTCAGTGCGGGCCGGGTTCGCCGCGTTCCCGAGGGCACAGCCATCTTCCACGAGGGTGGGGCAACCGCGGGCCTGTACGTGCTGCTTGCGGGGCGCGTCCACCTGTATAAGACCGGCCCGCAGGGCCAGCAGGTCATCCTGGCGGTTGTTAGGCCGGT
The DNA here is from genome assembly GCA_964506005.1 of uncultured Anaerolineae bacterium. Classification (GTDB taxonomy): domain Bacteria; phylum Chloroflexota; class Anaerolineae; order Aggregatilineales; family UBA3940; genus UBA3940. Next base: position 5,035 of record CAZDLX010000183.1, on the reverse strand, counting down.
GATCATGTTCAACGAGGTCGCGGCGCTGGACGGCGGCCCGAACCCCGTGACGGCGGTCACGGTGGAGGACAGCACGGTGTGGCATGTTAGTGCCGAGGCGCTGCATGACCTGCTCCTCCGCTACCCGCAGATCAGCCGGGGTATGGCCAGCATGCTGGCGACGCGCAACCGCTTCCTCGTCGCCCAGGTCGAAGACCTCTCGTTCCGCACCGTGCTGGCCCGCACCGCCAAGCTGCTGCTCGACATCAGCGATTTTGGCCGCGTGCCTATCGACCGCCACACACATCCGAACGTCGAACTCGCGGCGCGCATCGCCACCGTGCCTGAGGCCTTCAGCCGCTCGCTCAACGTGTTCCGCAAGAACGGCTGCATCGAGACGACGCGCGACGCGATCACCGTCGCCGAGCCCGAGATGCTGGCCGAAGCCGCCGAGATCGGGTGGGAGCTCCCTGACAGCTAGCGAGCCTCAGGTTTCGCGGGGAGCCCCCACCCTGTCCCCACATGTCCCCCTCCCTGCAAGCGGGGAGGGGATGGCCTCGGGCGACAGAGTCGTTGCGAGGCCAGGGGTGGGTTCCTAGCCCGGCACTCGGGCCGGCGTCCGCCGCGCGGCAGCGAACGGGGCGACCACACGATCCCACGCGAACAGGATCACGAGCACTAGCAGCGTGCTGAGGATCGGCGCCGGGAAAAACATTGAGAAGTGGCCGAACGACAGCGTCGTGGCCAGCCCCAGAGGGTAGCCGACCACCATCTCCAGGATGCCGGCTCCCAGCCCGACCATGCGCACCCACTCGGCGGGCTTCAGGATCAGCCCCACGGTGAACACGCCCCAGGCAATTGAGGCCAGCCAGTTCAGCCGCTGGACGGCGACATACAGCGGTGTGCCGATCACCATGATGCGGTCGGTGCTGGCAACCCCGTTCATGAACGACAGCACAAACGCGATGCCGCCGAGCAGGCTGAACACGAGGATCCGCCAGTTCACGCGCCCGACGAACCACAGCAGTGCCACGTAGATCAGCAGGCTCGGCACGAAGATCAGCCCGAACATCGGCGGCAGGCCGCGGCTGGCGGCAGGGATCATCGGGAAGAAGCTGCCCTGCAGCGCTAGCACGCTGGCGACGACCGAGACGGGCCACGCCCAGCGGCGGCTCTTTGCGTAACCGAAGGCGGCAACCGCCCACAGCGCCCCGGCCACCATGCCGATGTCGTTAAGCACCGGGATGATGAACTTGACGATGATCTCCTCGTCGGGCCGCCCGGCGGCGATCTCAGCCGCCATCATCGGCTCGTACCACTGCGTGAAGATGATGAAGCTCCCGAATAGACCCAGCAGCGCGCCGATCACGGCGAGGGCCAGGCCGAGCTTGTCTCGTGAATTCATGTGACTCTCTTTCTGCACTAACCGGGCTCAGCCCGCCTGCGGCGTGCGCTGGATGACCGGCACGGGCTCCGCTTCGTCGGGCTCGCTCCCCGGCAGCAGCCGCCTCCGGAAGACGGGCAGCAGCAGGAGGATGAGCAGCCCGGCAGCCAGCAGACTCCCGTACAGGTAATCGTAGGTGCTCGTGCGGATGACCTGAGTCGGCGCGTCGATGGCGAGGATGGAGAGCGTGGCGACGAGGGTGATCATCCAGCCTGCGCGCTTGCGCATCACGATCAGCGGGATCGAGGCGATGAGCGCCGCCGCGCCGATCCAGCAGATGTCGCCGATCATGGTCAGCACCCACCACTCGATGCCCTCGTACAGCGGCTTGCCGGGGCGGGTCATCAGCATGCGGGAGGCGCCGACGCCCAGCACGAAGCTGTGCGTGGCCAGCATCCCCATGAAGGTGAGCACCAGGAAGTCGGTGAGCCGCTCGATCACGGGCAGGCGGCGCAGCCAGATCGTGACCCAGTAGCCGGCCAGCCCAACCGCCGTGATGATCAGCGGCAGCGGGAAACGGCCGTCTACCCAGCTTATGAACGGCAGGAACATGAACATCCCGCCCACCGACGGCATCGCGTAGGCGGTCAGCGCGACGGGCGTCGTCCAGGGCTGGTTCCGGTAGATCGCCGGTGAGATCACGAGCAGCGTCATGCCGGCGATGAACGACAGCGCGCGCCACAGCGGGTAGAAGAAGGTGAACAGCGTGATGCCGCTCAAGAACTGGGGCCGCTCCTCGACGACGACCATCAGCTCTTCCAGAACCGGGTCGAGCGAGTTCTGGATAATGAACGGCGCGCCAACCAGCAAGAACAGCCCGAGCACGACCGCAGCCGCCGCCCGGACTTTTGAGTAAGTCGTTGGCTCTTGCATTGGAATGCCTCCTGAGACTCTGCAGGGTGGGTTTACCTATCTTGTACCAGCAGGCTGGCGGGCTGTCTTTGCTCTGGCGCAAATCAGACCATGCAAAACCGGCGGCTGTTATATAATGGGCGCAGAATAAGTGAGGGGCCTGCAAGCCGTGCGCGGACGGAGGCTGACCCATGAACGATCTAGCCGGGCTGCTTGCCCGGAACACGGTCTTTAAGACGCTGACGGACGAGGAGCGAGCCCGGCTGGCCGCTGAAGCTGTCCGGCGGCAGTACCGCAAGGGCGAGATTATCAGCCTGTACGGCGATATCTGGCCTTTTTTACTGCTCGTCACGGAGGGCCGCGTGCAGGCCGTCAAGGAGTCGAGCGAGGGGCGGCAGCTCATGCTGCTTCTGCTGGAGCCCGGTGAGATCTTCTGGGGGCTGGCCTTCTTCAACGACGGCGCGACGATGCCTGTCACGCTTGCCGCCGCCGAGAGCAGCGAGCTGGCCCTGTGGCCTCGCGAGTCGGTGCTGCCCACGCTGCTCGCCAACAGCCAGGCGCTGTGGGCGCTGACGCAGCTCATGGTGCGCCGGATGCAGCAGGCCAGCCAGATCGTCGAGGGGCTGGCCTTCCAGCCCGTCGCGGCGCGGCTGGCCCGCCTGATTCTACGCGAGTTTGGCGGCGTAGCGGAGCAGCCGGTAGCGCGCAGCCTCACCCTCGACGAGATGGCGGCGATGGTCGGCTCGACGCGCGAAATGGTGTGCCGCATCCTGTACCGCTTCGCCGACGAAAACCTGATCGAGGTGACGCGGACCGAGTTCAAGCTGACGGATGAGCAGGGCCTCGCGCGGCTGTCGGAGCAGGGGTGAGGGTAGCACGGCTCCGCCTGACGGAATGCAAGCATTCCTGAAGCGTCAGGCTACGAATGATACGCCGGCTGAAGCCGGCCTGTTAGCTGTCGAGCTTGCTAATGGCCGCCGTTTGAAGGTTAACGGCTGGCCGGTTCGTTGAACGCCCTCCGCCCGCCCCTGCGGGCCGGTCACCTCCCCCTTACAAGGGCGAGGTCAACCGAGCGCGACCCCGTCGCCGCGAGGTTGGATGGGGGTTCCAGCGGTGGCAGATAGACAAGCGACAAAGGTGCGGTTGTCGGACTGATTTGTTTATATACATTAGGCGACCAGAGAGCCATGCGGCCAACTGGCCGGTCGCCTTTAGGCGACGCATCTTGGGTAGCCTGAGAATTCCATTCTCAGGCGGTCGCCGGTGGTAGCCAACACAATCCATCGTCCCCCCGCGACTGCCCAGTTGCTTAATTCCAGACAGGTCTTTCATTCTCGGGCCCACCCCCACCCCCGTTGACATCCTCGCCCCGAGCGAATAGATTTAGGGCTGTAGCCTGGCTTGTGGACGCTGGAATCGTTGAGAGGATGTTGGCGATGGAACAGATCGACGTTGGGGCGCGTGAGGCGTACATCCGGGAGTTGTTCGCGCAGGAGGACGACCTGCTGAGGGAGGCCCGCGAGGAGGCCGCCGAGCAGGGGCTGCCCGCCATTCACATCCAGCCGGAGGAGGCGCGGATGCTCCAGTTTCTGCTCAAGGCCGTTGGAGCGCGGCGCGTGCTGGAGATCGGGGCGCTGTTTGGCTACAGCGGTGTGTGGCTGGCGCGCGCGCTGCCCGAGGGCGGGCGGCTGTTCACGCTGGAGAAGGACGCCGAGCGCGCCCGCCTCGTCCGCGAGACCTTCCGCCGGGCCGATATCTCCGACCGGGCCGAGGTGCGCGTCGGGCAGGCCCCCGGCGGCCTGGAGGCGCTAGCCTCCGAAGGCCCCTTCTGCGCTATCTTCATCGACGCCGACAAAGCGGGCTATCCTGAATACCTCGACTGGGCGCTGGAGAACGTGCGGATGGGCGGGCTCGTGCTGGCGCACAACGCTTTCCAGCGCGGGCGCGTGCTCGACCCGGATCAGACCGAGGCGGCAGTGGAGGGTGTGCGGGCGTTCAACCGGCGGCTGGCCGAAGACCCCCAGCTGTTCGGCACGATCATCCCGATTGGAGATGGTATTGCGGCGGCGGTGCGTGTGGGCTAGTGCGTTTGAGCCTCCACGAAGACAGCGCGCTGGCGGCTCATCTGCGGTACAATTCTCGCCGGTAATCATGATGACATCATCGCACAGGAGCCCGCTGTGAAGCTCTTTGTACCAGGACGCATCTGCCTGCTCGGCGAGCACTCCGACTGGGCGGGCGGCTACCGGCGCATCAACGCGGACGTCGAGAAGGGCTATGCGCTGATCTCCGGCACCAACCAGGGCATCTACGCCGAGGTCGAGCCGCACCCCAACGCGCTCGTGCTCACATCCACGACGAATGACGGCGAGCGTCGCGGCCCGTACGAGATCCCCATGGAGCCCCAGGTGCTGCTTGAGGAGGCGCAGAAAGGCGGCTTCTGGAGCTACATCGCCGGGGTGGCCTACCAGGTGCTCACCCACTACCACGTGCGCGGGCTGGTCATCGACAACTACAAGACCGACCTGCCGATCCGCAAGGGTCTTTCCTCCAGCGCGGCGATCTCCGTGCTGGCGGCGCGCGCCTTCAACCGCATCTACGACCTCAAGCTGACGGTGCGCGGCGAGATGGAGCTGGCCTACCAGGGCGAAATCACGACGCCGTCGCGCTGCGGGCGCATGGACCAGGGCTGCGCGTTCGGCACCCGCCCCGTGCTGATGACGTTCGACGGTGACCGGCTCGACACGCAGGAGCTCTTGC
>CAZDLX010000182.1:0-6932 GCA_964506005.1 uncultured Anaerolineae bacterium | reverse complement strand
GAGCGGGCTGGCGTGCATCCGCTGGACGATGCGGATGTTCTCGGTGGGCAGCCCGCGCTGCTTGCAGAAGTTCAGCACGTAAATCCCCGCGCAGGTGCCAATCGAGGCCAGGAACAGGCCGAAGGGCGCAGGTGCGCTGCCGTCCTGGTTGGTTTCGACGACCATATCACCCATGATGGCGTCAACCCGCAGGCCGCCGGGAAAGACGATTTCCATATCCATGCCAGACGTTTCCTCGCTTCACATCTAATCTGAGGTTTGCATACACCTGCTTAGATGCCGGGCGCTGTGAAACGTTGCACAAGAGAGCGGAATCCGCAGATGACACAGAGCCCGCAGATTGATTTCATCTGTGACGCCTGTGTCATCTGTGGATGTTCTTGCCCGTTTAGTGGTGGAGGATCTGCGACAGGAACAGCTTGGTACGGTCGTGCTGGGGATTGTTGAACAGACCGTGCGGAGTCGTATTCTCGACGATCACACCCTCGTCCATGAAGATCACCTGGTCGGCGGCGGCCCGCGCAAAGCCCATCTCGTGCGTCACGCAGACCATCGTCATGCCTTCACGCGCCAGTGTGAGCATCACGTCGAGCACCTCTTTGATCATCTCGGGGTCGAGGGCACTCGTCGGCTCGTCGAACAGCATAATCTTGGGGTTCATCGCCAGCGCCCGCGCGATGGCGACACGCTGCTGCTGCCCGCCGGAGAGCTGCCCGGGGTAGACGTCCGCCTTCTCCGGGATGCCGACGTGCGCGAGCTGCTGCATCGCAATCTCGCGGGCCTCCGCCTGCGAGCGCCCGCGCACGACACGCTGGGCGAGCGTCACGTTCTCAAGCGCGGTGAGGTGCGGGAACAGATTAAAAAGCTGGAACACCATCCCGATCTCGGCGCGTATCTGGTTGAGCTGCTTCTGGTTCGTGGTGAGCCGGTGACCGTCCACCCATACCTCGCCCTCCGTCGGGACTTCGAGGTGGTTGATACAGCGCAGCAGCGTGGACTTGCCCGAGCCGCTCGGCCCGATGATCACCACGACGCTGCCGGGTTTCACGTCGAGGCTGACGCCGTTAAGCGCCCTGACGCCGCCGAAGTGTTTGTGGAGATCCTTGACGACGATGATGTTTTCTTGGCTAGCCATCGGTCCGCATCCGCCTTTCTATCAGCCGTACGACGATGGACAGCAGCACCGTCATCGTGAGGTACAGCACCGCCAGAGTCGTATACGACTCGCGGAACCGGAAGGTCCGCCCGGCGTACAGCCTCGCAATCTGGGTAATGTCGCGCACCGCCAGCACCGAAACCAGCGACGAGTCCTTCACCATCGCGACGAAGTCATTGCCGAGTGCGGGCAGCACGTTGCGGATGGCCTGGGGCAGAATGACATAGCGCATGGCCTGCCCGTAGCTCATGCCCAGCGAGCGCGCCGCCTCCATCTGGCCGCGCCCGATGGACTGGATACCCGCCCGGAAGATCTCCGCCAGGAATGCGCCGTAGGTCACGGCCAGGGCCACGACGGCACGCAGGTTCATCGAGACATTCTGGTTGTTAAAGCTGGTGAGCGGCCCGCCGAGAAATGTGAGTCCCTGCTGGTTGAAGAACTCACCCAGCCCGTTGAGCCCGTTCACAACCATCGGCACGCCCACATACGCGATGTAGAAGATGAGCACCAGGATCGGGATGCCGCGAATGATCTCCACGTAGAGAGTCGACAGGTTATTGAAGATAACGCTGCGCGAGATGCGCCCCAGGCCGGCGACCAGCCCCAGCACGATGGCGATGGCGTAGGCGCTCACTGCGGTGATGATGGTAAAACGCAGGCCCGGAATGATAAACAGCAGCGCATCACGGAAGTTCGCGCGGGTGAAGATGAGGTACGCGGCCCAAACCGCAATGAGGATCAGTGCAACGAACCACCACGGGAACCGGCTCAGCCTGTCGGCCAGTGGATCGCGCCGGAAGGGCAGCTGAGTCGTTGAGGAAAGGGGGATCGACGGGGTGTCTCTGGATGATCTATCGGCTTCGCTTGCCACCTGTTTCTCCCAACTTACGTCTCTTTATAAAAGGTGTGCAGGGCAGGCACCCTGCACACCTAACTGCTCAGCGATTAGCGAGCGATGCTGCCCGGTGTTTAGCCACCGGTCTCAACCGCGTCCGCCCCGAAGTACTTCGCGTTCAGCTCGTCGAGCGTGCCATCCGCCCGCATGGACTCGATCGCCTGGTTGACCGGGTCGACCAGGTCGCTGCCCTTCGGGAAGATGTAGCCAAGCTGGTCGCTGACGATGGTTGGGCCGGCGAGCTTCACCTGGTCGGCGTTCTCGCCGGTGTAGCCCTGGCCAGCCACCTCGTCGATCATCACCGCGTCGATGTCACCGGCGATGAGCGCCTGCACGGCGAAGGGGAACTGCTCGAAGGCCTGGATGCGGTCCTCGGGCAGGTACTCCAGAGCCGTCTCGTAGTTGGTCGTGCCGGTCTGCGTGCCAAGGCGCAGGCTCTCGTCGGCGACGATCTCCTCGATGGTCTCAAAGCGGTCCTCGTCGGCGCGGACAAGCAGCCGCTGCTGGATGTCCATGTAGCCAACCGAGAAGTCGACGATTTCTGCACGGTCATCCGTGATCGTGATGCCGTCAGCCGCCATGTCGAACTGGCCATCGGCCACGGCCTGGATCATGCCTTCCCAGGCGGCCTCCTGGTAGACGGGCTCGCAGTGCAGCCGGCGGCAGATCTCGTTGATGGAGTCGTAGTCCCAGCCGGCGGGCTGGCCTGTGTCAACGTCGATGTAGTTGAAAGGCGGGTAAGCGTTCTCGACTGCGACGGTGATCTGGCGGCAGTCGAGGTCAACCAGCGCCTCTTCCGCAGTGCCAAGGCAGCCAGGGTTCAACGCTTCCTCACTCGAACCAGGCAGCTGAAGGCCCTCACCCTCAGCGGCTTCTTCCTCGGCCATGTCCTCTGCGGGTTCTTCAACCGCGGGCTCTTCTGCCGCAGGCTCCTCTGCGGCCGGCGTGCAGGCCGCCAGCATGAGAGCCAGCACCAGCAGCAGCAGAACAGGGAAACGAACTCTCGACATTTTCTCTCCTCCTCCAGCGTGTAGAATGTCCATGCGGCCGGGGTACGGCAAAGCCGCCCCCTCAATATTGATATATTCTGGACACTAAATATATCGATTAAGCCAGTATAAGTTATAGCTCTAAAGGTTGTCAATTCTCCACAAAACAGGTAACTTAGCCCTCTATCGAGGGTTATCATTCGCGGCGGCGGGCATCGCAACTGCCCGCTCCACGTATATCCGAGACTATAAGGGGGCCACGCATGGACGCCATCGAAAAGCAGCGCATGGATATCTTCAGCAAGACGAAGGAATTCACACGCGCTCGCGAAGCTCAGGCCATGGGCCTCTACCCGTTCTTCATTCCCTTTGAGGACTCTGAAGGAACCATCGTTCGCTACGAGGGACGCGAGATCATCATGATCGGCTCGAATAACTATCTCGGGCTGACGAACGACCCGCGCGTGATCGAGGCGTCCAAGAAAGCCATCGACGATTTCGGCTCCAGCGTAACGGGCTCCCGCTTTATGAACGGCTCGCTGGCGATGCACCGCGAGCTTGAAGAGCGCCTTGCCAATTTCATCGGCAAGGAGAGCGTGATCGTCTTCTCCACCGGCTACCAGACCAACCTCGGCACCATCTCGGCGATTGTCGGGCGCGGCGACGTGGTGATCACGGACAAAGAGGACCACGCCAGCATTATTGACGGCTGCATGCTCTCGCTCGGCGAGATGAAGCGCTTCCGCCACAACGACATGGAAGACCTGGAGCGGGTGCTGAGCCGCCTGCCCAACGAGGTCGGCAAGCTGGTCGCGGTGGACGGCGTGTACAGCATGGGCGGCGACATCGCGCCGCTGCCTGCGCTCATCGAGATCTGCCAGCGCTACGGGGCCCGGCTGCTCGTCGACGACGCGCACAGCATGGGCGTGCTGGCGAATGGGCACGGCACCGCCGCCCACTTCGGCGTAACAGATGACGTCGACCTGATTACGGGGACGTTCAGCAAATCCTTTGCCTCCATCGGCGGTTTTGCCGGCGGCGACGACGACGTGATGCACTACATCCAGCACCACGCCCGCTCGCTGATCTTCAGCGCCAGCCTGCCCGCGGCTAACACCGCCGCCGTGCTGGCCGCGCTCGACATCATCGAGAGCGACCCCGGCTACGTGCAGCAGGTGTGGGACAACGCCAACTTCATGAAGCAGGGGCTCAGCGAGCTCGGCTTCGACATCGGGCAGAGCGAGACACCGATCATCCCCATCATCATCGGCGACGACATGCGGACCATCATCTTCTGGAAGGCGCTGTTCGAGGAGGGGCTGTTCACCAACCCGGTGATCCCGCCGGCGGTCCCGCCCAACAAGGCACTGCTGCGCACCAGCTACATGGCCACCCACACGCGTGACCAGCTTGAGCGGGCGCTGAACATCCTCGACGAAGTCGGGCACCGGCTGGACATTATCTAGAGCCCAGATTTGGATACGCAAAAAAGAGGCGCGGGAACGACCCCCGCGCCTCTTTGCGTTCCGGGGAGCGCGCCGTCAGGGAAGCTCGGGGTACTCCGCCAGCGGTGCGTAGACCACGCCGACCAGCCCCGGCCCGGTATGCGCGCCGAGCACGGGAGCGATGTCGCCGGTGGGCAGAAACGTGCAGTCAAAGCGCTGGTCGAGCAGGTTGCGGAGGTGCCGGGCTGCCTCGGGGCTGCGGGCGTGCAGCACCTGCGTTCTCAGAGCAGTGCCCTCCGGGTGCTGCTTCGCGATCACATCGCCAATGGCCTCCACCGCCCGGTTGAACGTCCGCGCGCGGCTCATCTGGTAATACTTGCCGTCTTCCTTGCTCACCCCGATGATCGGCTTGATGTTCAGGACGGACGCCAGCAGGCCCTTGAGGTGGCTGATACGCCCGCCGTGGATCAGGTACTTCAGCTCGGGAAGCGTGAAGGCGGTTTCTGTAATGCGGCGGATCGTGGCCATCAGGTCCAGCGTCTTCTCGATGCTCCAGCCGGCTCGCGCCGCCCGGGCCGCCGCCTCAACCTGCCAGCCCTCCGCCCCGGAGAGCGTCATGGTGTCCCAGGTGGTGATGTTGGCCTCGGGGACCATCTGCGCCCCCTGCGAGGCGGCGTTGTACGTCCCGCTCAGGCCAGACGAGATGTGCACGGACAGAATATCGGGGTCCTTCTGCGCCGCCTGCCGGTAGATCTCCGCGAACTCGCCGGCTGACGGCAAAGAGGTGGTCGGCATCCCCTCCGCGTTGACAAGCAGGTCATAGAATTCCTGGTGCTGGATGTCAACGCCGCTAACGTAAGTGCGCCCGTCGAGCGTGAGGGTGAGCGGTACGAAGGTGATGTCGAGCCCCGCGAGCTGCTCCGGGCTGAGATCGGCCGCCCGGTCGGTGATAACTTGCATGCAGTGTCTCTCCTATCGAAATTATTCACGTTGGATTGTACACACCGGCCCGGCAGATTGCTCTAAACAGCCCACGCGATGTGCGAGACCCCAAACGAAAGCTTCACACTTTTTTTATAAGTTCTGCCCGCTTCGCGATTGTTGCCCGAATGATAGAGGCATACAATGAGCGAGCAGCCGTATCCACTTTTTCAGAATGTAAGGAGTCTCTGGTGTCTCGCTTCGATAAGTTACCCCGACTTCCACGCCCTATGCTCATCGCCGCCGCTCTTATCGCCGCATTTATACTTGTCGCGTGCGACCCACCGACCGAGTTCCCCGAGCCGCTTAACGACGCGGCGTGCTGGGAGCTGGTGGGGGAGCCGATCCCCTTCCCACCCCCCAGCCCATTCGATCCGGTGTCATTCTGGGAGTGGGATGGCGAGAGCGAAACGGCGACGTACTACAGCTACGGTTGTGGAGAAGAACCTGTCTTGACTATCGCAGCTTCCAGTCCTGATGCTGGTTACAGCTCTGCCGATGTGGCGGACACGCAGGGCGGTGAGGAGGTCTGCAGCCACAATGTCTATATCTACAACCGCATCTGCGACGTGCCAGAGGAACCCGTGACATTTGCCTGCAACGTCAGCGACGGAAGCCTGAACGCCTACCACTGCGGACGGCCCGTGGCCATCTACGCCGGTTCGCTGGAGGTCTGGGGCATCGACCCCGCGACGGGCAAGGGTGAGCTCGCCTTCGAGCTGAGCGATGCGCAGATCGCCGAGGTCGGAATTCCCGACGCTGAGCCGGCGCTCATCGCCGAGGGTATCAACCCCTTCACGCAGGCGGCCATTCACGTGTTCCGCCTGCCCACCGGCGAGTTCCAGCTCAACACCTGGTACGTCGGCGGCAAGCCGTACGCCGTGAAGTGGGCCGAGGGCGACACCTTCGCCACCAACCTGCTCTGGTAAACAGCCTGCACGCAGAATCAAAGACCTCCCCGGCACTCGGGGAGGTCTTTTCGTTTCGAACGGACCGCGATTACGCTTCGTCCACGTCTGCCGGGGGCTGCGGAGCCACCAGGCCGCCGGTGAGGATGTCGTTATTCTCGCCGCGGATGAACGCCTCGGTGATCTCATGGGCGATGTCGTCGGGGTTCTGAACCGGCGGCGACTTCATGAAGTAGTTGCTCGGCGCGACGATTGTGCCGCACAGGCCGCGGTCCAGCGCCAGCTTGGCGCAGCGCACCAGGTCGATGACGACACCCGCCGAGTTCGGGCTGTCCCACACTTCGAGTTTGAGCTCGATGTTGAGCGGCGCATCGCCGAAGCTGCGGCCCTCCAGCCGGATGTGCGCCCACTTGCGGTCGGTCAGCCAGGGCACGTAGTCGCTGGGGCCGATGTACACGTTGTCGGGGTCAACGGCGCGGGAGATCTGCGAGGTCACGGCGTTAGTCTTGGAGATCTTCTTGCTCTCCAGGCGCTCGCGCTCCAGCATGTTGTAGAAGT
>CAZDLX010000181.1:748-7047 GCA_964506005.1 uncultured Anaerolineae bacterium | reverse complement strand
GACGGGTGCGGGTCGGGTGTCATGTGCGCAGCGTGATTTACGTCACTTGTGCAGAATCTTACGATGATTTAAGTTTATGACGATATTTAAGATTACTCGTGCCTGAATTTCCTATTTCGGCCGGAAGAAGACGGCCCACCGTGTGGCTGCCGTCAGGAGTAGGTGAAACACAATGCTTGAGATTACCCGACAGGCCGACTACGCTCTTCGCGCGACGGTTGAGGTGGCCCGCATGGACTTCGGCGACCGCGCGCCGACGGCGATCATCGCCGAGCGGCAGCGCATTCCGCTGCCCTTCCTGGCCAAGATCGTCTCGCAGCTCGTCGTGCGCGGCATCCTGGAAGCCACGCGCGGCGCAAGCGGCGGCGTCAGCCTGGCCCGCCCCGCCGAGACGATCACCATGCTGGAGATCATCGAGGCTATCGATGGGCCGATTACCATCAACCGCTGCACGCGTGACCCGGCTGTCTGCGAGATGTCCGCGACCTGCCCCTTCTGTGAGATCTTCACCGAGGCGCAGCAGCAGCTCGTGTCGCAGCTCAGCCACACGTCGCTCGCCGAGCTGGTCGCTCGTCTGGAGCAGGCAGAGGCGGCAGCCGCCTGACCGGTCGGCGCTAGTCCTCAACCTTCTCGACCGGCTCCCCGCTGCGAATGCGGAAGTGGTCGAAATCGCGCGCGACCGTGGTGTTAGGGAACACTTCCCACGCTTCTTCGGCGATGTCACGCTCCCGGTAGCGCCGGGAGATGTGCGTGAGGAAGAGGTGTTTGACGCCGTTCTCGGCGGCAAGAGTCGCCGCCTGGCGCGCGGTGAGGTGCCCGAAGTTGGCGGCGAGGTCGGCTTCGTGGTGTAAATACGTCGCTTCGATTACCAGGCCATCGGCCCCTGCAATATACGGGGCGATGGCCTGTGCATTTCCCACATCGCCCGTAATGCACAGCTTGTTGCCCGGCTCGGGCGGCCCGAGCACGTCCTCGGGCCGGACGACGCGGCCATCGGCCAGCGTCACGGATTCCCCATTGACGAGCTGGCGGCGCTCGGGCCCGCGCGGCACGCCGAGGGCTTCTGCCGCCTCATTCAAGAAGGGGCGGCGCGGCTTCTCCTCGAAGCAGTAGCCGAAGTTATCAGGCCCGCGGTGCTCCACCGGAAAAGCCGACACCTGGAATTCGTCGTCCTCCATGAGCACGCCCGGCTTGACCTCATACAGCTCCACGTTGACCGGGGCCCGCGCGCCGCGCAGCACCACGCCGAAGATCAGGTCGTGGACGCGGCTGAGGGTGAAGCGCCCGCCCCAGATCTCGATCTGGTCCATAGCCTCCCAGCGGGCCAGCGTCGAGACGAGCCCTGCCAGCCCCAGGATGTGATCCAGGTGCCCGTGCGTGAGCAGGATCTTGTCCAGCCGCCGGAAGCCCAGCCCGCTCTTGAGAATCTGGCGCTGCGTGCCCTCGCCAGCATCGACGAGGAAGCGGTACTGTTTGTATGTCACCACCTGGGCGCTGAGCCCACGCTGGATGGAGGGGGCGCTGGCCGACGTTCCGAGGAATACCAGTTCAAACACGTGTTATCTCATCCCTTGCAGTACAGCTCGACTGTTAAGTGTGAGGCTTTCCACAGATGACACCGACAAACACAGATGAAAAGCTGATTTGATCCACGAATTTCACGAATGACGCTAATGGTTTCTCTGTTCTTTCATTCGTGCCATTCGTGTCATTAGTGGACAGTCTTTCCCTTTTTCTGTGTTATCTGTGCCATCTGTGGACTCTATTTCTTCAGGCAATAAAACTCCCTCCGCCCGCGGCGAGAGGGAGGGTCATACACCGCACAGGTCGCCAGGCCGCGTCAGCGGTTGGCCTGGAACCAGCGCATATCCAGCCAGTTGATGAGCTGCCGCATCACCTGGTGGGTGATGCGCACCGAGGCCTCGAAACGGTGCGGCGAGAACGCGTACATCCGCACGTAGTGAGGCCGCAGCACGAAGATCGCGTAGTCGTCCTCCCAGCGCCGGTTGGACCACAAGAAGGCGGCGCCCGCCTCGCGGCGCATCAAGTCGAGCCAGCGGCGCTTGTCGTACAGGCTCAAGCCCACCAGCCGGAAGCGCAGCGCGAGCATGTGACTCAGCGTGAAGGTGACCTCTGTCGCCTCGTGCTCGGCGTACAGGTCGAAGCTGAGCATGGCGCTGCCATCCTGGCTGTTGAGCATGGCTGTAGCCTGGGTGGCATGGCGCGTATCCTGCGGCGAGCGCGCGATGGCCGTGAGCAGCGGCGAGCGCGCGAAGCGCCGGGCCAGCTCGCTGTCGAGGTCGACTTCGCCGCGCAGAAACTGCTTGAGGGCAGGCGGAGCTTCGTCGAGCCGGGCGCTGCGCCGCAGCGAGCCCGTGCCCCCGAGATCGCGCAGCAGCCGCTGGCGGTCCTGCAGCGCGGCGCGGGCGTGCGTCTCCAGCGCCGAGGGGTTCAGGCTGCCGGTACCCGGCGGCAGGCCAACCCGGTCTACCCGCGCGGGTTCCTGCTCGGTGCGGGGGTCAGCCGTCGGCGTGTCGCCGGGATCATAGTCGAAGTTGCTCATGCCGGTTCTGCTCTTCTGCTGCGGGCTGGTCGGCGCTGTACTGGCAGCACGATCACTATAGCATGCAGGGCCACAGGCGGGCAAGTGGCAGGGCGCATCGGGAGTACCGGGGGATGGAGATGCACGGGTGGGTGTGTTACAATTCCGCCGCCATGAAGGAGAACGCGCCGCACGATACCTGCATCCTGACGCTGCAAGCGGCCAGCCCCGGCGGAGTTCCGGCGCTGGTCGATTCCGTATACGGGATGGTGGCGCGCTGGGGGTGCCGCCCGACGGTCTACCGCGCGCACTTCGCCGAGGAAGACATCACGCCCTTACAGCGCATTGGCCTGACGCTGCGAAATTGGTCGCCGAGGCAGGTCGAGGAGCGCGGCCTGCGCACGGTGGCGGTGCCCGCGCCGCCGGTGCCCCTGTGGCTGTTCTACGCCGTCCCGCAGTTCATGTTTGGCGGCTTGCTCGGAAAGTGTCCAGCCTCATTCGTCATCTCGGGCAGCGCGCACGTCGCGCTGCCGCTTGCCCTTCGTCGCCGGCCCTATGTGCTCTGGATCGCCACGCTGTATGAGGATGAGCTGCGCGCCAAAGCCGACGCCGGCGATGCATGGGCCGCGCGAGTGCTGAGCAGCCCGACCTGGCCGCTGCTCCAGCGGCAGGAGCAGCTCGCCCTGTGCCGGGCGGCGCGCGTTCTCGCGCTGAGCCATCACACCGCCCGCCGAATCCTAGATGCCGCGCCGGAGGTCGAAGACCGGCTGGAGACGGTGCTGTACCCCGTCGACCTTACACGCTTTCAACCTGCACCGGAGGTACGCGCCAACCCGCCGCACGGGCGCTACCTGCTGCTCGCCGCGCGCCTCAACGACCCGCGCAAGAACGTGGGCCTGCTGGTGCGGGCGTTCGCCCGCGTGCGGGCTAGGCACCCGGACCTCAGGCTGGTGCTGGTCGGCGACGAGCCAGGCCCGGCGCTGCGGAGGCTGGTCGACGAGCTACGGCTCGGCGAGTGCGTGGTGTTCGGCGGGGCGGTGCCGGCAGACGATCTGCTGCGACTCTACCAGGGGGCGGAGCTGTTCGTCCTGCCTTCGATTCAGGAGGGGCTGGGCATCGTCGTGCTGGAGGCCCTGGCCTGCGGCACGCCGGTCGTGGCGACCGCCTGCGGCGGGCCCGAGGGCATCGTGGTCGACGGGCTGACGGGCCGCCTCGTCTACGACTTCCACAACCCGAAGGTGTTTGCAGAAGCCATTCTGGCCCTGCTGGCGAACGCGCCCCAGCTCGAAGCGATGCGCGAGCAGTGTGCCGCCTTCGCCGCCGAGCACTTTGCCTACCCGGTCGTCGAGGGGCAGATCAGGGCAGCTTACGAAGCGACGAAAGCGAAATCTGACAGCCGCCGACTGAGTGAGTGGCTGGCATTCAGCTGGGCACTGATCGTCCTGCTAGCTTATCTTCAGCATCAATTCGTAATCCACTGGCCGACGATACGAACTCGCGTTGTCGAGCCGCTGCTAGCGTCTATCCGGTGAACATGTTGGTCGTGGACTTGGCCCTAGCTGTCTTCATGCTGCTTGCCCTTTACGGGGTAGGCAGAGCTGTGGTTCGCGTCGTCCCACTTAAATTCTGGAGCCGCTCGGCAGAAATCGCGTTCTCGCTCGCCTTTGGCATTGGTATTCTCACCATGCTTATGTTCTTGCTGGGACTTGCGGGCTGGCTGCATCCAGCGGCAGGCTGGGCGCTGCTCGTTCTTAGCACTGGGCTGACACTGCTCCAACTCTCCGTCCTCCGCGACGACCTGCGGGCAGCTTGGGACGCCGTTCACCGGGCACTGGCAGCACCACGCTGGTTTGTGGGGGCTGTGCTGTTCATCGCACTGTCATTCGCTGTGCTCAACCTGATTGCGGACTTGGCACCGCCGCTTGAGGGTGACACGGTACACCAGTATCTGCTGGTTCCACGCTACTGGGTCGCCGAGGGCCGCTACTGGCAGCCAACGCACATCTGGGCAGGAACGCTGCCCGGCAACATGTTGATGCTCTCTGCCTGGGCGCTGCTACTCAACGGGAGCTTCAGCCTGGCGACGCTCGTCACGGGTTTCGGGATGAGTCTGCTGCTAGCACTTGGCGTTTACGCGCTGGCTCGTCTGCACGCCGGCCATAGTGTTTCTCTGCTCGCCGCCACGATCATTTACACCATGCCTGACACAGCCTACCTGGCTCAGTCGGCCAAGGTTGACATGGGTTGGGCTTTCTTCGAGGCACTGGCCCTGGCGGCGTTCTTCCGGTGGCTCGATGACGATGGCCCGAGCGGGCCTTCACAGGGTCGGTGGCTGGCCCTTACCGGGCTTATGCTTGGCTGGGCGGCGGGCTCCAAAAACCAAGCGCTGATTAGCATAGCCCTGCTCGGTCTGTGGCTTGTGTTATATGAGGCGCGGCGCCGGCGCTGGCGTAGGCTACTGGGTGGGGCAACCATCTTTGGCCTGACAGCGATTGCCGCGGGGTTCCCCTACTACCTGTACAACTTAATCATGCACCTCAATCCCTTCTACCCGGTGTTTGCCGAGCCGCTACATGTACTCATCGGGGCAACGCTCGCACCACGCAGCGAGCTCGGCACAGAAGTCTTTTACCCGTGGTCGGTGGGTGGATATTTCGCGAACCTGTGGAACGCCTCGCTCGGCCATACCGATCCGGACTTCTATCTAGGTTTTATTGCCGGGCCCGTGTTTTTGCTGGCGATCCCGGCAGGCACGGTACTTGGCGCTCTGCGCCGCCAGCGTACGTCACAGCAGATGCTCGGCTACGCACTGGTTTTCTCTGTCATCTGGTTCCTGGTCAAGCAGGCGGCGCGCCACTTCTTGCCGGGACTGATCTTACTGTCGGTGGTTGCTGCCACCAGTCTATGGCACGTTGGGCAGCGACACCGCCCGCTGCGGCAGGCTGTGCTTGTGGTCGCAACCGCTGTGCTTTTGGTGAACCTCGGGCTCGTCCTGATTGTACAAGCGTGGAGCGGCTCATATCGGGTCGTGCTGGGGCTGGCAACGCGCGAGGAGATGATTGAGCGCTGGCATGCCGACCTCGCCTACCCGACATTTCCTGACGCGGCCACGGTTAACTACTTGAACGAACAAGTTGGACCTGGCAGCCGGGTGATCGCCGAGCATCCGGGCAGCGTGCTCTATCTCGCGCCTGATATCGTTTCACCTCTATGGGGCGACCGGCTTGCAGTGGGTACTATTACTGACGAGGCTGAGCTCCTGGAGTACTTCGAAACGAGTTCGATTCAGTACATCCTGATATCAAAGTTAGATCCGGACGATAAGTACCTGTTCACACACCCATCGTTTCTCGGACAACACGCAGAACTAGTATTTGATGGGCCCCGGACGACGCTTTATCAAATAATGCCTGCCCCGGAGGAGGGCTAACCTGATGTGCGGGATCTGGGGAGCCGTCAACTGCGCCGACGAGTGGCGCGCCCGGCGCGCGGCAGAGGCGATGCACCACCGCGGGCCAGACGATACCGGCGTCTACGCCAGCGCCGAGCCGCTGCCCGTGCTGCTGGCTAACACGCGCCTCGCCATCCTCGACCTCTCGGCTGCCGGGCACCAGCCGATGAGCACGCCCGATGACCGCTATACCCTCGTTCCCGATCTTAAGCGGGAGGGCTATGTCCATTATCTCTGTTTTCCTGTCTTCTTTGCCAACGGCCACAGCAACGCTGTCATCTTTGTAACTCGGGACAAAAACGGCTT
>CAZDLX010000181.1:0-738 GCA_964506005.1 uncultured Anaerolineae bacterium | reverse complement strand
ACCGCTATACCATCGTGTACAACGGCGAGGTCTACAACTTCCGCGAGCTGTGGCAGGAGCTTGCCGCCGCCGGGCATCGCTTCCGCTCGGACACCGACACCGAGGTAATCCTGCACGCCTACGCCGAGTGGGGCGAGGGCTGCCTGGAGCGCCTGCGCGGCATGTTCGCCTTCGCCGTGTGGGACGAGCGTGACGGGCGGCTGTTCGCCGCGCGGGACCGGCTCGGCGTCAAGCCGCTGTATTACGCCGCGCTCGGCGAGCCAGGCGCGGGGCGCGCGGGGCTCGTCTTCGGCTCGGAGCTCAAGGCGCTCATAGCCAGCGGGCTCGTCGAGCCGCGACTCAACTATGTGGCGCTGCATCACTACCTGTCGTTCTACGCCGTGCCGAGCCCCTACACGATGCTTGAGGGCGTCGAGGCGCTGCCGCCGGGCCACTGCCTCACATTCGAGCGCGGCGAGGCGCACGTCAAGCCGTACTGGTTTCTTCCGCCAGCCGCGCCGCTGCACATGGACGAGCGCGAAGTGGTGGTGGAGCTGCGCCAGCTGCTGGAGGAGTCGATCCGGCTGCGCATGATCGCCGACGTGCCGGTGGGGGCATTCCTCTCGGGGGGCGTGGATTCCAGCGCGGTCGTCGCGCTGATGACACGGGCCAGCGGCGAGCGGCTGCGGACGTTCTCCATCGGCTTTGGCGCGGAGGGGCAGGCCATCGACGCGCGCCCGGCGGCCCGTCTCATGGCCG
>CAZDLX010000180.1:2763-7070 GCA_964506005.1 uncultured Anaerolineae bacterium | reverse complement strand
CTAACCTCCTGCACAATTGTGAAAATCTGCACTGGTCATCTGACCAGGTGGACGGGCCAGTCATAAACCGGGCTTGCGGCTGATGTCCAAAGTTGGCGCCCGGTTTATAATGTCAAGCGTCAACAAGAACCAGACTTCCGCAGGCGGGAGGGAACTCCTAACTCGTCATCACCATCCACTTCCCCCTCCCGTCCTGTTTCACCTGGTCCGTTGTTAGACGAGGTCAGGAACACCAACTTCAACCAGAACCTGAACACCGACGCCAACGCGAACACCGACAACTTCGTCTCCCGCACCGACGTCATCATCACCTTCAACCTGGACTTGAACTCCGACACGAGCGTCTTCATTCCGCTCTCCTGACCCGACATCGTTTGACACAAACCGGCTCGCAGCCCCCGCCGCGCGAGCCGGTTTGTGTTATACCGGTGTCGGACTCCATTGCCCATCAATTGCCCCCGTCCCCTGAAACGATCTACAATCGGCACACTGGCACGGAACCGGCATCACAAGCACCACGAAACAGGAGACTCCTGTGCCTGTCATCCAGACTCACCGCTTGACCAAATCATACGGGCGCGCACGCGGCATTGTGGACCTCAATCTCAGGGTCGAACCCGGTGAGGTCTTCGGCTATCTCGGGCCGAATGGCGCGGGCAAGACGACGACCATCCGCACCCTGCTTGGCTTTCTGCGCCCTACGTCCGGCGGGGCGGCGATCTTCGGGCTCGACTCCCAGCGCGACGCGGTCGCCATCCGGCGGCGGCTGGGCAACCTGCCCGGCGAGCTGGCCCTCGACCCGAACCTGACCGGCGAGCAGCTGCTCCGCTACCTCGCCAACCTGCGCGGCGGCGTCGAATGGGCCTACGTGCAGGAGCTTGCCACCCGGCTCGACGCCGACCTCTCGCGGCCCACCCGCGCCTACTCGCACGGCAGCAAGCAGAAGATCGGGCTGATCCAGGCCTTCATGCACCGGCCCGAGCTGCTCATCCTCGACGAGCCCACGACCGGCCTCGACCCGCTGGTGCAGCAGGCCTTCTACCGTATGGTGGACGAGGCGCGCAGCCGCGGTCAAACCGTCTTCCTGTCCTCACACATCCTGCCGGAGGTCGAGCGTGTGTGCGACCGGGTGGGCATCATCCGCGAGGGGCGGCTCGTGGCGGTGGAACACATCGCCGACCTCAAGGCGCGGGCGCTGCGCCGGCTGGAGATCGACTTCGCGGAGCCGGTCCCTGCCCGCGCGTTCGAGAACCTGCCCGGCGTGACGGACCTCGCCGTGGAGGACAGCCGGCTGCGCTGCACGGTCGCCGGCTCGCTCGACGCGGTCGTGAAGGCGGCGGCGCAGTTCACGGTGCTGAACATCCGCAGCCAGGAGCCGAGCCTCGAAGAGATCTTCCTGAACTTCTACGCGGGCGGCGAGGAAACACGTGCTGCCGAGGTGGAGACGACCCATGCTTAACGGGCTGATGCTGCAAAACGTGTACCTCAAGACCCTTCGGGACATGCGCCGCCCACTGCTGTGGTGGGCCGCCGGGATGGGGCTCATGAGCCTGTGGATGGTCACGCTGTTCCCGACGGTGGCGCAGGCAACCGGTTTTACCGAACTGCTGGAGAATATGCCCGATTCGCTGCGCGTGCTCATCGGAGAGGCGGCGTCACTCGACACGCTGGAGGGCTACCTGTCCGTCGAGATGTTCAACTTCTTCCTGCCAGCACTGACCATTGCCTTTGCTGTGAGCTTCGGCGGGGGCCTGCTCAGCCGCCAGGAGGAGAGCGGCGCGCTCGACCTGCTGCTGTCGAACCCGGTGCCGCGCTGGCGAGTCTTCCTCTCGAAGCTGGGGGCGCTCGTCACGTTCACGGTGCTCGTGCTGGCAGCCTGCTACGTGGGCATGTTGATCGGCGGTGTGGCTATCGACCTGGATGTGAACGCCGGGCGGCTGTTGGAGGGCATGCTGGCGATCCTCGCGATCACGCTGTTTTTCGGCGCGCTGGCGCTCGGCCTGACAGGGGTCAAGGGCTCGCAGGGTCTTGCAGTTGGCGTCTCCGCCGGGCTGGCCGTCGTCACCTACTTCCTGTACACGCTCCAGCCCATCACCGACCTACCCGGCTGGGTTCGAGACATCTCGCCCTGGACATACTACGCGGGCGATACCGTCCTGTTCGACGGCCTGAACTGGGGCTACTTCGGCCTGCTGGTGGGGCTGGCCGCGCTGTTCGCGCTGGTTGGGGTGCTCGTCTTCGAGCGCCGCGACCTGGGGACGTAGGGGGGCTAACCCCACCCCTGACGAAAATCCTGAGGCCTTTCGGCGTCCCCTCCCCGCAAGCAGGGAGTGGCAAGATGGTAACACTCCCCTTCCCTACTGGCGGGGAAAGGGCCGTAGAGAAATCGCATAGCCATTTCTCCCAAGCAGCTGCCTATGCCAACTGCACGGGGGATGGGGTAATACCGGATCTTCAGCGCCGCCCTACCCGTCGCCGTTCTCGATGAATCCGTGCTTGCGAAGCCAGGTTTCAAGCTGCTCCTCTGAGGCCTCGGTGATCATGCTGCCCCGGTCAATGCCGCGGGGGCTGCTGCCCTTCGGCAGCGGCGCGGGCTCCTCGCAGGGCAAATCCTCGCCGGGCCGCGCCACGATGATGGTCGGCACCGACTTAAACCCCGTCCAGTCCAGCACGCGGCGCTCTGCCTCCGGGTCCTGATTGATCAGGATCACCCGGTATTCGAGATTGTACTTATCGAAGACGCGATCGGCTTTGCGCTGGTAGGGGCAGAACGATGACCGGGTATAGACAACCAGCACCTTCTCGTCACTCATACGTCGTACTCCTGGCAGGTCACATCAGGGGACAGGGGGTTCAGCGGGCTGTTCGACCGGCGCTTCCCCGGCGGGCTGTTCCGCGGACACATCGGCGGTGGGCGGGCTAGCCGGGCCATCGACCGGCTCGTCACGCAGGTAGCACAGCACCCCGCGCGCGATGCCCAGCGCCGCAACATCCGGGCTGCCGGTCAGGAAGTCACGGTCGAGGTACAGGAAGCCGACCTCAATGATCGCGCCGGGCGTCCCCGCGCCAACCTCGCGGAAGCTGTGGTACTGCGTCATGTCGAAGGTCACGCTCTGGTGCAGCGGCAGGCCGGTGGTCGTCGCATAGCGGTTGGTGAGACACTGGACGAGGCGCTGGTCCTCGACAGGCGTGCTGGACTCGCTGAAGCTCGCCACCTTGAAGCCGGTCGCGATGTCGTTCACATAGTCGCACGAGTCGGCGTGGATCGAGATGAGCGCATCGGCCTCATAGCCCGCCAGCCGCGCGTCGAATTCGTCGAGCAGCTCGACCTCATAGCCATGCTGGCCCAGCCAGTCAACCACGTATTCCGCGATGGACAGGTTGATCTCCGCCTCGGTTAGCCCGTCCGGGCAGATCGAGCCGGGGTCGGGCAGGCCGGTGCTCGGATGCGGCCCGCGGTGCCCCGCCACCACGCCGATGCGCTGCCGGGGCGGAGGCGCGGGTGTCGGCGAGACGAGCGGTGTGGGCTCGGGCGTCGCCGTGGGCGGCGGCGGAACCACCATGCTCGACTGCGTGGCGAGCGCGACCGAGAGCTGGTCCATAGACGTCGAAGGCAGAAAGGCGTTCGGGGTCCACCACGTCAGCACCGACGCGATCACCGCTGCCAGCAGCAGCACGCTGCCCATCGTACGGAACACCAGCGAGGGCCGGATGGCGGGGTAGTCTTCGGTGCGGCGGTGGCGCCGCGCGCGGGCCGGGGCTGCTGCGGCGATCTCGCGGGGCGCGTCATCGTCGCCGAAGTCGGGCTCGAAGTACAGCTCGGGTTCAGGCTCGGGCTCCGGCTCGGCTTCGTCGTCGGGCTCGCGCAGGCCCTGGTAAGCGGACTCCATCGCGCGGCTGCGCGGCGGGGCTCCATACGAGCCATACGTGTACCGGGGCGCCGTGCTCGGCGCGGCTTCGGCTTCTTCGCGAGCTGCAGAGTCGGGCTGCGAGGGCAGCTCCGCCGGGCCAGGTGGGGCGCCAAAAGGGCGCTGACGCTCGTCGTCGTCACGCTCTCCGAATGGGCGGCGGGCCTTCCTGTCGTCACTCATGCGCGTTATGATAGCGCAGGCCCTCCGCTTGCGCTATTCGGCTGCGCGGGCCTCCGAACGAGCCTGCGCCGCCGCGCGGTGCAGCTCACGGCGCAGGCGTGCAGGCACGCGCCGCCGGTGCTGGGCCGATGCCCGGCGCTCGTAGCGGCGCATGTTGATCTTGAAGACGAAGTAGTGCACGAACTCTCCCGCGGCAAACAGCCAGAAGGCGGCTCC
>CAZDLX010000180.1:0-2663 GCA_964506005.1 uncultured Anaerolineae bacterium | reverse complement strand
TGAAGACGAAGTAGTGCACGAACTCTCCCGCGGCAAACAGCCAGAAGGCGGCTCCTAGCGCCGCATCGCCCCACTCGACGGGAACGCCCGCCACCAGCCGCGCGATCACCAGCGCGGGGAAGACCAGCAGAGCCAGTCCGGTCAGCACGTAGGCGGCCCGAAGCAGGCGCAGCCGCAGCGGGGCGGGGGTGCGAACGAAGAAGCCGCCGCGTTTCAGCAGCCAGTAGACTCCGCCCACGAGTAGCACGAGATTACACGTCATCAACCCGGCGAGCGAGAGCACGTCGTTGCTCCCGGGGATCGCGCGGTTGAGCACCCACCACAGCAAGGAGAAGATGCCGGTATTCGCAATCTCGATCACGCCCGTCCACAGCAGCCAGCGCTCCAGCGTCTGCCCGGGCGCTGGCCCGGTTTGCATGTTCACTTCGCCACCTCCTTGCCGGCTGGAATCTCTATAATCTACTACGTGCCACGGGCGGGTTAGGTGCCTGCCGGCGATTATTTGAACCCTGCCTAGCCGCCGCGTAGAATGGGCGGGCATGTCATGAGTAGCAGGAGGGGAAATGCGGGCGCAACTTCGATCTCTGGCAGGCGCGGGGCTGCTCGCGGCGGCGGCGCTCGCCTGCAACCTCCCGGCGCGCCCGCCCAAACCGACAGCCATCCCCGAGCCCGCCGCGAGTGCAACTGCCGTCGAACCCACCGCGCCCCCCGAACCCGCTGCGCCCGCCGAGACGACCTCGCCGGCCCCTACCGCCGCACCCGGCGACGGCCCGCTGCTCTCCCCTGCCCCGGAGGTCGCCTCCCGGCTGGCGGAAGTCTCCGCCGAGCGCCTGCTGGGCGACGTTACCGGGCTGGCGGCCATCGAGAGCCGCCACTTTGGCAGCGCCACGCGGGAAGAAGCCGCTCTGTACATTTACGAAACGCTGGGCAGCCTGCCCGGCGAGGTCGCCGTGGCCTACGACCCGTTCACCGCCGCCTATGAGGGCCTGCAGGCCGAGCAGGTGAACGTCGTCGCGCGGTTCCCCGGCACCGACCCGGCGGCGGGTATCGTGCTGGTCGGCGCGCACTATGACTCGCGCGGACCCGAGATCCTCGACACGGCAGCGCGCGCGCCCGGCGCGGACGACAACGCCAGCGGCGTCGCGGTGCTACTGGAGATCGGGCGGGTGCTGGCGGGGAGCGAGCCCCACCCCGCGACCGTTGTGCTGGTCGCCTTCGCCGCCGAGGAGATCGGCACGCAGGGCAGCTGCCACTTCGCCGGGCAGGCGCTGGCATCCGGCGAGGACATCCGCGCCGTGCTGGTGCTTGACATGGTCGGCAATGCCGCCGGCCCGGACGGCGAGGGCAGCATCCGGCTGTTCTCCGCCCCGCCCGACGGCTCGCCGTCACGCCAGCTTGCCCGCAGCATCGACCTGTTTGGCCGCGTTTACCTGCCCGATTTCGACGTTTCGGTCGAGCCCGCCATCGACCGCCCGTACCGCTACTCCGACCACGTGCCGTTCAGCGAGGCCGGCTACCCTGCCGTGCGCTTCATCGAGCCGCTGGAGGATGCGAGCCGGCAGCACAACGCCGAAGACCTGCCCGAGCGCCTGTCTCCGACCTACATGCAGCAGGCGACCCGGCTGGCGCTCGCCGCCGTGCTGAACCTCGCCGCCTCGCCGCCGCCTCCGCCGGGCGTCATACTTGAAGCAGGCGCGCTGGCCTGGGAGCCGGTCGAGGGCGCAGTAGGGTACGCCGTCGGGGTGCGCAGCCTGGAGAGCCACGCCTTCGAGCAGGTGATCACGACGCGCGACGCCCGCCTGCCGCTCGATGAGCTGGACGAAACACGGCTCGCCGGGCCCTATGCCGTGAGCGTCGCCGCCACCGGGCCGGAGGGGCGCGCGGGCCCGTTCTCGCCGGAGCTGGTCTCTGAGCATCCGTAACACGTTAGCAGAAAGAGCAGAATTTCATGCCCGACAATCATTTCGACGTGCTGATCCTCATCGCCCGGCCCGCCGCGGGCAAGAGCGAGATCATCCACTTCCTGAAGCAGCTTCCCGACGACGAGCGCGAACGGCGCTTCCACATCGGGCCGTTCCGCGAGATCGACGACTTCCCGATGCTGTGGACGTGGTTCGAGGAGGACGACATCCTCGAGCGCATGGGGCATCCGCGCCTGCACACCGATGCCGAGGGCTACTTCAAGCACGAGTACCAGTGGCACCTGCTGGTCGAGCGCATCGGGCTGGAGTACGCCAAGCTGCTGCGCGATGAGCCGGGATTCCACGAAGATCACACTGCCATCATCGAGTTCGCCCGCGGGACCGAGCACGGCGGCTTCCGGGCAGCGTTCGACCATCTGCCCGAGGCCATCCTGCGTCGGGCGGCGGTGCTGTACATCGACGTCTCGTACGAGGAGTCGCTCAGGAAGAACCGGCGGCGCTACAACCCCGAGCGTGCCGACAGCATCCTCGAGCATGGCCTGCCGGATGAGAAGATGGAGCGCATCTACAAAGAGGTCGATTGGGAGGCGTTCAGCGCGCCGGACCCGGGCTACCTGCACGTGGGTGGGGTCGAAGTGCCCTACGTCGTGTTCGAGAATCACGACGACGTGACGACGGCGGGCGGCGAGGCGCTTGCGGCGCGGCTGGAGGCGCGGCTCAGCGAGCTGTGGGCGCTGTACA
>CAZDLX010000179.1:173-7095 GCA_964506005.1 uncultured Anaerolineae bacterium | reverse complement strand
AGTACTCGCGCTGCACCTTGTCGATCTCCGACTGGGCGTCCTCCTGGATCTTGCGGCCCAGCTCGAGGACTTCGAGCTCCTTGTTGAGCAGAGCCATCACGCGGCGCAGCTTCTCGATGGAGCCATCCATCTCGATCAGCGCCTGCGCGTCCTTGAGGTCCATGCGCATGTAGGTCGCAACGGTGTAGACGAGCTGCAGCGGGTCCTCGATACTCAGCGCGGTGGCGAGGAGCTCGTTGGGGATGCTCGGGACCAGCTCGCTCAGACGCCGGAACTGGTCGCCGATGGTGCGCATCAGGGCTTCAACCTCGATGCTCTCCTCGACGGTCTCCGGGATCTGCTCGACTTTCGCGGTGAGGTACGGCTCGGTCGCCGTGTACTCCGTCACGCGGATGCGGGCCAGGCCCTGCACCAGCAGCCGGATCGTGCCGTCGGGCGCGCGGAACAGCCGGTGAACGGCCGCCGCCGTACCGATAGTGTAGATCTCCTCCGGCGCGGGCTCCTCGTTGTCCGGGTTGTGGCTGGCGACGAGCGCCACGAGACGGTCGCCGCCTACCACGTCGTCGACGAGGCGAATAGAGCGCGGCTGCCCTACGAGCAGCGGAACCGCCGTCTCGGGGTAAACAACCAGACCGCGCAGCGGCAAGACGGGCAGCTCATCCGGGATCTCGGGGATATCTTCCTCGTCGTCCCCGGTATGGCGCTTAATCTCGATACTGCCTTCAGCCTCGGCAGGCGTCGTCTCGTCAGGAGCCTGCTCTTCAGGCTGCTCGTTCTCGTGCTCCTGCTCGTCGGCAGGATCGTTGCGCTTGTTCTCTCCGGCAAGCGTCATTAATCAATACTCCAGTCCAATACATCAGAAATTGTGTGGCCCGGGCTACCTGCGGGGAGGCACTCAGTCGCGGCCGCGACCGACGGGTATCACGCGAACTGATTCTGTCGCCGCTTTGGGCAGCACGACACGCAACAAACCGTCCTCGTACTGCGCCGTGACACTCTCCTCGGCCACCGGCCAGGGCAGCGTCGCGTGCGTCCTGAAATCGCCATACGGGATCTCAAGCTGGTGATATGCAGTGCAGTTCTGCTCGCGAACCATCCGCGTACCGCTGATGACGAGCTGCTGGGGCGTCAGCGAGATGTGAAAATCGGCAGATTTCATACCTGCAATCTCAACAAGAACGATCAACCGGTCGTCTTCCTCAAACACATCAGTGGGCGGCTGCCAAAGCTTTGCCCGGCGCACAACCATCCACTCGCGGCCACCCCGTAAGATGTGGACCTGTCGTGCCTCGCCGCGCGCTCCTCTGACTGGGTCGTCTTTACTCTGCATCGTCTTCACTCAACTGACTCCCGGCGACTGACAGCGTACCACTCGGAACCACCTGGCTTAATACATACCGTAATGCCTGCCCTATGCAGATGAGCCAGGCCCAGCGGCCCGGCACCACCGAATGCATTTTACCATATGGTGGCAGCGCAACCCAAGTCAGTATAGCGCGGCAGCATTATAGATGAATAAGAATAGTCCGTAGAAACGGCACTGCCGCCCCGCAGTCTGGGGCGGCAGTGAATTCGTCGTCTCGGCGAGCCGTACAGCCGTAATCTAGCGCAGTCCGAGGCTCTGCTCAGCCTGGTCACACAGCGACTGCCCGCCAGCATCCAGCCACGTCTGCAGCGTGGGGCTGGTCTCCCAGCCAGCGCTGGCCTCGCGGTAAATGCCGGTTCCCCAGCGGTAGTAGCGCTGGGTCTCGTGAGGCCAGGTCGAGTAATCGCGCGACAGCACGCCAATCCCGGCGTTGTAGCCTGCCATCGCCATGCCGACGTGCCCGTTCGAGCGCTCAAGCGCCTGGGCAAAATAAGCCATGCCCCGGCTGGCGTTGGTATCGGGGTCGAACATGTTCTCGCCCTCGGAGAAGTGGAAGGGCATCACCTGGAACAGCCCTGTCGCGCCGGCCCAGGACTGCGCGGACGGGTTGCCGCACGACTCGATCTGCATCAGCGTGGCAGCGGCGTTCGGATCAACCCCGTACTGCGCGGCCCAGGCCACGATCTCGTCTTCCCAGTAATCCACCGACGGAGAGAAGACCGGTGCCAGCACCGTCACTGAAGGCTGGCTCTCGACCTCAAAGATCGCCGGAGCGGCAGCCGCCTGCTCGACGATAACAGCGGGCGCGGCCTGCGCAACCACGCTGTCGCGGCTGTCGAGCACCGTCGCGACGACGCTGAACGCAAAAACGGCCACCACCACAAAGGCCAGGACTTCCAGCCACAGCGATCGCGACCACAGACCGCTGCTCGCGGTCCAGGGGGTCTTCACCTTCAGCTCGGTTCCGTTTGACAATTCGCTCTGTTTCCTTCAGAGAGATATGAAACAAATGTTTCAGATTAAGCTAAGGAATTTTATCATTAGCCGGCGATTTGCACAAGCGATTTGGCGGCCCAGAGGCGTCTTTTACGTGATCTTAACACAGGCTGGCGGCTTCCCTTGCTCACGCCTTGTGAGTAACCGTCGCTTGCCGCAGCACAGCCCGCCCGAGTACAATCCCTCTACTTGAATCGCCGTGTTCGGCGCGCTTAGCTGGGGAGGACTACACAGCCTATGCCCTACGAATTTGACTGGCTCGACGCAGAACGCCGCATCGTCGCCGTGCGTCTCCACAGCCCCGTGCAGCCAACCGAGCTCGAAGCCCTGCATGCCGAGCTTGTCTCGCTCGCCGAGGCTGCGGAGCCGGCTTTCATTCTCGCCGATATTCGCAACTTTGACCTGATGGCGGCCTACTCCCAGCTTGGCGACGTCATCAAGACGCTGTCGTTCCCCAGCCTCGACGAGAGCCAGATGCAGCGCTCGCGCATCGCCATCGTCGGCGGCGGCCCGTTAGTCCAGGTTGCCCTGAGCTTTGCGGGCGACATGCTGCCTGAGGGTGAGCTGGTAAAGGCGTTCAAGCACGAGGATCAGGCTTACACCTGGCTCGTCGAGGCAACGGGAACCCCCTCCCCCGGCCTGTAGCTCCGCAATAGAACAGCCGCCATCTGAGGGTGGCGGCTGGCGCATGTTCTCGAAACGGTGCTGCTACGGACGCAGCTCAATCGCCTGCAGGTCCTCGCACAGAAAGACTTCCCCCTCGAAAGTCGACGTCGCATCCTCGACAAGCTGCTGAAGCTGCTCTCGCGTCCGGTTCCACACGTTGTAGTGAATCAACCCCAGCCGGCGCGCCCCGGCTCGCGCGGCAACGCCCCCCGCCTGGGCGGCGCTTGAGTGGCCGAGCGGGTCGTCGCCCGTCGCCTCGTGGATGAGCAGATCCGCCTGGTTGGCAAGCTGCACCATGCTGTCGGTTGGCACCGTGTCAGATGAATAGGCAAAGACAAAGCCCGTGTCCTTGACGACCACCCGCAGCCCGATGGTCGGGACAAAGTGCTTTACAGGGGCGGCGGTGATGTGGAAGTCGGCGCTGTCGAGGACGTGCACGCCCTGACGCTCCGGCAGGTGGTGAAACGCGACGGGGAAGAAACCGGCCCACTCATCCCAGTGGTAGGCCATCATCAGGTCC
The DNA here is from genome assembly GCA_964506005.1 of uncultured Anaerolineae bacterium. Taxonomy (GTDB): domain Bacteria; phylum Chloroflexota; class Anaerolineae; order Aggregatilineales; family UBA3940; genus UBA3940. The sequence goes on along the minus strand of CAZDLX010000179.1, from coordinate 3,547 downwards.
TCGACGCGCTGCAGGCAGTGATGGGGCCCGTAGATGCGCATCGGGGCTGTACGCCCCAGAAGCCACACCGACATCAGGAAGCCCGGCAGCGCTGCCACGTGGTCGGGGTGGAAGTGGGTGAGGATAATATCGCTGATCTCGGCAGGGTCGATCCCGGCTTGCTGCAGACGCACCAGCGGGCGCCCAACACAGTCGATCAGCACCGAGGACCGCTCGCCCTGCAGGACCATGTGGGAGTTTTCGTGCTCCGCGTCAGGCACCGCCGAAGCAGAACCGAGGATTACGAGCTTTGGCATGTCAACGCAGCCTCTCAACAAGCAGCCGCAGCCGCAAGCAGCGCAGGATCAAGTGCTAGGGTATCCGGTGAGCGCGCCATTCGTCCAGTATCGCAGAGCACCGGGTGCGGCGAGACGCATTATCATAATCCAGCAGGCCGTCGAGGCCAAACTCGAAGGTGTGAATCCGATTATAACGCCTCTGGCTACGGCTCCACACTCACGTGCGCGGGGCAGACCGGCCTGCCTGTGGAGCCAGCACCCGGGAGCGGGCGCGCCAACGCCAGGCCAGCCCCCCCACCCCGGCAAGAACGGCGAGCGCAAGCCACTGCAGTGCGGTGAGCCCCAGCGCTGGGCGCGCCACGTCTACCCGCAGGAAGTCGGCGGCAAAGAGCCCCGGCGCGAGCAGCGCCGCCGCAAGGACGAATGAGCCGCCAGCCGGCAGCGCAGCCAGACGGCGACGGATGGCAGCCCACGCGCCCGCAGCCAGCAGCGCCCAGAACGATAGGTAGGCAGGCGTTGGGTGGAAACGCGTGGAGAGTGGGTAAAGATCGAGGTCAGCATACGGCGGCACGCGGCGTTCAATCGCCATACCCCACGGCAGCCCGGTCGGCGGTCCGAGCAGCTGCTCGTTGGCGACGTTGGCCCACGGCATCACGATGAAGGCGGCGAGCAGCGCCGGGGCGAGGATGTTCGCCCATGTGGACACGTCCAACCTGCGGCGGCGAAGCGCCACAGACACCGCAAGCCCCGCGCCCAGGATGATCCCCGCGCGGCTGAGGCCCCCGTTCCATACTGCCAGCGGCCCGGCCTGTAAATCCAGAGGATGGCGTAGATACCAGCCGGGCGAGTACAGCAGGGCGACGGACGGCGGCGGATTAAGCACGAACAGCAGCCGTCCGACGATCAGCGCCCCCGCTCCGGCCCAGATGGCAAGGCGCAGCAGCTCGCCCGGGTCCTCGCCCTGACGCCGCGCCTCTCGCGCCGCGACGACCACAGCCGCAGCCAGCCCGATCAGTACGATCAGCCCGAAGTAGCTCGCGGTGACCACACCAAGCTGGAGCCCGCTGCGCGTTAAGACGCTCACCCGGCGTCCCCCGGGCGGTCTTCGGCACCGAGCTTACGAAGCGCATACCCGACACGCTGGGCCACTGTCAGGTGGGTGAGAATGGCCAGCGCCCACAACCCGACGACGACGTAGCCCGTCAGCAGCGCCAGGAACAGCACCGCCAGGCGTTCAACCCGCGTCATGACGCCAACCTTGTTGTCAATTCCCAGCCCCTCAGAACGGGCACGGACGTAGCTGACCATCACCGAGCCGAACAGCGTCACGATGACGAGCAGTACCGGCACGGCCCTCCCGACCCCCGCGAAGTAGTAGGCCAACCCCGCCAGCACGAAGAACTCGGCGTAGCGGTCGAGCGTGGAGTCCAGCAGCGCCCCTGCGCGGGACACCCTGCCGGTAAGCCGCGCCAGCGAGCCGTCGAAGGCGTCGAGCGGCATGCCGACCGCCATCGCCACCGCCGCCCACACAAACATCCCGCGCGCGGCCAGGTAGCCCGCGACCAGCGCGACGAGTGCACCCAGGACCGTGATCGCATTTGGCGTCAGCCCCAGCGCGGCGAACAGGCGCGCCCCGCCAGCCGTAATCGGTTCGCCCATCTGGCGGAGCCAGTCGGTCAGCGTTGCGGGGCGTTTTGTCTCTTCTTCAACACCTGCCATTGAATATCCGATCAGCTAGAAGGCCGCGGTGATCATAGCACGCGGCGGGTGTGTCGCAAAACACACACGACCCTGGCCAGGTGGGCAGGGTCGTGTCTGGCCGTATAGGGAGCGTGGATTCCCGACTCCCGCCCGGTCACACGCGCGTGTTGTCCTGTGTACGCTGAGAGTAGCCGGGCGGCAGTGGTGCCGCCAAAATCACGATGGGAGTGACAGAATGACACAACGTAAGCCGGGCCTCGTGATGATTATTGTACTGGCGGGGCTCCTGTTCACCGCGTGCGTGAGCGAGCCCAACGTCGAGCCGACGGCCACGCCCGAGCCGGAACCGGTTACCGCTAGCACCCCGCAGGAGTCGGTTCAAGCCTTCTTCGAGTACTGGATGGACTACTCGACGCCGGACGCCAACGGCAACTTCCACAACCCGATGGTAGACAAGATTTACAGGGACAGCCCTTATCTGACACCTGGGCTCAAGGAGGCAGTTGAGGAGGCCCTGCTCTCGATGGGGCCGGGCGGCTACGACCCTGTGATGTGCGCGCAAGACACCCCACAGTGGATCAACGTGAAGGAGATCGTGATCGAGGGCGAGCAGGCCAGCGCGCAGGTCGAGACGTCGATGCTGTCCAGCACCCGCACATACCACACGGTGCCCGTCAGGCTGGAGCGGCACGGCGAGGTCTGGCTCATCTCGGAGATCGACTGTGCTGCCGCGCTTGCAGGCCCCGACGAGCCGGAAGCGGCGGACCAGACCGGCGACCACGCCGTATACCGCGACGAGCAGTACGGCTTTAGCTTCGAGTACCCGTCGAGCTGGTTTCTGCAGGAAGCATCCATCGTCGGCCAGGACGTGCCCGTGGATCGTGTCATCACGCTCGCTCCGGGAGATGGCGCTGGCGCGATCACCCCCGTATCCGTCGAGGTCAGCACCGGCCAGACCGGCGAGATTCCGCACAGCGAGACGCTCGAAGTCAACGGGTTGATCGTGATGGTCGAGCAGACGCCGTACGAGGAGACGCTTTACACAGTCGAGCTGCCCGGCGGCGTGCGCGTAACGATCCGCGACACCGTGATGATGGCGAGCGGCGGCGACGAAGACCTGATCTCACAGTGGCAGCCGGTCGTCGAGGCTATCGTGCACAGCTTTAGTATTGACTAACCCTCGCATCCGGCAGCACGGAAGAGAGCCGGGGCAGCCTGGCTCTCTTTATCGTTGGGCCGCATAGAATCCCGCAAGAACAACGCGAATCGCTTGTCAAGCAGGTACCCCTGCGGTATACTTCCATTCGCTGTGGGGTTTGGTCACAACTACGTTGTACGCAACCTTCGAGAGACGCTCCGTATGGAGGCCCGACGTCTCGCACACAGCATCAAGGC
>CAZDLX010000179.1:0-163 GCA_964506005.1 uncultured Anaerolineae bacterium | reverse complement strand
GCTCGGATAGCGCGCACCGTTCGGGTCGGTGAGGTCGTCGGTTCAAATCCGACCGCCCCGACACACAAACCGCATGGCGTCTGCCGTGCGGTTTTTGGTCGCGTATAGCTAATTGCTTATAGCTCGCTCGCTGCGCTCGCTCTATGGCTAACAGCCAACAGCC
>CAZDLX010000178.1:0-7104 GCA_964506005.1 uncultured Anaerolineae bacterium | reverse complement strand
TCGACGCCATGACGCGGGACACGCTCGGCGAGGAACTGCTGCGCATCTGGCAGGCGCGGCAGAGCGCCGTGCTGATGGTCACGCACAGCATCGGCGAGGCGGTGCTGCTCTCCGACCGCGTGCTGGTGATGAGCCCGCGTCCCGGCCACCTTGAGGCGGCGTTCGACGTGGACCTGCCCCGCCCGCGCACGCTGGAGATGCTGCACAGCGCCGCCGCCGGCGAGCTCTCACGCGAGATCCGCGACGCGATCCGCTCCGGCCCCAACCCGACGGACTAAGGCCGCGAACAGCCCATCCATCTGTCATCTGACCACATATTCCGGGCCGCATAAACAACCTCCAACCCCCTTCGCCCCTTCGGGGCACTTCCCCCTTTCAGGGGGCAGGGGCGGGGTCTGAGACCCTCCCCTACGACGTGATCGCGCTGCCTGCCCCACAGGTGGCCAGGTTTTCCGAAAACGCTACAACTTCCCCACACCATGTGCGTACAGGTAATTAGAGCGAACACCTGAGCACAACCGGCATTATTCCGGGACGCCCAGCACACTTTATGATCGAAAGGACTGACACATGGACTCGGAGACGAGGAATAGCAATACGAATCTGAACTGGCTGCTCGGCGTGGCCTTGATCGGGCTGGGCGGCATCTTCCTGCTGAACCAGCTCCTGCCGGGCTTCATCGGCGGGATGCTGTGGGCAGCGGCCTTCGCCGTCGGCGGTGTCGCGATTTACAGCTACTACATGCGGAACCGCGAGCACTGGTGGGTGCTGATCCCGGCGTACGCTGCGGAGGTTATCGCGGGCATCATCTTCCTGGGCACGCTGCGCTTCATCCCGGGCGAGTTCGTGGGCGCGTTCATCATGTTCGCGATCGGCTTCCCGTTCCTGTACGTGTACCTGCGCAACCGCGAGCACTGGTGGGCGCTGATCCCGGCCTACACGATGGGCACCATCGGCGTGCTGATCCTGCTCGGCTCGTGGCTGCGGGGTGAGCTGGTGGCGGCGTACATCAACTATGCTATCGCGCTGCCCTTCCTGTACGTGTACCTGCGCAACCGCGAGCACTGGTGGGCGCTGATCCCGGGCGGCATCATGGCGACGATTGCCACGGCCTTCCTCGTCGCGGGGATGGCGTACCTGGTGCCGGTAGTGCTGATCGCCGTGGGGGTCTACCTGCTCGTCCGGCAGGCCGGCGGCGCGAAGCGCGCGCAGACGCCTGTCCAGGCACCGCCGGCGACGCCGCAGTACGGGCCGGAAGCTGACCGCCCTCTGCCGGAGTTCGAGCCGCTGGGTGCGCGGGGCAGCAATGGGCCCGAGAGTGACCGCTAGTACTGGTAGTGAAGAGGATCGAAGGGCCGCGTACGCGCGGCCTCTTCGATCCGCCGGAGTGTAGGGAGAGCGGAAGGTCGAGAGGAGGCAGAACCGGTATGGAGACTCGCAGCAGTTCCCGGCATGTGCTGAGCGGGCTGTGGCCGATCTTCGCCGCAGGGCTGGTCGTGATGCTGGCCGGCAGCTCGGCGGTGGCGCTCAGCCCCGTGGCCTGGGCCATCCTCACCATCGCGTTCGTCGCGCTCGCCGCGCTGACTATCGGCGCGGATACAGCGCGGGATTAACCTGCGATACAACCGGTGCCGGGCATCGTGCGTAATGAGTAGTGACTCGCAACAGACGGGCGCTTAGCCCGGGGTATCTGAGGAAGTAGACGATGGAAAAATCACGTGGTGGAGAACGGTACGGCTGGATCTGGGGGCTTATCCTGATCTTTCTGGGCGGGATCTTCCTGCTCAATCAGTGGGTAGGCGTCAACCTGAGCGAAGTGATCTGGATGGTGATTATGGGCGGCATCAGCCTCACCTTTGTGGTGGTCTACCTGACCAACCGCAGCCAGTGGTGGGCGCTGATCCCGGCTTACGTATTCGGCGCGATTGCCGGCCTGCTGGCGCTCACAACGCTGAACATGTTCAACATGTTCTCTGGCGATCTAATTGCAGTCTACGTGCTCAGCGCCATCGGGCTGCCCTTCCTGATCGTGTATGCGCTGAACCGCGAGCACTGGTGGGCGCTGATCCCGGCCTACGTGATGGGCGCGGTCGTCGGCCTGCTCCTGCTGGAAAATATGATGTGGGTCCGCATGAACTCAGGCGACATCACCGGCGCATATGTGATGTTCGCCATCGCGCTGCCGTTCCTGGTGGTGTACCTGCGCAACCGTGAGAACTGGTGGGCGCTCATCCCTGGCGGCATCATGCTGGCGATCGGGCTGGGGCTGGTTTCCAGCGCATTCGAGTATGTCATCCCTGCCGCGCTGCTGCTTGCCGGCATCATTCTGCTGGCCCGGCAGTTCACCGGCAGCCGCCCGCAGATCGTCGAGCGCGCGCCTGAGCGGCCGCGCTACGGGCCCCAAGCCGACCGTGCGCCGGACGAGTACGAGCCGCTCGGCACCCGCGGGACCGGCCCAGACGCCGACCACGCCTGAGTGAGACGGCGTCCAGTGAACAGCAGGCCTGTAGAGCCGGAAGCGAGGTAGCGACATGGCACAAAATCCACCCACCCCGCCAGCGAGCCGCCCGAGCGCCACGTCGTTCCTGGCGTGGGTCTGGGCCGGCGTGCTCATCGGCGGCGGGGCGGCCTTCCTGCTGACGAGTCTCGGCCTGCTCAACGGCGCTGCGCCGTCACCGTTCCTGGTGGCGGCGGGCGTCGCCGTGGTCGCCGTGCCGTTCGCGGTGCGCTGGCTGGTGCGCCGGGAGTGGTGGGCGGCGCTGGCAGCCTGGATCTTTTTCAGCCTGGCGGTGCTGGTCCTGCTGCTGGGGTTCCCGCGGCTGTACTGGCAGGTTCTCGGCATGGCGGCGCTCGTGCTGATCGCCGCGCCGTTTGCCGCCGTGTGGTTGAGCAACCGCGCACGCTGGTGGGGGCTCATCCCGGCTTACGCACTGGTGGCACTCGCCGCGCTGCTCGGCCTGACGATATTCGACATTTCGCGGCCCACGCTGATCGCGCTGGGGCTGCTCGCCGCCGCGCTGCCGTTCTGGGTAGCCTACATGCGCAACCGCGCGACGTGGTGGCCGCTGCTGCCCGCCGGCGGTCTGACGCTCATCGCCGTGGCGACGCTGGCAGTGTTCACACTGCTCCAGCCGGGCAGCGGGGTGTTCTACATCGTGCTGAATGTGGCGCTGGCGGCGGTCTGCCTGGCACTGTGGCTGACGGTGCGCCGCCTCGACTGGGCGCTGTGGCTGGCGGCAGGTTTTGTGCTGGCGGCAACGCTCTCGATCTGGTTCCCATCGGCGGCGAACTGGGCGCTCGTGGCGCTGGCGCTGGGCGTGTACATCGTATACAAGCAGATCGACGCCGGGCAGCGGCAGAAGGCGATGAGCAGGCCGAGCGCCCCGGCAGGGACTCCGGCGCAGCCCCCGGCTACGCCGACCGCACCACCGCCGGCCCAGCCTGCTGCGCCGCCGCCGCCATCACCGCCGCAGGCGACGCCGCCTCCGACCCCCGCGTCACAGGCGCCGCCGCCGCCCCAGCCGTCACCGGGCCTGCGGGCCGACCGTGAGGCCACGGCGGGGCACGAGGCCCGGCGCGAGGCGGGCGCGGAGGGCAAGCCCGTCGTCGAGTTCCGCCCGCTGGACCCGTTCAAGGCACGGCGCGAACAGGCGGCTCGAGAAGAAGACGAGGATGAAGAGTAAGGTAAAGCAAAACCCCCGGGCTGAGAGGTCCGGGGGTTATTGAATCCACAGATGGCACAGATTTCACAAAAGAAGAGTTGATCCACGAATGGCACGAATGACACAAATGAAGAAAACATTAGTGAGATTCGTGTCATTCGTGGACTCAGTCAATCCCGCTCCAGCATGATCGTCACCGGGCCGTCGTTGACGAGCTCGACCAGCATGTGCGCACCAAACACGCCCATCTCTACGGGCACGCGGTACTTCTCGCGCAGCAGCGCGGCGAACCGCTCGACCAGCGGCTCGGCGATCTGTGGCGGCGCGGCATCCACGAAGGCCGGGCGGCGGCCCCGGCTGGCATCGGCGTACAGCGTGAACTGCGACACGACGAGCACGCTGCCGCCCACGTCGTGCAGCGACAGGTTGAACTTGCCATCGGCGTCCTCGAAGACCCGCAGCCCGGCGACCTTCCCCGCGAGCCACGCGGCCTGCTCCTCCCCGTCGCCGTGCCCCACGCCGACCAGGGCTACGAAGCCGCGGCCAATCTCCCCGACCGTCTGACCATCGACCGTCACAGCGGCCCTTGAGACTCGCTGCAGCAGTACCCTCATGAGTGCTCCTTACCTGTTCAAGTGCTGCACTGTTACGCCAAGACGAGGAACCAGGAGTCCACAGATAGCACAGATGGTCACAGATTCCTAATCGTCTTTCATCTGTGCTTTCTGTGTAATCTGTGGACTCATTATTTTCAAGGCAAGTGTCGCGCCGTTATCTGAGTCGCGTGCTCGCGGCACCAGGCCAGCGCCGCGTCCATGGCCTCGACCGGCTCGCCGCTAAAGTGCTCGACGACCGGCAGCAGCAAGCTCCACACCACGGGCCGCTGGCGCGTCATGACGCGCAGCCAGTGATGGCGCTCGCCCGGCTCGACGGCCAGCAGGCGCGCGCAGGCCTCCTCGAACAGACGCAGCATCCAGCGGTAGCCCCACAGCAGGATGCGCCCGCCCGGCGCGACGTGCCGCGCGGCGAGGTCGCGCAGGGTGTTGACGTGCGGCAGGTGCGCCGCGTCGAGCGTATCCCAGGTGTCGAGGAAGATCGTATCGTACAGCCCGGACGTCTCCGCACGCAGCACGTCGGCAATGTCGCCGGGGTAGACCGCCAGCGGCACGCCGTGAGCGTCGGCGGCAACCCGCGCGACTGGCTCCACCACCTCGATCAGCGGGGCGTTTTGCTCCACCACAACGATCTCGCGGACGTGCGGCGCGGCGTACTGCGGGTACAGCCCGATGCCCAGCCCGCCGACGAGCACCCGCCCGCGCGACGCCTGCGCGTTGTTGAACATCATCAGGCGCTCCTGCGGCACATCCGACATCCACAGACGGCCATCCGCCATCACCAGCCCGCGCACGTCGAGCGGCGGGTCGAGCAGCAGCCGCCGCCCGCATACATCCGCCTCGCTGATGCGCCACGCCTCGATGTCAAAACCGGCGTAGCGGCCCGGCACAAGCTGGATCACCGGCACGCGGGTCCACGCGTCGGTCCACTCGCAGTCGTCAAAGGTGGGGTCAAAAACGGAGGGCCGCATCATGGCGTTCCACAGGCGCGAAAAGGGAGCGACCGGCTGGCCGCTCCCGCTGGCGTCTAGCTGCTCTAGATATCAATACCCGCGGCGCGCATCTTCTCGAGGATCTCCTTGTGGCGCGCCAGCGCCGCCCGGCGCATCTCCTGGCGATCCTGCGCGCTCAGGCCGCCCGCCGGGGCGGCGGCTTCCGCCGCGGGCGCTCCGGCAACGGCTTCAGTCGCCGCCGCTTCGGCAGCAGGCGCAGCCGCCTCAGCCTGCGGCGCTTGTGCCGCGGCCTGCTTCGCCGCCTCGGCCTGCGCTCTGGCCTCCTCAGCCTTGCGCCGTGCCTCCGCCGCTTCCTCAACCTCGGACTCGATCCGGGCAACGACCATCGCAGCGACCTCCGCCTCGGTCAGCTCGACCTGCCCGTAGCGCTCGGGGCTCTGGGTGAGAAGCTGGAGGGCGGGCAGCGCCTTCTCCGCCGGTGCGCCGACCTCGCCGAGCGCCCAGATCGCGGCCTGGCGCACGTGGAACGCCTCGTCGTCCAGCGCGCCGATCAGCGCGTCAACCGCCCGCCCGCTGCCGATCTTGCCCAGCGCGCGGGCGGCGGCAGCGCGCACATGCTGGTTTTCGTCGTGCAGCACGTGGTCCGCCAGCTCGTCAACCGCCGACTCGGCCTGGAGCAGCTCCAGTTTGCGGACAGCCTCCATACGCACCATCCACTCGAAATGGCTGAGATCGCGCAGGTACACGTCAAGGTCGGCTGCTGCCATAATGCTGTCTCTCCTGTGTGCCGGTTGAAATACCAGAAGGGCGCCGCGAAGTGTCGGGCCACGCTACAATCAACGGTTAGACTATACCACGAATGGAATGGAGAGACGATGGACCTCGCACAGTACCGCTTCGCCCACCCGATCGCGCTGCGATTCTCAGATGTCGATGCGCTGCAGCACGTCAACAATGCCAAGTTCATCACGTACATGGAAACGGCGCGCATGGCGTACTTCCGCGAGGTGATCGGCTGGCGCGGAGCGCTCGACGAGCTGTCGGTGATCATCGCGCGAATCGAGTGCGACTACCTGCTGCCGGTCGAGCTTGGCGATACGGTGACGGTCCACCTGCGCACCTCGCGCCTGGGCAACAAGAGCTGGGACTTCGAGTACGCGATCACGAAGCAAACGGGGGGCGAGCCGCCGCGGGTCGCGGCGCGGGGGCTGACGGTGCAGGTCGCCTTCGACTACCGGCAGAACGCGTCAATCACCATACCGGACGGCTGGCGGGAGAAGATGCTCGCCTTCGAGCCGGCGCTGGAGGGGTGAGCCCGGTCTGGTGAGATTGTGTTATACTGCGAAGGAATCTCTGTGGAGGGCGAAATGGCTGTACCCGGGCTCACGCCAGCCTATGACTATTTCCTGTCATTTGTCGTCGAGAAAGCGACACCCGACGAAATCCTGGCTTTTGAACTGCCTTCGTCTACCCGGCAGCGCGCTCTGGAGCTGCTCGATAAGCAGGATGCCGGAACGCTCACGCCGGAAGAGGCAACCGAGTTAGAGCAAATGCAGCAGGTTGACAGGCTAATGCTCGCACTCAAGGCACGAGCAATCGCCGCTGGTCGTTAGGCGTGGCCAACATCCCGGCTGCTTTGCGAGACACGGTGCGCAGCCGTGCGGAGGCACGCTGCGAGTACTGCCGGCTGCCCGAGGACTTTGCAGTCTACCCCTTTCACGTTGAGCACATCATCGCCCTCAAGCACGGCGGCTCCTCCGAGCCTGACAACCTCGCCTGGTCATGTTTTCAGTGTAACGTCTCGAAAGGCACCGATGTCGCGTCCTATGATGCTGACACGGGTGAGCTAACCCCTTTCTTCAATCCGCGTATGCA
>CAZDLX010000177.1:4095-7166 GCA_964506005.1 uncultured Anaerolineae bacterium | reverse complement strand
ACATCTTCGAGAGCTACGAGGTGACGGTCGTCTCCAGCCTGATCCTCGGCCTGGCCCTGGCCGAGATCACCGGGAACCTGCACTGGATCATCGTCCCGCTGCTTATCCGGGGCGTCGGCGTCATCAGCTCGATCGTCGGCACCTATGCCGTCACGCTGTGGAAGAACAAGGACGCCGAGGCGGCGATGTACAGCTCCTACGAGCTGTCGAGCGCCATCACCATCACGTCGGCCTTCCTGATCTCCTACTTCTACGCGGGCGACCTGCGCATGGGCGTGCTGAACGCCATCGGCGTGGCTCTGGCGGTGGCCTTCAACCCGCTGACTGCCTACGCGACGAGCTGGGAGAGCACCCGCGTGAAAGACATCTCGGCGGCCACCCGTTTCGGCCCGGCGCTCGTCATCCTGCAGGGCATGAGCCTGGGCTATCTGTCGAGCGTGTGGGCCGTCACCGTGATCGTGGCGGCGCTCGCCGCAACCATCCTGATTTTCTCCGCCCAGCTGCCTGAGAGCATCGCGCTGATCGCGCTCATCGTCTCCATCGCCATCGGCGTGATAGGCGGCATCGTCCAGTGGCGGCGGCACAAGGCCTGGATCGAAGGCCTCATCTTCCTCATGTGGACGCTCGTCATCGGGCTGTTCCTGTTCAGCATGCAGACGGAGACGGAGAACGTCTTCACCTACATCCTGTTCGGCGTCAGCATGATCGGCGTCGGGATGCTCTCACACACCGGCAACAACGTCAGCATGGACACCTTCGGGCCGATTGCCGACAACGCGAACGGCATCGGCGAGGTCGCGGGCATGGAGCCGCAGCAGCGGCAGATCATGGCAGACCTCGACGCGGCGGGCAACACGACCAAGGCCATCACGAAGGGCGTCGCCATCGGCTCGGCGGTCATCGCCGCGCTGTCGCTGTACGGTGCCTTCTTCACCGACATCCGCCGGGTATGGCCCACCGAGATCCGCGGTCCCTTCGAGGAAGTCATCAACCTCTCGAATCCGACGGTCTTCGTCGGCCTGCTGATCGGCGGCATGCTGCCGGCGCTGTTCGGCGGCCTGCTCATCAAAGCGGTAAACCGCGCCGCCTCGCTGATGATGGCGGAGGTTCGCCGCCAGCTTCGTATCCCGGCTATCTGGGCGGGCGAGGAGCGGCCTGACTACAGCCGCGCCGTGATGATCAGCACCAAGGCTGCGCAGAACGAGCTCATCCCGCTCGGCGTGATCGCCGTGCTGGCGCCCATCGCCGTCGGTTTCCTGCTCAAGGAGCAGGCACTCGGCAGCTTCCTCGCCGGCGTCATCGTCAGCGGCGTGCTGCTGGCGGTCTACATGGCGAATGCGGGCGGCGCGTGGGACAACGCTAAGAAGTTCGTTGAAGACGGCAACTTTGGCGGCAAGGGCACTGATAACCATGCGGCGGCTGTCGTCGGCGACATCGTTGGCGACCCGCTCAAGGATACTGCCGGCCCGGCGCTCAACCCGATGATCAAGGTGATGAACCTGGTCGGCCTGATCATCGCGCCGATCATCGTCGAGTACAGCGGGTTCCCGCCCGTGATCGTGATCGTCATCGTGCTCTCGCTGGTCGCGATCCTGTGGGCCATCCGCCGGTCGGATCGCCCGTTCGATCTGATCCCAGAGGGAGCGGACGCCATCGGCTCGACGGTGAGTGCGGAGGCACCCGCCGACTAAGGCAGATCACTGCAGACCTGGAGGGGCGCTGTGGGCATCCGCAGCGCCCCTCTTCCGTTTCTATAACCATCCTGGTGGCGCTGGCAGCCTGGATTCCCTATCATCTGCATAGGACATTGGTACTGGTTGGAGGGGGTTGCTGATATGGCACGCAGGTGGCAGAGTTTTGGCTGGTATATCCTGGCAAGTGGGCTGTTCGTCATGCTGGCGGCCACCGGGTGCAGCGCCATCTACGGGCGTACCGGCAGCGGTTCGACGGGCGTAGCGCCGAATGTGATCGTGCCTGCGGTCAACGTCTCAAGCCCTGAAGACGCCCAGCGGGCCACGCTCTCCACCGTCCTGCCCGGCACCTGGCAGCGCATGGATCACGAGATCTTCAACACCTTCACCAGTGATGGTCGCTACCTGGTCGATAACCGGCAGGCAGACCGCAGTCTGCCTGAGGCGGCGTATCAGGTCGTTGACAACAACCACATCCGTTTCGAGCTGGCGGATGGCTCCTCCGTCATTCTGGAAGTGGCGCTGCCCGATCACAACACGCTGATTCTGCGCTACCCCGAAACCCCTTACACGCCCGCCCAGGAGATGGTATTCGAGCGTGTGGACGGCATGACGGAGGTTGCCGAGCTGGCCGAAGTTGCGCTGAATCTGCTGTACTACGATGACTTCTCCGACGCGACGAGCGGCTGGCCCACCGCCCGCACTGACCAGCATGCGTACGGCTACCGCGACGGCGGCTACAGCATCGGCATTCTGCGCGCCAACCTGCTGTACCATGTCACAGCGCCGGGTGTGACCACTCGCAACGCCAGCATCGAAGTGGATGCGACGCGAACCTCCGGCGAGGCGGGCGAAATGAGCGCGGCGGTCCTGTGCCGTGTGATGCGAGATCCCGTTCGCTTCTACGCATTCGAGATCACCTATGACGGCTACTTCACGATTACGAAGTATGTCGACGGGCGGCCGTACAACCTCGGCATCGGCTACGAGCGCAACAACGCTATCCGGCGAGGAGATGCGACGAACCATATCCGTGCGGACTGCATCGACGACACACTGACGCTGTACGTCAACGGCACGCGGCTCGCCATTCTTCAGGATAACGAGCTGCCGGTCGGCGGTGTTGCGCTGGCGGCGGCAACTTTCAGGGACTTCGACGGCACGCGGGCCGAGGTGCTGTTCGACAACCTGCTGATCACCGAGCGGTAGCCCGGCAGCAGCCATCGCCCGGAACTCAAGTTCCGGGCTACGTAGAATCGTCCGCTGCGGGGACGACCCGCCGCAGGCGGGCCGGAGCGTCGCTCCGGCAGTGCCGCCAGGGGACTTGGCCCAGGTCGCGCAGCGACCCGTAGCCGGGCGATTTACGAAGGCTTGCATTCC
>CAZDLX010000177.1:0-3995 GCA_964506005.1 uncultured Anaerolineae bacterium | reverse complement strand
GCTTGCATTCCGCCCGGCGATACTCAGCCACCCCCAATTTAATCCCCGACACCATCAACAGAGCCGGGCGCTTCGCGCGGCATCCCCTGGAACTGGAGGCTGTGCAGGCGCGCGTACAGTCCGCCGGCCTCAAGCAGCTCGGCGGGGCGGCCCAGCTCGACGAGACGCCCGCGTTCCAGCACGGCGACGCGGTCCGCGATCTGCACGGTGCTCAGCCGGTGCGCGATGATGATCGTCGTGCGGCCCTGCATCAGCCGCTCCAGCGCCTCCTGCACCAGCCCCTCGCTCTCGCTGTCCAGGCTGCTCGTCGCCTCGTCGAGCAGCAGGATGCGCGGGTCTTTGAGGATGGCCCGCGCGATGGCCAGCCGCTGGCGCTGCCCACCAGAGAGCTTCAGCCCGCGCTCTCCGACGATTGAGTCGTAGCCGCGCGGCATGTCCATGATAAAGTCATGGGCATTGGCGGCCTTCGCCGCCTCCATGATCTCCTCCTCGCTGGCCTCCAGCCGCCCGTAAACGATGTTCTCGCGGATGGTGCCGCCGAACAGGTACGTCTCCTGCGGCACGATGCCGATCTGCTCGCGCAGGCTCTTCTGCGTCACGTCGCGCAGGTCGTGCCCGTCGACGCAGATGCGGCCCGACGTTGGGTCGTAGAAGCGGGAGATCAGCGCAACCAGCGTGGACTTGCCCGCGCCGCTCGGCCCAACCACGGCGAGGACCTCGCCGGACGCAATGTCGAGGCTCACGTCTTCCAGCACGTCAACGCCATCTTCGTACGTGAAAGTCACGTCGTCGAAGACGATCCGCCCCTCGACGTGCTCAAGCTCAACCGCGCCGGGCTTGTCTTTGACCTCGGGTTCGGCGTCGAGGATCTCGAAGATGCGGCGCGTCGCGCCCATCGCCTCCTGGAGCTGCGTGTACACCCCCGTAAACGCGCCGAACGAGCCCGCGATGAAGATCAGGTAGAACAGGAACGACGTCAGCCCGCCCGCCGTCAGCCGCCCGGCGATAACCTCGCGCCCGCCGAACCACAGCACGCCCACCACGGCGAGGAAGATCAGCGAGGTGATCAGCGGGTTGAAGATGGCCCGCACACGCGTCAGGCGCATCGCCGCCGCAAAGGTACGCCGCATTGTGTCGCGGTAGCGGGCGATCTCGAAGTCCTCACGCACGAAGCTCTTGACGACCCGCACGTTCTGCAGCATCTCCTCGACCACGGTGGATGAGTCGGCCAGCTCGTCCTGCACGTCGGTGCTGACATCCCGGATCTTGCGCCCGAACAGCGCCGCGATCAGCCCCATCGGCGGGGCGAGCAGCAGGATGAACAGCGTCATGCGCCAGTTCAGCGCGATGACGATGGCCAGCGCGCCGACGAGCGTCAGAAGCTGGTTGAGAATCGTGGCGATGTTGTTCGTCAAGGCGGTGCGGACCAGCGTCACGTCGCTGGCCAGGCGCGACACGATCTCGCCGGAGCGCCGCTCGTTGAAGAAGCTCAGCGAGAGCGTGTGCAGATGCTCGTAGATCTCCTCGCGGATGTCGATGACGACCTTCTCGCCCACGTATTCGAGCAGGTAGCGCTGGAAGAAGCCGAGCCCGAGGCGCACCACGACCAGCACCGCCAGCACCCCCGCGATCTGGTTCAGCAGCGCGAGGTTGCGCTCCGCCAGCACGCTGTCGATCAGCGTCTGCACGACGTAAGGGAAGGCAAGCGAGGCTACCGTCGAAAGCAGCAGGGCAGCCAGCCCCAGCGCCAGGCGGCCCACGTAGGGCCGGATGTAGCCGAACAGCCGCCGCACGCTCAGGCGCGTGTCGGGCGTCTGGCCGACGAGATTGCGCCGCCGGGTAGCGGCAGGATTATAGTGTGGATGCCCCATATGGTGTGCTCCTGCCCGGCGGTCGCCGGGTTGACTCTCCTTGATTGTCCACAATTCAGGCCGGGGTTTTCAAGCGGCGACGTACCATCATATCGCCAATCGTAGGGGCGGAGCATGCTCCGCCCCTACCGACGTACCGCCGGGGACAAGGCAAGAACGGATCGTCCTCGCCTGCTTGAAACGCCGTAAGAACCCGCTCCGCTGCCACATCGGCAATCGTAGGGGCGGGTCTGAGACCCGCCCCTACCGGCGCATCGCCGAGGACAAGGCAGGCGCGCAAACCAGGTTGTGGCGGTCAATTTGCGCTGTCTCGCCGCCTAACACCGGCTGTTGTGATACTTCTCCGTGAGCAGGCGGGCCAGCGCCAGGCCACTGTTAATCGGCATCCAGTCCCAGTCCGGCGCATCGCCGGGGTAGCGCTGCACCCACCACATAAACTCCAGCAGGTACTTACCCGGCTCGCAGCGGCTGCCCTGCTCCGGCGGGCCGCGGAAAGTGTACTGCGGCGCGTTGAAGTCGACGACGTGCCACAGCTCGTGCGCCCAGCGGCTGTTCAGCGCGCCGGGGTAGCCGAGAATCACGTTGGCCACCTCGTTCGGCGAGACGAGCACCTGCTTCTCGCGGTAGCGCGGCACCATGAAGCCCTGCTCCAGCCCGCGGCTGATACGGATCGTCAGCGGGGTGGTGCTGCCCCCGCCGTACGTCGCCTGTAAGATGATCGCCGCCTCCATGTCGCTGAACAGCGCACCGGAGTAGTACGGCGTCAGCAGCGCGTCAACGACCTGCTGGCGCTCCAGCCCACCGGTGAACGCGCCACTCGCCGCCGACGAGCTCAGCATGAAGGTGTCCACCGACTCCTGGTCGAGCACGACGTAGCCGCCGTCTACCGCCTCGCGGAAGCGCTCGCGCCGGATGTCCACCGTGCCGGAGTCGGGCAGGCGGACGAACGGCGCTGTCACCGGCTGCCAGGCAGCCATATCGAGGAGCACGTTGGGGAACCACGCCACCTGACGCAGGTCGCCCTTGAACGTCCCCGCGACGGAACGGTAATCGTTGATGTTGCGGTCCACGTGGCGGACGCCCCCGGCGTAGAAGCTCTCGGCGAGTGCGATGAACGGATCGGGCAGAAGCTGGCCCCAGCGCCGGTAGTAGCTGAAGCCGTAGTGGTAGAACCGCTCGCCGCCCGCGCCGAGCTCTGTCCACTCACCGGGGCGGTCGCGCACGTTGAGCCGGTAGCCCGTCGCCTGCTCGACCACATCGCCGGTCGCCTCGTCGAGCCAGCCGAGGAACACGTGCTCACCGGTCAGCGGGTCGATGGTGATGTAGGCGGGCGCGTCGAGCAGCACGTCGTCCGCGCGCTGCACGGTCGTAAAGTACGCGTTGCCAATCTCGTGGAGGCGGCCCGCCCGCACGAGCGCGATGGTGTGCGCGTCGAGCGCGCGGTAGGCGGCGTCGTCGCCTGCCATGAAGGCCGCCCAGCGCGCGGACAGGCTGCGGTCGACGAGCGCCAGCTCATCCCGGCTCAGCGGGCCGATCCCGGCGCGCTCGGCGGCGTAGTCGGGCGGTGCGGGCCGGTACGCCGTCACCGTGACCGCCGCGGTCACGCCGGGCGGGACCTGCACGACGTGAAGCTCGGCCTGCGCGGAGCCGTCCGCGGTCCGGATGTCGTGCGCGAAGACGAACGGCGACTCGCCGGCCTGCAGCGTCAGCGTGCCGTACGCGCCCCGGTCGAACAGCAGGTCGCGGGCAACCTGCGCGGGGACGTGGACCTCCGGCTGGGTGCCGTCCTCCAGGCTGAGAAGCTCGTCGCGCAGCCAGGGCCAGTCGCCGGGGCGCAGCAGAGCGCCCGCCCAACGGGCCAGCGCCGCTTCGAAATCGCCCGCGCCGGACCCGTAGACGAGCAGGTACGCGCCGGGCTGCACGTCCTCAAAGCGGAACTCGCCCGCAGCGCCGGTGTAGGACGCCGGACCGCGCAGCTCGCACGAGCCGCCGGATGCGGACACACGGCACAGCGCGACGGGGATGCCCTCGACTACTGCACCCGGCGCAGGCGGCACCAGCCGCCCGTCCACGGCAGCAGCGGGCTCCGGCGTGCGGGTCGGCGGCGGCGGGGTTGGCACGGGC
>CAZDLX010000176.1:0-7177 GCA_964506005.1 uncultured Anaerolineae bacterium | reverse complement strand
GCACCCGGGTTCGCGGGAGCAGAAGTAGGCTCGGGTGTGAGCCCGGTCTGCGGGGCGGCGGAGGGGCCGCAGCCCGCCAGGCTGAGAAGGAGAATTCCGGCTGTGAGAACGATGAGCAGAGCGTGTTGTCGTGTCATGCGCGGGAGTATACCGGTAAGGTCCAGAGATTACACGGAAGACACAGATGGGAAAGAGAAACGCCTTCTGTGAAATCTGTGGACTCTTAGTCGGTTGCCTCACCGGTGCTGGCAGTCGGAATGATGTAGTGGAAGGTCGAGCCCTCGCCGGGAGCGGACTCGACCCAAATCGCGCCGCCGTGCTGCTCGACGAGGCTCCGCGTGATGTTCAGCCCGAGCCCGGTACCCGGCGCCATGTCCTTGGCCTGCGGCGTGCGGAAGAACTTGGTGAAGAGCTGGTCGAGCTCGTCTGCCGACATGCCGATGCCGGTGTCACGCACCCAGTGGTGCACGACCTCCTGCGTTTCACCAGACTCCTCGTGGGTTGCGATCTCCAGCCGCGCGCCGATCTCGATCAGGCCGCCTTCGGGCGTGTACTTGTGCGCGTTGCTCACCAGGTTGGTGAGCACCTGCACCATGCGCGTGTAATCGGCCCGCAGCGGCGGCAGACCGTCCTCCACCTGCAGATCGACCTGCTGCTGCTTCTCTTCGATCTGTGCTTCGAGCGCACGCAGGGTCTCGTCGACGATGCCGCCGACCGCTACAGGCTCCAACTCCAGCCGCAGCCGTCCCGACTCGATGCGGGCGATGTCGGAGAGGTCGGTGACGAGGCGCGTCATGCGGTCCACATTGGCCCGGATGGTGCCGAGGAACTGCTCCTGCATCTCGCTGATCTCGCCAACCTGCCCGCTGCGCAGCAGGTCGGTATAGCCGCGGATCGACGTCATCGGGTTCTTGAGCTCGTGCGAGACGAACGAGATGAACTCCGTCTTGGAGCGGTTGGCGTCGCGGACCTCCTGCACCAGGCGCGCGTTCTCGATGGCGACGGCGGCGTGCTCCACGAGCCGCTGGGCGAAGTCGAAGTCGGCTTCGGTAAAGCCGCCGGGCGCCGGGCGTTCCAGCAGCAGGAGGCCGGTCACGCTCTCGCCGTGGCGGATGGGCACCGCGATCTGGGAGGGCGCGCCGCCCGCGAGCATCGCTGCGAAGCCCACCCCGTCGCCGGTGACGATCTCGGGCTGGCCGGTCGCGATGACACGCCCCGCGATGCCGCCGTCGAGCGGGTAGGGCATGCCGGGCGCGGGCAGGCGGCCATCCGCGCCCCGGCTGGCGAGTACGTCGAGGCCCTCGTCGCCGTTTAGTAACCCCACCAGGCCCGCCTCCGCTCCGGTCTGGCGCACGGCCCAGTCGAGCGTGGTCTGTGCGACGCGGTCGAGGTCGAGCGTGCGGTTCAGCTCGCGGTCGAGACGCTGGAGGTTCTGGAGCTCGTCCACGCGGCGGGCAAGCTCGGCGTCGGTGGCCTCGTACAATCGCGCGTTGTCGATGGCGACCGCGGCCTGCGCGGCGAACGTCCACAGCAGCGCGGAGTCGTCGTCGTCGAACGGGGCACCGTCGCGCCGGTTGATCAGCTCCAGCACGCCGATGCTGCGGTCCTGCACGAGCAGCGGCACGGCCAGCAGCGCCTGCGATGCGCCGTTCATGATAACCGGTCGGCGCGCCTCCACGGCTTCACTCACGACGCCCACGCCGAGCGGCAGCCGGGTGCCGACGAGCTCGCGCTTGCCGCCCTCGACCATGCGGTAGACGAGCTCGCCGCTGGCTTCGTCGAGCAGCAGCAGGGACCCCGCCTCAACGCCGATGATCTCCACGGCGGCACGCATGATGCGCTCCAGCACGCCTTCGACGTCCAGCGTCGAGGAGAGCTCGGTGGCGATCTCGTTCAGCGTGGCGAGCTGGCGGGCGCGCGTCTCCGTCTCGTTGAACAGCCGGGCCTTGTCGAGCGCGGTCGCGGCCTGGTCGGCGATGGCCCAGAACACCTTGAGCTGATCGTCGCTGAACGTTACGGCAGGGTCGTAGCTGGCGACGACCATCACGCCGCCGGTACGCGCGCCCGTGTTGAGCGGCACGCCCATCCAGGCCAGGTGCCGGCTCTCCCGCGGCTCGACGCCGCGCCGCACGCACTCCGCGCGGTAATCCGCTGTGCGGATTGGCCGCCCCGTGCGGATGATCTCGGCAACCAACCCTTCGTCGTCGGGCCAGCGCTCGCCCTCGTGCTCGGGCAGGCGTTCGCCGTCCTCCAGGAAGAAGGCGCGGACCAGACTCTGGGAGTCCGGATCGTGGAGGACGATATAGAAGTTGGTCGTGTCGATGAGCTTGCTGGACTGCGCGTAAATCAGCTCCAGCAGCACGTCGGGGTCGGTGGTGAAGTTCACCGCCTGCGCGACCTGGCTCAGCACGTCGAGCTCGCGCAGCCGCCGCTCGAGGTCGGCGATGACCTGCGCGCGCTCCACGGCCAGCGATGCCTGCTCGGCCACGGCCTGCACGAAGCGCAGGTCGTGGACGGTGAACGGCTCGCCGGAGCGCTTCGCGCCGACCGCCAGCCAGCCCGCCAGCCGGTCCTGGCCCTGCAGTGCGGCGAGCACGGGCGTGTGCAGGATCGCCAGCCGCGCCTGGTCCTCGATCATCTCGGGCGGCAGCGGGCGGTCCGGCTCCAGGAACAGCACGTCGCGCGCCGTGCTCAGCGCGTGCACGAGGCCGCTGCCGGGCTCGAAACGCACGTCCGTATCCGGGCGCGGGCCCTCGCCTGCCGCGACAAAATCCCCGGTTTGCGGGTCGCGCAGGAAGACGTAGGCGTGGGTTGGCAGCAGCCCCTCGCGCACCTGCTGCTTGAGCAGCCGCACGACGTCGTCCAGCCCGCTGACGAGCGTAAGCTGGTGGCGGAAGCCGGTTAAACGCGCCTGGTGATCGACGTCTGCGCGGAACAGCCGCGCGTCCAGCGCCTGCTGGAGGCGGCGGCGCACAGGGTCAAACGCCAGTGCCACCGCAAACGCCGCCAGGCCGACGAGCAGCGGGCTGGCAGGGTTCAGCGCGGTGCCGAACAGGCTGCCCAGCGCCACGCTGACGCCGGCGACGATCAGCGCGTAGCCGAGGACGACGGCGGCGGCCATGATGGTGTAGGTCAGCGCGTACTTCAGCAGGTGGCCGGTGTCCAGCAGCCCGTACTGGCTGATGCTGTACGCCAGCAGTGCGGGGCAGGCCAGCGCCGGGAGCAGCAGCCATGCCGGTGTAATCGGAGCCTCCGCCGCCCACAGCACGAAGGCCAGCATGGCCAGCAGCACGCCGATAATGGCCACGCGGCTCTGCTCCCGCACGGTGGGCGAGGCGGCTGTGAGCGATCGGAACAGCAGAACGGCGGCTGCCGCAAGCAGGGCGACGCCAGCGTAGATCTTGACCAGCGCCACACTGCCCGCCGCCTGCGGGCTGCCGAGCTGAGTGAGGGCAACCAGGGCGACAGTCGGAAGCACCGGCAGCCAGCGCAGCGCGGGGCGCGCTGCCACGGCACGAACTTCCACCGGGAAGAGCAGTGTGAAGGCGACGAGCAGACCCGCCGTCAGGAGCGTCGAAGCGGACCACAACCTGCCGAGCAGCGGCGAGAGCGCCACGCCCGGCCCGCTGGCCAGCATCGCGGCGAGCGCCGCGCACAGCGCCACAAACATCCGCGCCATGGGCTTGCCTGGCCGGCTGCGGAGCACCCACCCGCCGAGGGCCAGCACGCCCAGCCCGGCAAACCAGGCGAGCAGGATCGCGACGACCTGCGGGCCGGTCGCGCTCAGGATCGCTGCGAGCCCGGCAATCAGTGCGGCGGCGGCCAGAGCCAGTGCCGCGAGCATCCCGGCACGGCCAATGTCGTCGAGGACGGTTCGCCCGGGGCGCGCTGGCTGTCTGACGCTGGCGGCGGTTCCGGTGCGGTGTGGTACAGCACTCATATCCCGTTCCTGTCGCCGTCCTGCCGCCGCCGGGAAACCGGCTGCCAGCAGGGCACGATACTGGTGTCGGGGCTATTGTAGCATGATCGGCCCCGAGGCCACATCGGGGTGATTCACCCATATTCAGCGCGCGCGGCTGCGCGCGCTCCGCGGCTGTTGACAATGCCGCGCAGCGCATAGTAAGATGAACAGGCGCGTACGTTAGCACTCTCAATCAGAGACTGCTAAAGCGGGGGAGCAGAGGCTTTGGAGCTCACCAAACGTCAGGAATATATCCTCAGCCTGATCATACGCGAGTACGTCAACGTGCCGACGCCTATCGGCTCAAAAGTGCTGGTTGAACGCTACAACCTCGATGTGAGCTCGGCGACGGTTCGCAACGACATGGCGGCTCTCGAAGAGGCGGGCCTGATCGAGTCGCCGCACACGTCGGCGGGCCGCGTGCCGACCGAAGCGGGCTACCGCTACTTCGTGCACCGTCTGCTCGGCGATACCGATCTCTCACCGCTCGAAGAGCGCATGATCCGGCACCAGTTCCACCAGGCTAACCTGGAGCTGGAGCAGTGGATGCGTCTCGCCGCCTCCGTGCTGGCGAATACGACCCGCACCGCCTCGATTGTGACCTCGCCGCGGGTGGCGGAGGCCAATTACAAACATGTGGAGCTGATCCACACGCAGGGGCGGATGGTGCTGCTCGTCGTGGTGCTGGAAGGCGGCGACGTGCGCCAGCAGATGCTGTCGCTCACCGAGCCTGTCACGCAGGAGATGCTCAGCGCCGTCGCGGCACGGCTCAACGCGCAGTGCCTGGGACTGAATGCCGGCCAGATCCGGAACCTGGCGGGCCGGGCTCCGACGCTTGACCACGAGGTCATGCACCTCGTCGCGCAGATGCTGGACCGCGCTGGGCGCGCGCACCGGGTCGTCGTCACCGATGGGCTGTTGAACATCCTCGACCCGCAGCTCCTGGCCAGCAACCTGGCCCCCGGCGACGAACGGCGGCGCGACGAGCTGAGCCGTGCGCTGGTCGAGGTTGACAGCCTTGGCGCGCGGCAGGCGCTGCGCCTGCTCGAGGAGCAGAGCCGCCTCGAAGAGGTGTTGAGCGAGGCGCTATCAGCCGATGCCTACGGTGTGCAGGTGCTGATCGCGGGGGAGGGGCGCTGGAACGAGCTGAGCCACACGACAATGGTGTTCTCGCGCTACGGGCACGGCTTCGCGACCGGGACGCTGGGCGTGCTGGGGCCCACGCGGCTGCACTACGGGCGGGCGATCTCCGCCGTGCGCTACGTCGCCGGCTTGATGACCGACCTGCTGATCGAGATCTACGGGGACGAGGAACTGCTCGAATAGACCGGTGTAAGAGGTCTATAAGAAGCTGCCAGACAGGCTGCGCGCGCATTCCTTTCTAACATTCGTCTTATGTGATTTGGCTACAATGTTCGCGGTAGGATCGGAGTATGCCTCCGGGACTAACAAGAACAAAGCAGACAAAGGTGGATCGTGACGGACAAGAAGTCAGACGACGGTAAGCGTGACGAGCAGGCCGTTCGGGAGACGGTAGAGGAGCAGGCGCAGGGCGCAGAGGGCCAGGCCAACGCCGAGACGCCCGCCGAACCGGGCGAGGCACCTGACCTGCAGGCACAGCTTGAAGAAGCACAGGCCCAGGCTGCCGAATACCTCGACGGCTGGCAGCGCGCCCGTGCCGAGCTGGCGAACTTCCGCAAGCGCAACGAGCGCGAGCGCAGCCAGTGGCAGATCGAGCTGCGTGCCGAGGCCATTGAGAGTCTCCTTCCGGTGCTCGACGACTTTGACAGGGCGATGGACAATCTCTCCGACGACATCCGCGAGCATGACTGGGTGTCGGGCATTGCCCTTATCTATCGCAAGTTCCAAACCCAACTGAACGAGCTGGGTGTCCGGGAGATCCCGGCGGCTGGCGAGATGTTTGATCCCGAGCTTCACGATGCGATGATGAGCCGTGAGGAGCCCGATACCGAATCGGGGACTATCATCGAAGTACTGCGCAAGGGTTACACGCTCAACGAGCGGGTAATACGCCCGGCGCTGGTCGCCGTAGCCTCCTGACCCGGCTGAATCCACGAGCATTTGACTATCTTTACGGAAGGAAGTGGTTGACACATGGCAAAAATCATTGGAATTGACCTGGGGACGACGAACTCTGTCGCAGCCGTGATGGAGGGTGGCGAACCGACGATTATCCCCTCAGCCGAGGGCGGGCGTCTCTTTCCCTCAGTGGTTGCGATTGACAAGAACGGCCAGCGCCTGGTGGGGCAGGTGGCCAAGCGCCAGGCAGTCGTCAATCCCGAGAACACCATTTACTCGATCAAGCGCTTCATGGGCCGCCGGTATGACGACGAGGTGGTGCAGCGTGCCGTCAAGCGCACCCCGTACAAGGTGACTCGCGCGCCGAATGGCGACGTCCGGGTCGAGATGGACGGTAAGGAGTACTCGCCGCCCGAAGTTTCGGCGATGATCCTGCAGAAGATTAAGACCGACGCCGAGGCGTTCCTGGGCGATGAGGTCCGGCAGGCAGTGATTACCGTCCCGGCGTACTTCAACGACAGCCAGCGCCAGGCCACGAAGGACGCGGGCAAGATCGCAGGCCTCGAAGTGCTGCGCATCATCAACGAGCCGACGGCGTCATCGCTGGCCTACGGTCTCGACCGCAAGGAAGACGAGACCATCGCCGTGTACGACCTGGGCGGTGGCACGTTCGACATTAGCATCCTGGACGTCGGCGAGGGCGTGTTTGAGGTCCGCGCCACCAACGGCGACACCTTCCTGGGCGGTGACGACTTCGACGAGCGCATCGTCGACTGGATCGCGGACAAGTTCCTGCAGGAGCAGGGCATCGACCTGCGCAACGACCGTCCGGCGCTCCAGCGGCTCAAGGAAGCTGCGGAGAACGCCAAGAAGGAGCTCTCGACCAAGCTGGAGAGCGAGATCAACCTGCCGTACATCACGGCGGATGCGAGCGGTCCGAAGCACCTGCAGATGACGCTGACCCGCTCGAAGCTGGAGCAGCTCGTCGAGGACCTGATCGCCCGCTCAATGGAGCCGGTCAAGAAAGCGCTGGCCGACGCCAACCTGAGCAAGAGCGACGTGGACGAGGTCATCCTCGTCGGCGGTATGACCCGCATGTCGGCCATCCAGCGCGCGGTGAGCGAGTTCTTCGGCAAGGAGCCGCACAAGGGCGTGAACCCGGACGAGGTCGTGGCG
>CAZDLX010000175.1:0-7362 GCA_964506005.1 uncultured Anaerolineae bacterium | reverse complement strand
GGTGGCGGCAGCGGTGGGCTTCCAGCCTGCGGCCCATCCTTCTCTATCTGGCGCCCGCGAGGTCGAGCCTCGCCCGCCTACTCCTCTCAGTCATCGCCGTTGACTATTGAAGATTGCCGAGAGTGTAGCATAGCCCCGCGCGGGGTGTCAACCTGGCTTAAGACCCCCTTTTCGACCGTAGCCAGGGCCATCGCCCCCTTGCAGGGGGAGATGGCGACGCGGAGCGTCGTCAGAGGGGGCCCCAGGTTGGTCATCAAGCTAGCTTAATCTGACACGAACAGGGGCGGGTTATAGGCCCGCCCCTACCCTGCGTTCGCTTATGTCGCCCGGTGCTACGCGCCGTTGGTCGCCGGCGTGATATTGTGATTGAGCCGGAACAGATTCGTCGGGTCGTAGCGGGCCTTGATCGCCGCCAGTCGCTCCCACGTCTCACCCGGATAGGCGTTCCGGGCGGCAGCCTCGCCCTCGTCGCCGACGAAGTTCACGTACATGCCGTCGTAGCCCTGTTTCAGCGCCGCCGCGAACTCCTCGACCCAGGCCTCCTTCTCGGCCCGGTCCTCAGGGCCGTTGTAGAACGCGGCGACGTTCGCCATGATCGGCGCCTGCCGGTGCGCGAACGCAGTCGCCTCCACCGGCACGCGGGCCATTGCCCCGCCAAGCACGCGGAGCTGTACCACGCGCATGGGTGCATTGCCCGTAGTCAGATACTCGATCATGCGCTCAGCCTCCTCACGCCCAACATGCTCGAGGAACAGGTTGCGCCCCGCCGCCGTTGGGTGGTAGTCACCTTCCCCTTCTTCTTCCTGGAAGATGTCCGGATAGTGCATCGGCTGGATCATGTCGGCGAGAGGCTCGGCGATAGCTCGGAAGGGTGCGTAGACACGCTCTCCCTCCTCTACCGGCCCCGCATACACCATCAACGCGAAGATGATGAGCTTGCCGTGCGCCACCTCCGGCACGAACGGCATGGGCGGGGCGACCATGATGTTGGCAATCGTCGAGAGCTCCTCCGGCGCGGCCTCTGCCGCCGCGATGAACGCCGCGACTGATTCGGGCGTGGCCGGCAGGATCAGAAAGCCGCCGACGACCCGGTCTACCGGATGAAGCCGGAACTTGAAGCGCGTCACCACGCCGAAGTTCCCCCCGCCACCCCGGATTGCCCAGAACAGGTCCGGATGGTTGTCGGCGTCTACGTACAGGCATTCTCCATCAGCGGTGACGATCTCGGCGGCGAGCAGGCTGTCGATGGTCAGGCCGTACTTGCGCACGAGGTAGCCGATGCCGCCGCCCAGCGTGATACCGCCGATGCCCACCGAGCCGGTGTCCCCGAACCCGGTCGCGAGGCCATACTCCGCGGCAGCCGCCGTGTATTCGCCCGCAGTCAGGCCAGCCTCGGCCCAGGCCGTGCGCTCGACCGGGTCGATTTCCAGCTCGCGCATGTTCTTCAGGTCGAGCACGATGCCGCCATCCGAGAGGCTGTGACCGGCCATGCTGTGCCCGCCGCTGCGGATGGCAAGCTCAACGCCGGAGTCGCGTGCCAGCGTGACGATGTGCGCAACCTCAGCCGCATCCGTGGGCCGGACGATGGCGAGCGGGCGGCGGTCGAAGCCGCCGTAGAAGGGGGTCCGGGCCTCGTCGTACTCGGCGTCATCCGCCGTGATCAGGCGTTCGTTGAAGCGCGCACGCAGCTCTGAGAGTGCGCCCGCGGTGTTTCTCACAGTCGCGTCGACATTCTGGTGTGCCATTACTTACCTCCAAAAACTAACCACAAAACTGGCTACCGGTTCGAGTCAGGACGCGTTCTGTAAAGCCTGCCTTCCAACTACACAGGTCGTTTTCCGAGTACCCACACCCCTTATACGTGCAGGCCCTCCTGCATGGTTGCACGGTATCCGCACAATTCGCACCCAAAATATAATATTTCGCGCGAACAGGGATCAGTATAGAACAAAAGTACTACGCGGTCAAGCAGGTGTTCTTGCCTCTTTCTCGGGTTGCGCCAGCGGCTATAATACGGGTGCAGCCCGCCGTGGAGAGCCTGGGGACTTTGATGCCACCCGCCGTTCGAGCCGTGTTCATCGCCGTGATGCTAGCCGCCGCGCTTGGCGGGTGTGCCGCCCCGCCGCGTGCCGAGGTCGCGGCTGTTGTGGTCGCCGGGGAACCTACCGCTGGCGCACCGGCCACGGCAACCCACACCACGACCCCGCCGGCCGTCACCCCCACCACACTGCCTGCCGCCACAAACGCCCCTACCCCGACAGCCATCCCGGCGGCGACGGGCACGCCAACCCCCGACGGCCCCACGCCCACCTCCGCGCCGACGGATACACTCACCCCGACGCCGACCACGCCGCCGCTGCTCGGCTACACCATCGACGCCCTCGCGGCGCGCGAGTACGGCGAGGGCGACCTGCTCGTCGCGGAGGAGCAGACCGCGCCCGGCCCGTACCACCAGTACGTCATGGAATACCGCAGCGACGGGCTGACCGTCACCGCGCTGGCCTACGTGCCCTTCGGCGAGGGGCCCTTCCCGGTGATCGTCGTGCTGCACGGCTACATCCCGCCCGAGCAGTACTACCGGGGCCTCGACGCCAACCTGCTGGCCGATACCTACGCCCGCAACGGCTATGCCGCCATCATGCCGGACTATCGGGGCTACATGGGCACCGCCGGCGGCCCCAACCCGATGCGCATCCCCTACGCTGTGGACACGCTCAACCTGATCGGCGCGCTGGGCACGCTCGACGTGCTGGACGAGACGCGCGTCGGCGTCGTGGGGCACTCGATGGGCGGCGGCGTGGCGTCTTACGTGATGGTGCTGGCCCCGCAGGTTGACGCCGTCGTGCTGTACGGCTCGATGAGCGCCGACCAGGCCGCCAACTGGTACTACATCGGCGAGACGTGGTCACGCTACTGGATGGACAGCACCGCGCGGCTCTATGGCTCGCCGGAGACGCACCCGGAGCTGTACGCCGCGATCTCGCCGGTAAACTACCTCGACCGGGTGCGGATGCCCGTGCAGATCCATCACGGGGACGCCGATGAGGTCGTCCCCGTGGAATGGTCGCGTGAGCTGGCCGCGCGGCTGACCGGGGCCGGCGTCCAGACCAGCTACTACGAGTACCCCGGCGGGCCGCACACGTTCTACGGCGCCGAGCTTGCCCTGCTCCGCGAGCGCACGCTCAGCTTTTTCAACGCCTACGTCAAGTATAAAGATGCTGGCGTGTCCACGGGAGGCCGCTCGCCCCGCCAGCCGCATTCTTAGAGAGCAGCGCCTGGTACACGCTGATGTGGCTCGCCGCGAAGCCGTGCGACGACGCCGCCATGTACAGCCGCCACACGCGGTACGTCGCCTCGTCGACCTCCTTAAGCGCCCGCTCGTGATTGGCCTCCAGCCGCTGGACCCAGTGCCGCAGCGTCAGCGCGTAGTGCTCGCGAAGCGCCTCGACGTCGCGCACCTCGAAGCCGGTTTGCTCCGCGACTGCCAGCGTCCGGTGGATGTCCACCAGCTCGCCGTCGGGGAACACGTAGCGGTCCATAAAGCTGTTGGGACGGAACACCAGCCGGTTGAGCAGGCCGGGCTTCTGCCGGTGCCCCGACAGGCTCGCAATGCCGTGGTTCAGGAACAGCCCGCCCGGCTCCAGCAGGTCCATCGCCTTCTCGAAGTAGGCGGGCAGCTTCGCCTCGCCGACGTGCTCGAACATCCCCACGCTGACGAGCTTGTCGAACCGCCCCTCGACCTCCCGGTAGTCCTGCAGGCGCACCTCGCACAGGTCGCCGAGCCCCGCCTCCTCGATGCGCTGCGCCGCCAGCTCGGCCTGCTTCTCGCTGAGCGTGATGCCCGTCGCCCGTACGCCGTAGTTCTGCGCCGCGTAGATCATCAGCCCGCCCCAGCCGCACCCGATGTCGAGCAGGCGCTCGCCGGGCCGGAGCTGCAGCTTGCGGCAGATGTGTTCCAGCTTCTGGCGCTGCGCGGTGTGGATGTCCTCCTGCCCGGTCTTGAAGTACGCGCAGGAGTACACCATCCGCTCGTCTAGAAACAGGGCGTAAAACGCGTTGGAGACGTCGTAGTGAAACTGCACGGCCTGCCGGTCGCGCGGCGGGGAGTGTGCTGCCCCTTCAGGGCGCAGGCCGGGGCGCACCGTCTCCCGGTCGAAGTCGCGGGGCAGGCGGAGGAGCTGCCCCGCCAGCCACAGCGCGTCGCCCGCCGTGAACGGCACCCCGGCGAAGTAGTCCACCAGCCCGCTCGCGGCGAAAGTGTCCCCCTCGATGTCAAAGTCACCGAAGATGAACGCCTCGCCAAGGTTCACCTCGCTCGGCGGCAGGAACATGCGCCGCAGTGCCGCGGGGTGGTTGATGACCAGCGTAAAGCGCGGCTCGCCCTGCGTCGGCGTGATCGGGTACGACCCGTCCCACAGCCGCACGGCGAAGTCGATGCGCCCCAGCCGCGCGAAAATCCGCTTGAGAATCGCCTCGCCTGCGTCCAGATAAGCCCCGTGCCCGGTGCTGGTTTCCCGTCGTTGGAGTGATGCTGAGCCGGCCATTTTTCCCTCCTGTTTCCCCGACGCATCCTCCGTCTACTCTCATCATACCGCATCTCTGCAAGCCCTTCCGGCGGTTGCGGCGATACCCCCTCGGTGTTAGAATCCTGCCACGTCCGCCCACCGTGAGAATGCCAGCCGAGGAGCGTCCCCATGGCCTCACAGGCCCTGTACTCGAAGTGGCGCCCGATGTCTTTTGAAGACGTCGTCGGGCAGGAACATGTGACGTACACGCTCCGCAGCGCGCTCGCCAGTGGGCGTCTCGGCCATGCCTACCTGTTCTCCGGCCCGCGCGGCACGGGCAAGACGACGATGGCCCGTCTGCTCGCCAAGGCGGCCAACTGCCTGCACGAAGACCCTGCCGTCCGCCCCTGTAACCAGTGCGCGCACTGCCTCGCCGTGAACGAGGGCCGCTACCTCGACCTGATCGAGATCGACGCCGCCTCCCACACCGGCGTGGACGACGTGCGCGATCTGCGCGACCGCATCGCCTTCGCGCCCAACGAGGGGCAGTACAAGGTCTACATCGTGGACGAGGTGCACCGCTTCTCCGGCGCGGCGTTCGACGCGCTGCTCAAGACCATCGAGGAGCCGCCCGCCCACGCCATTTTTGTGCTGGCGACGACCGAGATTCACAAGGTCCCCAAGACCATCCTCTCGCGCTGCCAGCGCTTCGACTTCCGCCGCCTGCCCGTGCCGCTGATCGCCGAGCGGCTGCGGCTCATCGCCGAGTACGAGGGTCTGCAGGCCGAAGAAGCCGTGCTGGACCTCATCGCGCGGCAGGCGACCGGCGCCATGCGCGACGCCATCAGCCTGCTCGACCAGCTCATCACCGGGCAGGACGCCGTGCTCACGCTGGAGATGGCGCAGGCCATCCTCGGCACCTCGACGAGCCAGTCCGTGCGCGACCTCGTGGACGCGCTGCTCGTGGGCGACACCGGCTGGGGGCTGGACATCATCAGCCGGGCGCTGGACGAGGGCGCGGACCCGCGCCAGTTCGCGCGGGATGTCGTCGAGCATCTGCGGCTCGTGATGCTGGTGCAGACCGGCGGTGCGGAGGTCGCCAGCGCCGCGCTGACCGCCGAGGAGCTGGCCACCGTCGAGGAGCACGCCGGGAAGTTCCCGCGCAGCGCGCTGCTGCACATCCTGCGGGATTTCAACACCGCCGCTGCCGAGGCAGGCGCCGGCTGGCAGCCGCAGCTCCCGCTGGAGATGGCCTTCGTGGAGGCCGTGCAGCGCATGTACGAAGCGCCGGACCCGGCGCCCGCGCCGCAGCCGCCCACCCGCCAGCGGCAGGCCGCCCAGCCGCAGCCCTCGCCCGAGCAGGCGGAGGAGGAAGCCGACGACACCCCCCCGCCCGAAGCCCCCGCGCTGAGTGCCCAGCAGGTGCAGGAGCGCTGGGGCAACGTGTATCGCGCCTGCCGCGAGATGGACCCCGCCGCCGCCGCGCTGCTGAACTCCGGGCGGCTGGCCGGCATCGAGGGCGCCGCCGTCATCTACCAGATGCCAACCGACCTGCTGCGAGATAAAATTGAGCATGACGACACCCGCCGGATCATCGAGGCGGCACTGCAGCAGGTGTTTGGCCTGGCGCTGACCATCCGCGGGCGCACCTCGGCGGGCGGGCCGGTCCAGCCCGGCGAGCAGGGGCCGAGCGAGCTGGACGAGCTGCTCGCCAACGACCCGCTCGTTTCTTTTGCCGTCAACGATCTGGGCGGCAGTGTCACCAACGTCGAGCACAACAGCGAGGAGTAACCATTGGCTAAGAAAGGTCGCGGGATGCCCGGCGGCCGCGCGGGCGGCATGCCCGGCGGGATCGGCAACATCGCCAAGCAGATCCAGAAGATGCAGGAAGACATGGTCAAGGCTCACGAGGAGCTGGCCGAGGAGACGCTCGAGGTGACGGTGGGCGGCGGCGTGGTGACGGTCGTCATCACCGGCGACCAGCGCATCCGGTCCATCAGCCTCAAACCGGAGATCGTGGATCCTGAGGACGTCGAGATGCTGCAGGATATGCTCGTCGCCGCCGTCAACCAGGCCATCATTCAATCGCAGGAAATGGCGAAAGACCGCCTCGAAGGGCTGACCGGCGGGCTCGACATCCCCGGCCTGCCCGGCATGGGATTCTAGATTGGACCGCTCATGAGCAGAGCCATCCCCGCGTCTGTGACCCGTCTCATCGACGAGTTCTCGCGCCTGCCCGGCATCGGCCCGAAGACCGCCGCCCGGCTGACGTACTACCTGCTGCGCACGACCGACGAGCACGCGCTGGCGCTCTCGGAGGCCCTGCGCGAGCTCAAGGCCAACACGCGCTTCTGCTCGGTGTGCTACAACATCACCGAGGCGGACCCCTGCGAGATCTGCGCGGACGAGGGCCGGGATGCCGGGCTCATCTGCGTGGTCGAGGAGCCGCTGGACGTGATCGCCATCGACCGGGCGGTGAGCTACAAGGGCCGCTACCACGTGCTGCACGGGGCCATCAACCCCATGGAGGGCGTCGGCCCCGAAAACCTGCGGATTCAGGAGCTCATCAGCCGCGTGGAGAACTCGCCGGTGCGCGAGGTCATCCTGGCGACGAACGTCGGGCTGGAGGGCGACGCGACGGCAATGTACATCCACCAGCGGCTGCGCGGCAAGGTCCGGCTGACGCGGCTGGCGCGCGGCCTGCCCGTCGGCGGGGACCTGGAGTACGCGGACAGCGTGACGCTGGCCGGGGCGCTCGAAGGGCGCCGCGAGATGGACGGCGGCTAGCAGCCGCCCCCCTGCCCCCGTAGCTCAACGGACAGGGTGACGGTCTTCGAAACCGGAGGTTGCAGGTTCG
>CAZDLX010000174.1:0-7371 GCA_964506005.1 uncultured Anaerolineae bacterium | reverse complement strand
CTCGCCGCCGCAGCCATCGTCGAATTGTTCATCGCCGGGCGAGCGCAGCCCTACAACCGCCTCAGCGCCGAGACCGCCTGGAGCAGCCAGCGCCCCTCCATCTCCACCCTGCTCGCGGCGACGGGCGGCGACGAGGCCCGCCCGCGCTTCCTCTCGCTCTCCGACATCACGTTCGACCCCGGCGACCTGCACGAGCTTGAAGCCGTTTACGGCCCGCACCTCGGCGGTGACGAGCTGTACGACCTGATCGTCGCCTCGAAGCTCAAAGAGGTGCTCAGCCCCAACCTCTCGATGGCGTGGGGCCTGCCGTCGGTGGACGGCTTCGATGGGGGCCTGCTCCCCACGCGCGACTACGTGCGCTTTACGTCGCTGTTCACCGGGGGCGAGGCGGCAGTTGACGGGCGGCTGCGAGAGTATCTCGACGCCGTGCCCCCGCTCGACTGGCTGCGGCTGGCAGGCGTCCGCTATGTCATCACCGACAAGGTGGGCGACTTCTGGCACGGCGACGTGTACTATGATCTGACCTTCCCCTACGCTCTGGGCAGCGCGGCTGACCCGGCAGCACCCCTTGTCGCACGCCCGACGCGGCCCTTCACGGCCACCGGGGTCGGCATCATCGGCACGGTTGAGGGCGCCGATCCCGGCGCCGAAGCCGCGCGCCTGCGGATCATTCCGGCGGGGGGTGGCGAGCCGTTCGAGCTGCCGCTGGTGCTCGGCGAGGCATTCGAGTCGAACGGCGAGCGAAACCACGCCCTCGTCGAGTGGGGCGAGCCAGTGCGCGTCGAGCAGGTTGAGATCGCCCCGGCAGAGGGTTTCGCCGGCGCGGTCATTGTGCAGGGTGCCAGCCTGGTTGACACGCGATCCGGTGCGTACGTCTCTACCAGTCTGTCTCCCGGCGGCGCGGTGCGTGTGATACACTCGGGTGACGTGAAGGTCTACGAGATCACGGACGCCCCGCCCCGCGCGGAGCTGATCTGCGACCCTGAGTTTGTGAGCAGCGACGACGCGGCGTTCGCCCAGCTCGCGGAGTCACCGCGCGAGCCGGTAATCGTCGGGCAGGGTCCGGCGGGCACTACCGGCTGCGACAGCGCGGAACCCGGTACACTCGAAGTACTGCGCTACCGGCCAGAGCGGGTGGATATTCGCGTTGACGTGGCGGACGCGGGAGTCTATCTTCTGCTCAGAGACCAGTGGTACCCCGGCTGGGAGGTCACAGTCGACGGCGAAGCGGCGGGCGCGCCGCTCAAAGCGAACGGCGTCTTCCGCGCCGTGCCGGTCCCCGAGGGCCAGCACCTGATCACGTTTACCTACCGCAGCGAGCCAGCACTGACCGGCATGCTGGTCAGCGGTGTCTCTGTGGTGGGGCTGCTCTTCTCACTGCGCCGGTGGCGGCGGGCCGGGCCCGCACACACGTCAGGTGCGCCTTAGCGAGCACTGCAGGCAACATGGGCACCGAGATACTCATACTGCTCGTTATACTCGTCGTGACGGTCATCCTGTTCTCGATCGAGTGGTTCCCTGTCGACGTGACGGCGCTCGGTCTCATCGTCGTCCTCATCCTGACCGGTATGCTGACTCCGGCGGAAGCCTTCTCAGGCTTCGGCAGCGAGGTCGTGATCATGATGCTGGGGCTGCTCATCATGGCAACGGCCACCGAGCGTACCGGCGTCACCCAGTTCCTCGCCCAGTACCTCGTCCGGTGGTCGGGAAACACCTTAAACCAGGTGCTCATCGTCGTGATGGCGCTGACCGTCGCGGTAGGCAGCTTCATGAGCAATACGGCGGCGACCGCCCTCTTCCTGCCCATCGTGATTGGACTGGCCCGGCGGCTGCGCATCAGCCAGGCCAAGCTGCTGATGCCTCTGGCCTTCGCCGCGATTCTCTCCAGCTCGATCACGCTGATCGGCACGTCCACGAACATCGTCGTCAGCGGCCTCATGCAGCGTTACGGTATGGAGCCGCTTGGCATGTTCGAGCTGACACCCGCCGGGCTGCCGATTGCGCTGGCGGGCATCGCTTACATGTACTTCATTGGCCGGCACCTGATCCCTGACCGCACCGGAGCAGAGCAGGCCGAAGGCAACGCAACGGGCAGGCCGCGCATCTACCTGAGCGAACTGCACATCCTGCCGGGCTCGCCGTTTGCAGGGAAGACTCTTGCCGAGGCCGCACTTGGCCGCGACCTCGACCTGACGGTGCTGCGCGTCGTGCGCGACAAAATCCAGTATTACGCGCCGGTTGCTACGCTGCGCCTGCAGGAAGGCGACGAACTGCTCGTCAACGGCATGCGGGAGGACATTCTGCGGGCGCAGGACATCCCCGGCGTTGAGCTGGCCCCCGAGCGCAAGCTGGAAGCAAAGGAGCCGCAGGAAGACCTGCGCCTGCACGAAATCATCCTGCTGCCCGGCTCGCCGCTGCTCAACCGGACGCTGCGCGGCTCCCAGTTCCGGCACCGCTACGGGCTGCAGGTGCTCGCCCAGTACCGGCACGGCGAGCCGCTCATGCAGCGGCTGAGCGAGGTCCGACTGCGGATGGGCGATGTGCTGCTCGTACAGGGCGAGGAGTCCCGGATTGACGCGCTGGAGCAGGAGGGCGTTTTCAGCGTGCTCGGCGCGGTAGACTTTGAGCAGTTCGACGTGCGGCGTGCGCCGCTGGCCGCGGGCATCTTCGGGCTGGCCATCGCGCTCACAGCCCTTGAAATCCTGCCGATCGCAGTCGCGATGCTGCTGGGCGCCGTGCTTATGCTCCTGACACGCTGCATCACGCCTGAGGAGGCCTACCGGCACATGCAGTGGCGGGTTATCATCCTGATCGCCGGGATGCTGACGCTCGGCACGGCCATCGAGACGACGGGCACCGCCGAATTTCTGGCCGGCCAGGTTGTCGGGCTGCTCGGCAACGCGTCGCCCTTCTGGCTGCTTACGGCCTTCTTCGCCCTCACTGTCGTGCTGACCCAGCCGATGTCAAACCAGTCCGCGGCGGTCGTGGTGCTGCCCATCGCCGTGCAGACGGCGCTCCAGCTTGGCCTGAACCCGCGCAGCTTCGCGATCATCATCGCGCTCGCCGCGAGCACGTCGTTTATCACGCCGCTGGAACCGGCCTGCCTGATGGTCTACGGGCCGGGCCGCTACCGCTTCTTCGACTTTGTGAAGGTCGGTTCGCTGCTGACGATCATCGTCTACGCCATCGCCATCACGTCGGTCATGATGCTGTGGCCCGTCAGCGGCGGGTAGCGGCCCGGCGGTGCGGCGCTTAGCTGCGCGCCGCGAGGTTGTAGAGGTAGTGAATCACGGTCTCGACGCCGCGGTGGAAGTGCTCCACGCGAAAGTGCTCGTTCGGCGCGTGGATGTTGTCGTCGAGGCCGAAGCCCATCAGCACCACCGGCGTGCCCAGCTCCCGCTGGAACGTCGCGACGATGGGGATGGACCCACCCTCGCGGGTGAAGATCGGCTTGACGCCCCAGGTCGCCTCATAAGCGTCTGATGCCGCCGCCATCTCCGGCGAGTTGATATCCGCGAGCGCCCACCAGCCGTTGTTGTGGTTCAGGATTTCAAGCTCGACGTGGTTGCCGGCGAGCTGGCGTACGTAGTCGGTGAACAGCTCGGCGATACGCTCGGGGTCCTGGTCGGGCACCAGGCGCATGCTGATCTTGACTCCGGCCATCGCCGGGATGATGGTCTTGCCGCCCTCACCCTGGAATCCGCCGTAGATGCCGTTCACCTCGCAGGTGGGCCGCGCCCCCGTGCGCTCCAGCAGCGTGTACTCAGCCTCACCCCACGGCTCGACGAGGCCCGTTTCCTCCCGCCACTGCTCGATGGAGTACGGCACCTGCGCCAGCGCCTCGCGCTCCTCGGCGCTGATCGGGCGCACGTCGTCGTAGAAGCCGGGGATCTGCACCGTGCCGTTCGCGTCGTGCAGCGCGGCGACGATCTCCGCGATCACCTGCGCGGGGTTGTGCACCGAGCCACCGTACGCGCCGGAGTGCAGGTCTCGCTTCGGCCCCCGCGCGATGACCTCCATGTACGTCAAGCCGCGCAGCCCGTACAGGATGGACGGGGTATCCGCGTCGAGGATGCGGCTGTCTGACACCAGCCCCGAGTCGGCGGCAAGCAGGTCTTTGTGCGAGAGCACGAACGCCTCGAGATTCGGCGAGCCGATCTCCTCCTCGCCCTCGAACAGCAGCTTGACGTTCACGGGCAGCGAGCCGTTGGCCTTCAGAATGGCCTCGGCCGCCTTGACGTGCACGAACATCAGCCCCTTGTCGTCGCTGGCGCCGCGTGCATAGATCTCGCCGTCGCGCACCTGCGGATCGAAGGGCGGTCTCTCCCACAGGTTCAGCGGGTCAACCGGCTGCACGTCGTAATGGCCGTAGACGAGCACCGTCGGCGCGCCCTCCCCCGCCCCCATCCACTCGCCGTACACGATGGGGTGGCCGTCCGTCGGGAAGATCTCGACTTTCTGCATGCCGGCCTGACGCATGTTCTCGGCGAGCCAGTCCGCCGCCTGCTGCACGTCCGCTTTGTGCGCGGAGAGCGTGCTAACGCTGGGGATGCGCAGGAAGTCAAACAGCTCGGCGAGGGCATCCTCGCGACTGGCGCGAGCCTGTTCGAGTGCGCTGTGGAGGGGAATCATCGGCTTTCTCCTGTCGTCGATAGTGTTGATAGTCGAGAGAGGTTATGAGTCCACAGATGTCGCAGATAAACACAGATGAAAAGCAGAATTGATCCACGAATGTCACGAATGACACGAATGTTTTTGTGTTTCCCTTCGTGTCATTCGTGGACTCACTGCTTGGTGTTTTCTCTGCGACATCTGTGCCATCTGTGGACTCACCTGTTAGCATAGCCCTCGCGGGGTGCAGCGGCAAACGGTCGCCGCCTCACGGATCAGCTGCCGGGCGCAGCCGGTACACCACGAACGAGCGCTCGCCGTAGCGGTTGCGGGTCTCCAGCATGACATCTGCCTCGAAGCCCGCCACCTCGACCGCTATCAGCTCCGGCGCATGGCTCTGCCAGCCGGGCAGCACGAGCACCCGCACTTCCTCGCCGCCGCCGAACGCCCGCAGATCCGCCGCCAGCGCCTCCGGCCCGCCGACGTGGGCGCGATACACCTCGGCGTCGTAAAGGTAATAAGCCAGCGACCAGCCGAGCGCTTCGTCGTACACGACGCCGCCCTCCGGCAGCACGCGGAGCGCCGCCGCCACCTCGTCGATGCCGTCATACGCGCCGTGGTCGCCGCCAACCGGGTAGCCACCCCGCACCGCCCGCAGCGCCCCCGGCAGGAGCAGAAGCACTGACAGCGCCGGGAGCGCCGCCCGCAGCATCTGTTTCTCACCATACCGTGCTGCGAGCAGGCTCACCGTGCGGGCGGCCAGCAGCGCCACCAACGGCACGAGCGGCAGCAGGTAGCGGTCGAACACCGGCACGGCGAGCAGCCAATGAAGCGCGAGATAGCCCGGCGTGAACAGCGCCAGCGCGAGCGTCGCCAGCCCTTCACGGCGCGGTGGGCCATCCAGCAGCGGAGCCGCCGCCGCGAGCGCACACAGCGCCGCACTGAGCACAGCCGAGCCCGCGAAGTAGCGCAGCAGGTCGAGCCATTCGCGAGCACGAGGCCACAGCTCAGGCACGGCGGCGAGCCCGTGCGGGTCGTTGATGGCCAGCCCGGCGAGCCACGCGCTCGACGCGGCGCCCGCCGCAAGCCGCTGCCACTCCCACAGCGCCACGAGCACAAGCACGGTTCCCAGCCCCGGCATGAAGCGCCACCACCGCCGCGCAGAACCGGTGCAAGCCAGCCCCACCGCCAGCACCAGCGGCACGAACAGCACGGCGCTCTGCTTGGTGGCAAGGGCCAGCCCCGCCAGCACGCCCGCCAACAGCGCGCGGCCCTCCGCCGCCGCGACGAGCGCGCCGAGCACCCACAACACCAGCAGGGGGTCGGAGAAGGCCGTCGGCGCGAACAGGATGGCGAACGGCGACAGCGCGACCAGCCCCGCCGCGACGACCGCCGCCGCCGGGCCCCACAGCCGCCCGGCCAGCCGCGCCGCGAGTGCGACCGTCAGCAGGCTGGCGAACAGCCCCGGCAGCCGCGCGCTGAGCTCGCTGCCCCACGACACGGAGATGCCGCCCGCCAGCGTGTAGTAGAACAGCGGCGGTTTGTCGACGAGCAGCGTGGTCTGCGCGAGCAGCGGGTCGTCGCCGGTGATGATGAGGCGGCCCAGCGTGGCGAAGAGCGCCTCGTCGGGGTGGAAGCGGAAGTCGGTGAGCAGCGCGACGCGCAGCGCGGCCCCGCCGAGCAGGATCAGCGCCAGCAGCCAGATGCGGACGGGCCGGGATGCAAACGGGGGCGGTGCTTCCCGAGCAGCCGCCCCCGCCGTGCGCGTCGCCATGAGCTGACCTCACTCGACAAAGCGGTATTTCAGCAGCGTCCAGGCGGCAGGGATGGCGTCCCAGCCGGTGATCTTCTTACCCTCGTCGAAGTCGCGACCGTAGTAGGAGATCGCGACCTCGATCAGCCGGTAGCCGCGCTTGGCAACCTTGGCCGTGATCTCCGGCTCGAAGTCGAAGCGCCGGGCGTGCAGCGGGATACCCTGCACCACGTCGGCCCGGAAGCACTTATAGCACGTCTCCATGTCGGTCAGGTCGAGGTTGTACAGGATGTTCGTCATCAGGGTAAGCGTGAAGTTGCCGACGCGATGCCAGAAGTTCATCTTGCGGGCGGGCTTGCCGAGGAAGCGCGAGCCGTAAACCACGTCGGCGCGCTTCTCGGCGATGGGCCGCACCACGTCGATGTAGTCGCGCGGGTCGTACTCCAGGTCGGCATCCTGGATGATGAACAGGTCGCCGGTGGCGTGCTCGAAGCCGGTGCGGACCGCGCTGCCCTTGCCGCGGTTGCGGTCGTGGAGGATGACGCGGATCGTCTCGTCGTTCTCCCACTGCTGCATGATGTCGCGCGAGCCGTCCGTCGAGCCGTCGTCAACCATGACGATCTCGTGCACCAGCCCGGTCGCCAGCACCTGCCGGACGATCTCCTCCAGCGTCTCGCGCTCGTTGTAGACAGGCATAATCACAGACAACTTCATACCGTTTAAGACTTCAGCCACGATGAAACCTCTCAAGCTGGAACGATGGGGAATGAATCGGCGGGGGCTGCCTTTGCCATGGCACGCCCGACAACCGTTCGGAGTATAGCTGAGCCCCCTACCCGGAGCAATTCAGCCGGGCGGGGCATCCGCGAAGTTTCACGAATTTTTCATCTCAGGACCAGAGAGCCAGCTCGTAGGGGCTGACGCACATTTGTGAAATGGCTTACAATAGCTGTGTAGTTACTCCCTGGCCGGGGACCGCCATCCTGTCTAAGCAGTACGGAGCAGTT
>CAZDLX010000173.1:2975-7678 GCA_964506005.1 uncultured Anaerolineae bacterium | reverse complement strand
CCCGCTTTTACG
The DNA here is from genome assembly GCA_964506005.1 of uncultured Anaerolineae bacterium. Classification (GTDB taxonomy): domain Bacteria; phylum Chloroflexota; class Anaerolineae; order Aggregatilineales; family UBA3940; genus UBA3940. The sequence goes on along the minus strand of CAZDLX010000173.1, from coordinate 7,666 downwards.
GCCTGCCCGGTATGCACTAGCGCCTCGTTGAGGTGTGCGTAAACGGTCTTATAGCCGCTAGCGTGGCGCACGCGCACGTGGATGCCGTACGTGTGGTCGGCCATGCCGTCATGCACCATATAGACGACGCCGTCCGCGCAGGCGTAAACGCCGCTGTTCAGCGGCGCACGGAAGTCAACGCCCTCGTGGCCCGGCAGGCCCCAACGCCGGTAGATTTCCGGTGATGCGCCGAACGCCTGGATGATTATCGGTTGGTCGGTCGGCCAACTGAGGCGCAGCGGTAGCTCGGCGGGCGATAGGCGCGGCGCGACGTCGCCAAACCGCTCACCCGCGCGCACCCGCTCGGCCAGCAGGCGGTGCAGCTCCTCGGGGTTGCCGGCGTGTATCACGTCGAGAAGCACTTCAGGCGCTTCGCGGCGCATCCACTCCACGAGATTCGCGTAACCGTTGTGCGCGCCGGGCGCGTCGACGACGGTGATGACCTGCTGCGGGCGGTGGAAGCGCACCGCGTGCTCGGGGCGGGCGGTGACCGACGCGCGGTAGTGCATGGCATAATCGCGCACGCCGGCAACCCAGCTCCAGTAGTCCTCGTTCGGAAGCAGAATGATCTGGTAGCTGTTGGCGGGCGCTTGCATCTCTCGGGGCTTCTCCTGCTCAGCACGCGTCATCAATCGTCCAGGCATGTTATAGCATAGACTTGGCCAGCTTGGAAATGCCGGGTTGCCCCGGTACTCAAAGGCCGGTTGCTCGTCGCGTGGCGGCATTATATAATTCCCGCACGTCGTCATGAGCCTCACGGGAGGGCCGCGTGCCGTTTAACCTCACACTCGATCTGGAGCAGCTCAGCGGGGTGCTCATCGCGGTCGTGTCCGTTCTCGCCGCCATCCTCACGGCCCTGTGGATCTCGCTCATCATCTGGACGTTCCGCGACATGCGCGCCCGCTCGCGTGACTTCTTCGCACAGATCCTGGCCGCGCTCACCGTCGCGATCCTGAACATCCCCGGCTTCATCGTGTACCTCATCCTCCGCCCACGCGAGACGCTGGCTGAGCAGTACGAGCGCGCGCTAGAGGAAGAGGCCCTGCTCCAGGAGATCGAGAACCGCCCCGTCTGCCCCGGCTGCGGGCACGCGACAGAGGCCCGCTGGCGGCTTTGCCCGCACTGCCACACGAAGCTCAAGAAGCCCTGCGAGCACTGTGGCGAGCTTCTCGACCTGCCCTGGCAGGTCTGCCCGTACTGTGAGGCCCCGCGGGCTGCCGAGGCACGGCGCCCGCGCCGCGCCGCGGAAGCGCCAGACCCCGGGCGCAGTCTGTTCGACGATCTGCTGGAGCCGGAAGGGGTACTCGACACACCGCCAGAGGACGATCTGCTGGCGGGCTAGAGCTGCCGGAAATACAAACGGGCGCCGGAGGGAACGGCGCCCGTTTTGCTGTTCGAACTGGCCGGAACTAGCGGCTGAGGTTGTAGAACGCATCCCAGCCGGCGTACTTCGCGCTCTCGGCAAGGTCTTCCTCGATGCGGATGAGCTGGTTGTACTTCGCCACGCGGTCGCTGCGGGCGGGCGCACCGGTCTTGATCTGCCCGGCGTTCAGCGCCACCGCGAGATCCGCGATGGTCGCGTCTTCCGTCTCGCCGCTGCGGTGGGAGATCACTGCGGTCCAGTTGTTCTTCTTGGCAAGCTCGACGGCGTCGATGGCCTCGCTGAGCGAGCCAATCTGGTTGACCTTCGTGAGCAGCGAGTTGCAGGCCTTGCGCTCCAGCGCCTGCTCCATGCGCTCGACATTCGTCACGAGCAGGTCGTCGCCGACGATCTGCAGCCGGTCGCCGAGGCGCTGCGTCATGAGCTGCCACGACTCCCAGTCGTCCTCGGCGAGCCCATCCTCGATGGAGATGATCGGGTACGTGTTAACCCACTCCTCGTAGAAGTCTACCATCTGCTCGCCGGTGAGCTGGCGGCCTTCACGCGCCAGGTTGTACTTGCCGTCCTCGAAGATCTCCGAGGCAGCGGGATCGAGCGCGATCATCACCTGCTCGCCCGGCGTGTAGCCTGCCTGCTGGATAGCCTCGACGATGACCTCCACCGCCGCCACGTTGCTCTCGAGGCTCGGCGCGAAGCCGCCCTCGTCGCCGACGTTGGTGCCGTAGCCCATCTTCTTGAGCACCTTGCGCAGCGAGTGGTAGATCTCGGCACCCCAGCGCACGGCTTCGTCGAACGACGGCGCGCCGACCGGCATCACCATGAACTCCTGCAGATCGGTGCTGTTCGCGGCATGCTTGCCGCCGTTGAGGATGTTCATCATCGGCACAGGCAGCAGATGCGCCTGCACGCCGCCGAGGTAGCGGTATAGGGGCACCCCGAGGCTGTTAGCGGAGGCCTTCGCGACGGCGAGCGACACGCCAAGGATTGCATTCGCGCCGAGCTTCTCCTTCGTCGGGGTGCCGTCGAGCTCGTCCGTCATGTAGCGGTCGATGAACAACTGCTCGGTCGACTCCAGACCAGTGATCGCCTCAGCAATCGGGCCGTTGACGTTCTCGACCGCATTCAGCACGCCCTTGCCGCCGTAGCGGCTGTCGTCGCCGTCGCGCATCTCAAGCGCCTCGTGCGCGCCCGTCGACGCGCCGGAGGGGACGATGGCGCGGCCCATCGCGCCGTCTTCCAGCAGCACGTCAACCTCGACGGTGGGGTTGCCGCGCGAGTCGAGCACTTCGCGCCCGTGGATATCCAGGATAATCGCCATGGGGGTACTGTCCTTTCAGATAGGTAACTGCAACAGCGCAGGTTCCGGAACACAGGAGAGGCGCATTCAGCCACCATGGTGAAGGCGTCGGCAGATCCACCTGTCGCCCTACCCCTGAATGCCGCCCATCCACAAGTATAACGCGAATCGACCCGCCACTAATAAAGCTGTATCGCAGCCTGCAACGTTCGCGTCGCGGCGCAGGATACGGTAAAATGATCGTCCAAAATAGGATGGGTTTGGTATGAATTCCCGGCAGAGGTCTTCGTGAGCCACAGCATCAGGGAGAAGGTCGTCGTCGCGATGAGCGGCGGCGTGGACAGCTCGGTCAGCGCGGCACTCCTCGTCGAGCAGGGTTACGACGTGGAGGGCATTATGCTGCGCCTGTGGTCCGAGCCGGGCAGCTTTAGCACGACGACCGAAGGCCGCCGGGACAACCGCTGCTGCACCCGTGACCAGATGCTCGACGCGCACTTCATCGCGCGGAAGCTCGGCATCCCGTTCGAGGTCGTCGACGCGCGCGAGGTGTTCAAGCGCCGCATCGTCGACGGCTTTGTCGAGGGCTACAGCCAGGGCATCACGCCGAACCCCTGCCTCAACTGCAACCGGCACATCCGCTTTGGCTTCCTGCTGGAGCAGGCGCTGGCCCGCGGCGCGCGTTATCTCGCCACGGGCCACTATGCGCAGGTGGGGCGGTCGGCAGACGGCACGTATGAGCTGCGGCGCGGCGCCGACCCCGGCAAGGATCAGAGTTACGTCCTCAGCGTGCTGACGCAGGAGCAGCTGCGACACGCCATGTTCCCTGTCGGTGGCTACACGAAGGATGAGGTGCGCGAGCTCGCTACTCGCTTCGGCCTGCCGGTTGCCAGCAAGCACGACAGCCAGGATTTGTGCTTCGTCGCCGATGGGGACTACCGGCGTTTCCTGCGGGACCACGGCGCCACTTCGATGCAGCCCGGCCCGATCCGGCTACTCTCCGGTGAGGTCGTCGGCGAGCATCAGGGGCTGCCAAACTACACGACCGGCCAGCGCAAGGGGCTCGGCGTCTCCTATGCCGAGCCACTGTACGTGCTCAGCAAGGACGCCGCCGCTAACGCGCTGATCGTCGGCACGCGTGATGAGCTGGGCAGCCGCCAGCTCACCGCGCACGGCGTGAACTGGATTTCCGGCGCGCCGCCTGCAGGCGCTGTCAGGGCTGAGGTGAAGATCCGCTACCGGGCGACGCCTGCGGCGGCGCTCGTCACGCCGTGCGGCGACGATGCGGTGGAGGTGCTGTTCGACACGCCGCTGCCCGACATCACTGCCGGGCAGGGTGCGGTGTTCTACGATGGCGACCGCGTGCTCGGGTCAGGCATCATCGACTGAGCCTGCGCCTAGCCGCCGAGCGCGAGCCGGATGACGTCAGCGCCCCACAGCAGCATAATCACGGCGGCAAGGATGATCGAGGGTCCGTAGGGCAGCGGCGTGTGCGCGCGGTAGCCGCGCGCGAACAGCCCGCGCGAGACGATGTACAGCAGCGCGAACAGCGCGCCGAGCAGCACCATCAGCACCAGCATCAGGGTGACGCCCGGAAAGCCCACTACCAGCCCGCAGAACGTAGCGAGCGTCACGTCGCCGAAGCCGAACGCCACTTCCGTTACCGGCGTTTCGCGGCGCGCGTTGACCGCTTTCAGATACAGCCCACCCAGCAGGTAGAACCCCATCACGATAATCTGCGCCACGGCGTAGCCCGCGAGGGCGCTGAGCACCGGGATGCGCCCGCTGAACAGCACCTCGACCAGCGCCACAGCGAAGGCCGGCACCATGACTACGTTCAGCACCAGCCGGTGCTCAATATCGATCACGGCAATGAGTGTGAAGACCGTCATGTAGACCAGCAGGGCAGCCGTGAGCACGGTCGTGCCGCTGCGCGACCACAGGTAGGCTGCCAGCACAGCGAGCACAATCTCCACG
>CAZDLX010000173.1:0-2875 GCA_964506005.1 uncultured Anaerolineae bacterium | reverse complement strand
GCCACCGTTTGGGGTCTTATCCTACCACGCGGGTCCGGCAGCGTGTGCTATACTGCGGCTGCTGAGGATCCCGCCACTGCCAGGCCAGGCCACATGAGACGATCCACCACTTTCTCACTTGCGCTGCTCGTCGCTCTCGCCCTGCTGCTCGGGGGTTGCCGTGCCCGGCAGACAGCCGCCGCAACCGTGGAAGACCCCTGGGGCACGATCACCGTGCCGGCGGGCGAGCCGGTGCGCCTGCTGGTTGCGACCGCGCTAAACGAGGAGGTCGTCGGGCAGGCAGGGTTGGAGCAGCTGCGCGGCGCACAGCTCGCCGCAGCAGACCGCCGCATTGAGAGCTTCGCAGTGGAGATCATTAGCGAGGACACCGCCTGTGATCCGGGACGTGCCGCAGGCGTGGCAGTGAATCTGACCCGGGACCGGCGCATCGCCGCCGTCATCGGTAACACCTGCTCGGCGAGCTGCACCGCCTCGGCGGAGACGTACGACAGCGCCCGCTTCACGATGGTTTCGCCGGGCTGCAGCGCGTCTAGCCTGGTTGACCCTGTACTGCACATTCCCAGTTTTCTCCGCACCGTGCCCGACGACGCCACTGAGGCCAGGCTTGTCGCAGAATACGCCTACGGCGAGCTCGGCCTTCGCCGCATGGCTGTATTGCACGATGGTACCGCTGAGACCCGTGGAGCAGCCGGGGCGTTCGAGGCGGCTTTCCGAGCGCAGGGAGGCAGTATCGTTGCCAGCCGCAGCATCCAGCGCGGTGCCGCGTCGTTTCGCCCGGTGATTCGCGAGATTGCCGCCGGCCAGCCTGAAGCTATCTACGCCCCGCTGCTCCTGCCGGACGCCGCACAGCTCGTGCTTCAGCTTGACGCGACACAGCTTGCCGGTGCGCCTGTCATCGGTGGGCGGCACTACCAGAGCGAGTGGTTTATTCAGGACGCAGGCCGGTCGTCGGAGGGTGTCTATGCGACCGGCCCGCTCGTCGAAGGACCGCAGGTGGAATCTCTGCTCGCCGGCTACGAGAGACAATTCGGCGCCCGTTCTACGAACGTAGTCGCGGTCGCCCACGGTTACGACGCCACACGACTGGTCCTCGACGCGATTCAGGCGGTTGCGTCGGTCAACGCCGATGGGGAGCTCCAGATTGGCCGGCGCGCGCTGCGCGATGCGCTGTACGCGACCTCGGGCAGCGAGGGCGTCTCAGGCGTGTTGACCTGCACAGCGTGGGGCGATTGCAGCGGCGGCAGGATCGCCGTCCTTCAGGTGCAGGGCGGCGAGTGGGTGCCAGTATTTATTCCGTGAGTTTCAGGGCAGCGTGCCGTCTTCGTCCGGCCCGATCACCAGTGCCACCTCGCGAACCTCGCCTTCAGGCTCGATCAGGAACCCCCGCGCAGACACAATCGTGCCATCGGCATCCGGCATGATGATGACGTGCACCACCCCCGGGTACCTGGCCTCGCGCACGTCAGCGGCGGACGGCACGGCTTCCACACCCGGCGGGTGCGAATGGTAGATGGCGACCAGCTCGGAACCCCACGCTTCCAGTTCATGCAGCGCGTCGATAAGCGCCTGCGGGTCAACCTCGTAGCGGGAGGCACGGTCCGGCGCAACATTCTCTGCCGGGAAGACCATCAGCACCTGCCGCCCTACCCCACCCAGCAGGCCGCAGATCTCCTCTGGAACGCCGGCACGCACCTGCTCCGCAACGGCCTGCCAGAGCGCCGCCGATATCCGGAGCGGACGATCTGCAGTCGCACCCGGCATTGCATCCTCCACAATCTCACGTTGTGCTATAATGGCATCCATTGTGGCCACCTGCGAACGGGAATGAGGGCTCTTGACTGGCAAAGGCATTGAGAGACCGATCTCCAAAGAGCGCGAGGATTATCTCAAGACAGTGTACCACATTCAGCACGGGGAGGAATCCCCAGTGCGTACTACCACACTTGCCCGCGCCCTTAACGTCGAGCCGGCGTCCGTGACCGGTGTCATCAAGCGGCTCGCCGAACTGGATCTGCTGGAGTACGAGCCCTACCGCGGGGTCACGCTCACCGATGAGGGCGAGCGAATCGCCCTGGAGGTCATTCGCCACCACCGCCTGATTGAGCTGTTCCTGATTGAGGCGCTCGGCTACAGCTGGGATGAGGTCCACGACGAAGCCGAGGGCCTTGAGCACGTCGTCTCCCCGCTCTTCATCGAGCGCATCGCCGCGGCGCTGGGCCACCCTGAGATCGACCCGCACGGCGCTCCCATCCCCACCAAAGACGGCCAGATCGAGCCAGCCAGCGGCGTCGCACTCGACCAGATTACGGCGGGGCAGACTGGCAGCATCTCACGCGTCAACGACGACAACCCCGGCCTGCTGCGGTACCTGGCCCGCCTCGGCATCCGGCCCGGCAGCCAGGTCACTGTCGTCGACGTAGCCCCGTTCGGTGGTCCCATCCAGGTGGAAGTCGACGGTGCACGCCAGGTGCTCGGGCCGGAAGCCGCTTCTCAGGTTTTTGTCACACTTGACGTTGACCGAGCGGGACGATCCTAGCTCAGGATACCACCTTCGGTCATCTTGCGGGCGTCGAGCAGCTCGTCGAGCTGGTCCGCCTCCAGGTAGCCTTTCTCAAGCACCACCTCGCGGATCGTGCGCCCGCTCTGCAGTGCCTCTTTCGCGACCTCCGCGCCCTTTGCGTAGCCAATCACCGGGTTCAGCGCGGTTACGAGGACAGCGTTCTTCGCCAGCCAGCCCTCGGCCTGTTCCTTGTTCGCCTGCAGCCCTTCGACAGCCTTCTCGCGGAAGACGCGCAGCGAGTTGATTGTCACATCCATCATCTGGAACAGATTGTACGCCATAATCGGCATCATCACGTTCAGCTCAAGCTGTCCG
>CAZDLX010000172.1:0-7681 GCA_964506005.1 uncultured Anaerolineae bacterium | reverse complement strand
TAGCCCGGAACTTCAGTTCCGGGCGATGCCTGAGCCTTCTCCGTTGTCCGATTAATTTGGAAAGCCTCAATCAGGCAGTGGCAGGTATGCCGCCCCCAACATGGCCCTCCGGAACCGTTTACACACGCCCCGCGTAAGTGTATAACAGGATCGCCAGGCGCTATAGTCTGGAAGGGGGGATGATGGCCAGCTTACCAGAAGGCTTCAATGTTGAGACGACCCTTGGCGAGGCGGTGACGGCTCAGGGCGTGACCGTGACTCCGCAGGCGCAGGTGGTCAGCCTGCGCCTCGGCCAGAACGCCGGCTTTGTGTGGAACCGGCCCACTGCCGTGCTCGTCGACCGTGATGGGCAGGTGGAGCGCATCCCCATTGTCGACGTGACGTTGTGGGCGCAGGTCGGCTTTGCGCTGCTCGCCGCCGCGACGGCTATCCTGATGATCGTCTCGTTAAAGCGCAGCAGAGAGGAATAACTCATGAGCGAGGAACCCAGCATCAGAGCGCAGGCCAGCGAGGTTTTCCAGCGCGCGGCTGAGCAGCAGGCGGAAGGCGCAGAGATACTCCGGCGGCTCACCGACATCGCCGACGTCAAGGCCGTATTTGCCGAGCCTATCCAGTCAGGCGAGTACACCGTCATTACCGCCAGCGAAAACTATGCCGGGCTGGGCTTCGGCGGGGGCATCGGCGGCGGGTTCGGCGGGGGCAGCGAGCGGATGAACGTCGAACACGGCAGCCATCCCTCCGAGGACGAGGCGGCTGGCTTTGGCGGCGGCACCGGTGGGGGCGGCGGATCGAAGTCGCGCCCGGTCGCCGCGCTGATCATCGGCCCGGATGGCGTAAGAGTCGAGCCCATCGTGGACGTGACCAAGTTCATGATCGCGCTCTTTACCACACTCGGCAGCATGGCGCTGATGTTCGCCCAGATGCGCAAGCGCAGCCGCGTTTAGATCGCGTTCGCACGTTCGACAATCTGACTGCCAGCGGAGACTCCCGTGGCATCTTCCGACCGGGCAGCCGATGCGCGCCTGCCACTTCAGATAGGCCTGCTTGCGGCTGCCCGCTTCATCCTGAGCACCGGCTTCCGCATGGTCTACCCCTTCCTGCCCGTCATCGCGCGCGGGCTGGGCGTGGACGTCGAGCTCATGGGGCTGGCCATCACGGCTCGCTCCAGCCTGGGCCTCGCCGCGCCCGCCTTCGGCTCGCTCGCCGACCGCTACGGGCGCCGCGCTTCGATTCTCGGCAGCCTGGCGCTGTTCGCCGCAGGCGTGCTCGTGGTGTGGGTGTGGCCCACGTACCCGGTACTGATTGTAAGCCTGCTCCTCACCGGCGCTGCCAAGATCACCATCGACGCCGCGACGCAGGCATACGTCGGCGACCGCGTGCCGTATACGTGGCGGGGCAGGGCCATCGCCATCACCGAGCTTGGCTGGTCGACTGCCTTCCTGCTCGGCGTGCCGGTGGCGGGCTGGCTCATCGCGCGCGGGCACTGGACGGCGCCACTCCTCTGGCTGGCCCTGCTGGCGCTCGGGGCGGCGGTCGTGCTGTCGCGGGTCATCCAGAACGACGCGCCGCATCCCTCCGAGCGGCCGAACCTGATGGCGGGGCTGCGGCTGGTGCTGGCCCACCGCTCTGCGATGGCCGCGCTCGGCGTCGCCCTGCTCATCGGTGGGGCAAACGAGCTGGTGAATATCGTGTTTGGCGTGTGGCTGGAGGGGACGTTCGGCCTGCAGGTTGCGGCGCTCGGGCTGGCCTCCACCGTGATCGGCGTCTCCGAACTGAGCGGCGAGGGCCTGGTCGCCACGCTGACCGACCGGCTCGGCATGAAGCGGGCGGTTGCGCTCGGGCTGGTGGCCTGCATCGTCAGCTCCGTGGCGCTGCCGGTGCTCGGCCGGACGCTGCCCGGCGCGCTGGTGGGCCTGTTCCTGTTCTACATTTCATTTGAGTTCGCCTACGTGAGTTTCGTCTCGCTGCTGACGGAGCTCAGGCCCGGCGCGCGGGCCACGCTCATGGCGGGCAACATCGCGGCAGTCTCGCTGGGGCGCGTCGGCGGTGCACTGCTGGGGCCGGTGCTGTTCCGGGCGGGCCTGCTCGCCAACGGCGGCGCCTCCGCCGCGGCCAACGTGCTGGCGATCCTCCTGCTCGTGGTGTTCGTGCGCCTCGGGGAGGAGTGAGGCCACGGATCGCGTGGATGGGGGTAGGGGCGGGTGCAATGCTCTGCATCGTTAGACCCGCCCCTACGAGATATTGTCGCAGACGTTGTCATCCGGCACCCAACCCTGTCCGAGCGGCCCGCTTCACCTGACGAATGTCAGGTTGGCGCTGGCCGAAGTTGTTGTATACTAGGGTCTGTGGGGCTCGCGCCCCACAGAACAACAGGACCTATTCACGCTCTGAATAATCACAGCCGGATAATGGCCGCACCGACGCTGGACCGCGCAACCGATAGCCTGCTCGACTACATCGCCCTCGGCCTGCTGGTCGCCGGTCCGAAGCACGGCTATGCCCTGTACCAGGACTTCGCGGAGATGTTCGCGCCGGTGTGGCAGGCGGGCCGCAGCAAATTCTACGCCACGCTAGCCGGCCTGCACGACGCGGGCGCCCTCGACGTCGAGCTGGAGCCGCAGGAGAACCGCCCGCCGCGCAAGGTATACCGGCTCACCGGGCAGGGGCAGGCCGCGTTCGAGGTCTGGCTCCGCGAGCCGGTCCCACAGCCGCGCGACGTGCGCGTGCTGATCCCGGTCAAGCTGCGCTTCTACGAGACGCTCGACTGGCCCGGCGCGCACGGCCTGCTCGACGCGCAGATCGAGGTCTGCCGCGAGCGGCTCGCCTTCGAGGCCCATCGGCCCGAGTCGCCGGAAGCCCGGGATGACGACTTCTTCTTTGACATCCTGTATGAGTTCCGCCGCCGCCAGCTCATGGCGATGATCGACTGGCTGCGGACCTGTAAAGAGCGCTTCGCGCGGCTCGCACCATCTGACCCCACTCCTGAGAAGGGCAAAGACCGGGTATGACGTCCCCCCACAACTTCTCTCGCCTGTTCATCATGCTGCTCACCACGGCGCTGCTGCTTGCGGCCTGCGGCGGCGCCGGGTCGCAGGGGCCGGGTGCCCCACCCGCCGCCGGCACCGCCGAGCCGCAGCCGCCTGCGAGTGAGCCCGCCGCGACCGAGCCAGGCGAACAGACCGCCGCGCCGACAGAGGCCGCCGAGCCCAGCGGGGACGAGCAGGAAGTGATCGTGTTTGCCGCCGCCTCGCTGACCAACGTATTCGACGCGCTGGCGGCGGAGTTCGAGGCCCAGAACCCCGGCGTGCGCGTCACGCGGAACTATGGCAGCTCGCTCCAGCTTGCCACCCAGATCGTCGAGGGTGCGCCGGCGGATGTGTTCGCCTCCGCCGACGAGCAGCAGATGGCGGCGGTCGTGCAGTCGGGGCGCATCACCGGCCCGACGGTAACCTTTGCGCTGAACCGGCTAGCGCTCGTCGTGCCGGCGGGCAACCCGGGGCAGGTCACGTCGGTCGCCGCACTGGCGCAGGAGGGCGTTACGCTCGTAACCGCCATGCCAGGTATACCCATTCGTGAGTACACCGACGTGATGCTCGAGCAGATGGCCGCGGACCCCACCTTCGGGCGCGGTTTCGTCGAAGCCGTCAACGCGAATATCGTTTCTGAGGAAGACACCGTCCGCAAGATCGTCGCCAAGATCGCGCTCGGCGAGGCAGACGTCGGGGTGGTTTACCGCACCGACGTGACTCCCGACGTGGCAGACGACGTCGAACTTGTTGAGATACCGGAAGAGTACAATGTCATTGCAGCCTACCCTGTCGGAGTCATCGCCGACGCGCCGCATCACGATCTGGGCGAAGCGTTCACTAACTTCGTCCTCAGCGACGCGGGACAGGCCATCCTCGCCGAGGCGGGTTTCGAGCCGGCTGCCGGCGGCTAGCCGGGCTGCCGTCGGCGCGCTCGGCGCGCTGATGCTCGCCCTGCTCGTCCTGCCGCTTGGCGGCCTAGTGGTGCGGGCGCTCGGCACGAGCGACAGCCTGCCCGCGCTGTTCAGCCGGCCTCTGGTGGAGGCGGCGCTGCTCAGCATCAGTACGACGTCCGCCAGCGCGCTGGTCGTCGTGCTGCTGGGCGGCCCGCTGGCCTACGCCTTCGCGCGCTACAACTTCCCATTCAAGCGAGTGCTGAACATCGCCGTCGAGCTGCCTGTGGTGCTGCCGCCGGTCGTGGCGGGGCTGGCGCTGCTGATGACGTTCGGGCGGCGCGGGCTGCTCGGCGGAGCGCTCGGCGCAGCGGGTATCTCGCTGCCGTTCACGGTAGTCGCCGTAATCATCGCGCAGGTGTTCGTCGCCGCGCCGTTCTTCATCCGGGCGGCGCAGGTCCAGTTTCAGAACATCCCGCGCGAGCTTGAGGAAGCTGCCGGCATCGACGGCGCGAGCGGCCTGCAGGTCTTCTGGCACGTCATCCTGCCGCTCAGCGCGCGCGGCCTGCTGACCGGCCTGATCCTGAGCTGGGCGCGGGCGCTCGGCGAGTTCGGCGCGACGATCCTCTTCGCAGGCAACCTGCAGGGCAAGACACAGACCATGCCCCTGTTCCTCTATGGCGCGCTCGAACGCGACATCGACGCCGCGCTGTGGACCGGGCTGCTGCTCGTCGGCGTGGCGGTGGTCGCTCTCGGCGCGATGCGCTGGCTGGGCCGCTCGCTGGACGGTGGGCCGGAGTCGGAAGGCTGATCGCAGCATCGCCCGGCAATGAATTTCCGGGCGACCGCCTGCGGCTGGCGAGGGTGGGGTCCCGCTTGACTTCTAGAACGTTTGTTCCTAGAATCTAGCTATGAACATCCGCCGTGCGCCCGATGCAGTCGAGAAGCTCGCCATCGTCGGCGACTCCAACCGGTTCGAGCCGGCTGGCGACCGCCCGCGCGGCGAGAGCGCGCGGCGTGCCGCGCCCCTGCACTTCGTCGATACGCCCCAGATCCCCGACAGCGCCCGCGACCTCGGCGGCTGCATTACGGAGGTCAGCACGCCGCAGGGCAAAAAGCCGATCCTCAAGGCGATGGTCACGACCGCCTGCGAGCGCAACTGCTACTACTGCCCCTTCCGCGCGGGCCGGAGCGAGATGCGCCGCGTCAGCTTTCAGCCAGACGAGCTCGCCGGGGCCTACGACAAGCTCCACCGGGCGCGGCTCGTAGACGGCATCTTCATCTCGTCAGGCATCATCAAGGGCGGCACCACCACGCAGGACAAGATCATCGACACGGTGGAAATCCTGCGCAGCAAGTACCGCTATGACGGCTTCGTGCACCTGAAAATCATGCCCGGCGCGGAGTACGAGCAGGTGGCCCGCGCCATGCAGCTTGCCGACCGCGTCTCGATTAACCTCGAAGGGCCGACGCCCGCCCGGCTCGGCGAGCTGGCCCCGATGAAGAACTACTATGACGAGCTGATGCAGCGCCTCCGGTGGGCGCACGATATCAAGCGGCGTGCCTGGGCCGAGGCGCCGGGCCTGATCCGCGCCAGCATCGTGACCCAGTTCGTCGTCGGCGCGGTGGGCGACACCGACCTGGAGCTCCTCAGCCTGACGGGCAACCTGCACCGGCACAACGACCTCGCCCGCGCGTATTTCAGCGCCTTCCGGCCTATCAGCGGCACGCCGTTCGAGACGCGCACCGCCACGCCCGACATCCGCGAGCGGCGGCTGTACCAGGCGAGCTATCTGCTGCGCGACTACGGCTGGGATGTCGAGGAGCTGCCGTTCGAGAGCAGCGGCAATCTGCGCACGGATGCCGACCCCAAGACGGCGTGGGCGGACCTGCACCTGTGCGAGCAGCCCGTCGAGGTCATGCGGGCCACGCGCGAGGAGCTGCTGCGCGTGCCCGGCATCGGCCCGGCAGGTGCGGACGCCATCCTCGCGGCGCGGCAGAAGGGCCGCCTCACAGACCTCAGCCACCTGCGGAAGATCGGGCTGCGCGGCACCGGGCGCGCCGCCGGCTACATCACACTCGACGGGCACCGCCCACCGCAGCAGCTCAGGCTGTTTGAAGCGGAGTTGTAGTAGAAGTTCCTGTTTGGAACCCCCACCGTCCGGCCCTGCGGGCCGGCCACCTCCCCCTTGCAAGGGGGAGGCTGGGAGGGGGTTCTGAAAAGCTAGAACAACACGATTATCCTGTCGGGCTGCCCGACGTCAGCCTCTCGTCGATCTGTGCCAGGACCTCTTCTATCCGCTCAAGTACATCTTCATTCCTGAAACGAAGCACTGCGAGTCCGAGTCCTTCCAGATAGTCCTGGCGGATCTCGTCTTGCTCTACCGTAAAGCGGTGGATCTCTCCGTCCAGCTCAATAACTAATGCCGCTTCTGCACAGTAGAAATCGACGATAAAGCGATTGATGACATGCTGGCGGCGGAACTTGAACCCGACACGCTGTCTGTGCGATAAGTACTTCCATAGCTCACTCTCTGCAGGGGTTGGACGCGCTCGTAATTCACGTGCGCGTTGGCGCAGCTCCTTATAGCTGTATGGATGCGAAAGTCTTCCTGGCCAAGATTTCTCGTCGTTCATAGGCACATTATAAGCCACGTATGTCGGCGCGGAACGCCCGCCGCTCTCCCTACGTAGTAAGCCGCAGATATGCTAACATTAATCCCTATCCGAGGGGCGCTGTGCCTCTCGTCGAATGGAGGCTTTGAGTTGCAGAACGATCCTGTCATCCAGACGACCGACCTCGTGCGCCGCTTCAACGGCATCACGGCGGTGGATGGCATCAGCTTCGACGTGCAGCACGGCGAGGTCTTCGGTTTTCTGGGGCACAATGGCGCCGGCAAGACGACGACCATCCGCCTGCTCAACGGCGTGCTGACGCCCTCCGCGGGTTCGGCTCGCGTGCTGGGCCACGACCCCGCCACAGAAGGCCCAGCGCTGCGCCGCAATACCGGCGTGCTGACCGAGTCGCCGTCGCTTGACGACCGGCTGAGTGCCCGCGAGAACCTGACCATTTACGCCGAGCTGTACGGCGTGCCTGAAGAGCGTGTTGCGGGGCGCGTCGGCGAGCTGCTGGAGCATTTCGACCTGTCCGCCCGCGCCGACGACCGGGTGGGCGGCTTCAGTAAGGGCATGCGGCAGCGTCTCGCGCTGGCTCGCGCCCTGATCCATGAGCCGCAGCTCCTGTTCCTCGACGAGCCGACCGCCGGTCTGGACCCTGTCGCCTCGCGCGACGTGCACGAGCTTATCACGCGGCTGACGCGCGGCGAGGGGCGGACGGTGTTCCTGTGCACCCACAACCTCGTCGAGGCCCAGCGCCTGTGCGACCGCGTCGCCGTGCTGGAGCGCGGCAAGCTGCTCGCGATGGGCACCCCCGCCGAGCTCAGCCACCGCTACGCGCACACGCAGCAGATCGAGGTCGAGGTCGACCCCGGCGAGGTCGCAGCCGCCCACGAGATCCTGCGGCGGGTACCGGGGCTCGTCGACATAACGACGGGCGAGAGTACGGTGAGCTTCAGCGGGGCACGCCGGCACGATATTCCCAACGTGATTGCCGGGCTGGCGGCGAGCGGCGTGCATATTTATCGTGTTACCCCGGAGGAGCCGTCGCTGGAGGATGTGTACTTCGCCCTGCACGGCGACGGAGAGGAGGTGCCGGCATGAACTGGCGTGCCATGAAAGCTGTAATGCGAAAAGACTTGATGG
>CAZDLX010000171.1:0-7703 GCA_964506005.1 uncultured Anaerolineae bacterium | reverse complement strand
GCTGGCACTCCTCCGAGCTTGAGACCTCGCAGGACATGGCCTGGAATAACGAGCTCGTCCGGTTTGACCGCGCCGAGTTCACCCGCGCCCACATCCCGGAGTTCCTACCGGAGACGTTCGACAAGAAGGACGGCATGCCCGACGTGGCCTTCGAGGGTTACAAGTACTTCACCTTCCCGATGGACCACCACGAGTTCATCGAAAGCGGCACCATCGGCAACCCGCTGCGCGCCACCGTCGAGAAGGGCGAGGAAGCCTTCCGCCGGCTGTCGGAGCACGTCGCCCGCGGCGTGCTGGAGCTGGAAAAGGTCGAGGTCAACGTCCACAGCCGCGAGTTCATCGACCGGGTTTTCTGACACGCATGCGGGCACCGCCGGGCAATGAATTGCCCGGCTACAAAATCTAAAGTCCCTGCGGGACTGCCGTCCCCAAAGGGGGCGGAGTCCGCCTACGGCGGACTTTGCCGCAGCGAAGCTGCGCCCCTCCCTGCTGGCGGGGAGGGGGTTGGGGGTGGGGTCCAGTAACGGAGGCACCCAACCATGAAAGTCGGCGTATTCAGCTTTATCTTTCAGGATCTGCTCTCGTTTGACGAAGCCCTCGACTGGATCGCCGGGACCGGCGCCGAGGCGATTGAGATCGGCTCGGGCGGCTACGTGGCCGAGCTCGGCGAGTCGTATGCCAAGCCCGCCGAGCTGCTCGCCGATGCGGGCAAGCTCCGCGAGTGGAAGCAGAAAGTAGACGACCGTGGGCTGGAGATCAGCGCGCTGAGCTGCCACGGCAACCCGCTCCACCCCGACCCGGCGATCTGCGAGCAGCACCAGCGCGAATTCCGCGACACCGTGCGGCTGGCCGGGCAGATCGGCGTGCGCCGGGTGATCACGTTCTCCGGCTGCCCCGGCGACAGCGAGGACAGCAAGTACCCGAACTGGGTTACGTGCCCCTGGCCGCCGGACTTCCTGCGCATCCTCGAGTGGCAGTGGAACGAGAAGATCATCCCTTACTGGCAGCAGGAGGCCGCCTTCTGCCGCGAGCACGGCGTCGATATGATCGCGCTTGAGATGCACCCCGGCTTCCCGGTCTACAACCCCGAGACGCTGCTCCGCCTGCGCGAGGCTGCGGGCCCGGAGATCGGCTGCAACTACGACCCGAGCCACCTGTTCTGGCAGGGCATCGACCCGGTGGCGGCGGTCCGCGAGCTGGGCGAGGCGATCTTCCACGTCCATGCCAAAGACACGAAGATCGACCCGCTGAACACGCAGGTCAACGGCGTGCTCGACACCAAGCCCTACGCCGACGAGCTCAACCGCTCGTGGATCTTCCGTACCGTCGGCTACGGGCACGACGTGGGCTTCTGGAAAGACCTGGTGAGCAATCTGCGGCTTGTCAGCTACGACTATGTGCTCAGCATGGAGCACGAAGACAGCCTGATGTCGCTCAAAGAGGGGCTGGAGAAGGGCGTCCAGGCGCTTCAGCAGCTCGTCCTCACCGAGGATCGCGGCAAGCCCTGGTTCGAGGCGTAGCAAGGCCCTGACCCCCTTCGGCGACCCTGCGGGTCGCCACTTCCCCCTAAGAGGGGGCAGATGGCGGATGTTCGCGGGTGTGCTATCAGACGCGGATAACGCCTTCGCCCCCTCTCAGGGGGAGATGCCGATGCGAAGCGTCGGCAGAGGGGGTGGCAGCGTGATCATCGGGCCGCCTTAAGTTGATCGGCGTGGGGTCGCCCAGCGTACTACACCCCCAACCCCAACGCCGTGTATACTGGGGAGAAGACGGTCAGCGGCTAGTGGTGTGAGGAGAGGAACTAATGGACGTTGATCTTGCTTACGGGCGCAAGGGGCTCACCGTGTCCCTGCCGGACGGCGTGGACGTGATTCAGCCGCGCTACGTGCAGGGGCTGCCCGACGAGGCATGGGCGCTGCACGAGGCGCTGCGCCACCCGATGGGCCTGCCCCCGCTGGCCGACCTGGTGGGTCACGGCGATACCGTCTGCATCGTCCACACCGACATCACCCGCGCCACGCCCAACGACCGCATCCTGCCCGTGCTCATCGACGAGCTGCGCGCGGGCGGCGTCGCGCCCGGCGATATCTTCCTGCTCAACGGGCTGGGCACCCACCGCCGCCAGACGGAAGCCGAGCTGCGGGCGATGCTCGGCGACGCGATCGTCGATACCTATCGCTGCCTCCAGCACGACTGCAACGACGACGCCAACCTGGTTGACATGGGCGTGACGCAGCTCGGGCATCCGGTCCGCATCAACCGGGACTACCTGCGCGCCGACATCAAGATCCTGACCGGCTTCATCGAGCCGCACTTCTTCGCCGGCTTCAGCGGCGGCCCGAAGGCCATCCTGCCCTCGCTTGCCGGCGTGGAGAGCGTCTATACCAACCACGGGCAGGAGATGATCGCCCACCCGAGCGCGACGTGGGGCATCACCGAGGGCAACCCGATCTGGGAGGAGATGCGTCAGGTGGCCCTCAGCACGGACCCGACCTTCCTGCTCAACGTGACGCTCAACTCCCACCGCGAGATCACCGGCGTCTTTGCGGGCGACATGCTCCAGGCCCACGCCGCGGGCTGCCGCTTCGTCAAGGAGACCGCGATGGCCCCGGTCGATGACCTGTACGACATCGTCATCACGACCAACAGCGGCTACCCGCTCGACCAGAACCTGTACCAGTCCGTCAAAGGCATGAGCGCCGCCCGGCAGATCGTTCGCGAGGGCGGCGCCATCATTATTGCCACCGCCTGCGAGGACGGGCTGCCCAACCACGGGCTGTATGCCGAGCTGCTCGCCAAAGCCGGCTCGCCCCGGGCCTGCATGGACATGATCTCGCAGCCCGGCTTCTGCGAGCAGGACCAGTGGCAGGTGCAGGTGCAGGCGCAGATCCAGCTCCACGCCGACGTGTACGTCTACACGGACGGCCTGACGGAGCAGCAGATCGCGGATGCGCTGTTCATCCCCACGCGCAGCGTCGAGCAGACTGTCGCCGAGCTGCTTGACCGCTACGGCCCCGGCGCGCGCATCTGCGTCATGCCAGAAGGGCCGCTCACCATCCCCTACCTGCGCCGCGAGACAGCCGGCGCGGGGCCAGCCTGATACGGGACACACAGCTTGGTCGAACCGACGCCTGTCTTCTTCATCATGACCGCCGTCGTCGCCTTCCTCGTCGGCCTGTCGAAAGGCGGGCTTGGCGGCGCGGCGGGCGCGCTGGCGACGCCGCTGATGGCGCTCGTCATGCCCGCCGACCAGGTCATCGGGCTGGTGCTGCCTATCCTGATGATCGCGGATGTGTTCGCCGTTGCGCTGCACTGGGGCAACTGGAACCGCCGTCTGATCTTGCTGCTGCTGCCCGGCGCAGTCGTCGGCGTGACCATCGGCACGTACTTCATTACCAGCGCGCCAACGGAATCACTACAGTTGGCGCTCGGCATCATCGTGCTGCTGTTCGTCGTCTATAAGGTCTTCGAGAAGCGCATCCTGCGCCTCGCGAAGTACGAGGGGCGGGACTGGCACGGGCTGGTTGGCGGCACCATTACGGGCTTTTCGTCGTCGCTGGCGCACATCGGCGGGCCGCCCGCCAGCATCTACCTGCTGCTGCAGAAAGTCACGCCGGAGGTCTTCATCGCCACCTCGGCGCTGTTCTTCCTGATCCTCAACTGGATCAAGGTGCCGTACTATCTGTACGCCGACCTGTTCAGCCTGCAGCGCATGTGGCAGATCGCGTGGCTGGCACCGCTCATCCCGGCTGGCGTGTGGGCGGGCAAATGGATCGCCGGGCGCATCAACGCCCGCACTTTTGAGATGGTCATCGTCGCGCTGCTGGCCGTCACCGGGGTCATGCTGGTGCTGGATCTATAATGCCGCCCTCATCCCGCTGCATCCTGCGGATGCCGCACCCTTCTCCCGGAGGGAGAAGGGGACAGGTGGCATCGCAGTGAACAACTACCCTCTCCCAGCGACCGCAGGTCGCGCTCGGGAGAGGGCAGGGTGGGGTCAATTTGTAGGTTACAATACAACCAGTCACCTATCACAGCAGGCGGGAGAAGGAGAGCCCATGCGACAAGTGCAGTTGAGGCGGATGCTGTGGCCTGCGGTGATCCTCACTGCTGCGCTGCTCGCGGGCTGCCTCGGTGCGCGGCGCGACCTCGTCCGCACGGTCAGCGTTGGCGCGGCAGGCGAGCCAGCGCGCGCGCTGGCCTTCTCGCCGGATGCCGCCTCGCTCGTGGCGAGCAGCGGCGCGGGCCTGTATCTCGTTGACGTGGAATCGCTCGACGCCCGCTGGAGCCTGCCCGGCCCTGCCCCGGCCACCGCCGCAGCCTTTTCGCCCGACGGTGCGCGGCTGGCCGCCGCATTTGATGGCGGCCCGGTCGCACTGATCGACCCCGCCACCGGGCAGAGCGTCGCCGACCTCACCCCCGCCGGGCTTGGCGGGCAGACCGTCGCCGTGCTTGCGTGGTCGCCCTCGACGCTCGACCGCGGCAGCCTGCTCGCGCTCGGCGCGGCGGACGGTACGGTCGTGGTGCTCAACTTCCGCGACGAGGACGGGCAGACGGTCTACGACGTGGCGCGCACGCTCGGCCCGCTCGGTGGGGCGGCGACCGCGCTGGCGTACAGCCCCAACGCCGCGATGCTCGCCACGGGCGACGCCGTGGGCGAGATCGTGCTGTGGGAGGCGTGGTCGGGCCAGAATCTCGGCGCGCTGGCCGGCCACCAGCGGGGGCAGGCGGTCACCTCGCTCGACTGGACCCCCGACGGGACGCGGCTGCTCTCCGGCGGGCAGGATGGCCGCCTGATCGTGTGGGATACCATCGCGGCGAGCGCCCTCACCGAGCTGGACGCGCACGACGCGCCCGTGCTGGCCGCCGCCTACTCGGCGGATGGCACCGCGTTCGGCTCCATCGCCGCCGATGGCACGGTCATCGCCTGGGACGCCCTGCGCGCGGAACCCCGCCAGACGCTCAGCGGCAGCACGGAGGGCATCACCGGCGAGCCACAGAGCGCGGTGTGGGCCCCCGATGCCACCTGGCTGGCCGAAGTCACGGCGGGCGGCCAGCTCGCCGTGTGGGACCTCGAAGACCTGCCGTGAGGTAGTGAATCCACAGATGACGCAAAGAGGCCAGTGCAATGAGTCCACTAATGACACGAATGACACGAATGTAAAAAATCATTAGTGAAATTCGTGTCATTCGTGGATCAACATTCTTTTCCTTCTGTGTCATCTGTGAAATCTGTGGACTCAAATTTCCTGTTCTGAATACCCGCTTGACCCTGTCCCCATACAAGGAGGTCACTCATGGCTAAACCTGTGGTCCTGGTCGGTGCGCTGGATACCAAGGGGCCGGAATTCGAGTTCGTGCGCGACTTGATCCGTGAGCGCGGGTTGGAGACCATCGTCGTGGACTTCGGCGTGCTCGGCGAGCCCTCCTTCACCCCCGATGTGACCAACGACGAAGTCGCCCGCGCCGCCGGGCAGAGCATCGCCGCACTGCGCGAGGGCCGCGACAAGACGCTCTCGATGCGCACCATGGCGCAGGGGCTGGCAGCGGTCGTCGCGGGCCTGCACGAGCAGGGCCGGCTGGGCGGTATCCTCGGCATGGCGGGCAGCGGCGGCACGTCCATCGCGACGACCGCCATGCGCGCGCTGCCGGTCGGCGTGCCGAAGGTCATGGTCTCGACGGTTGCGGGGGGCGATGTGGCTCCCTACGTCGGCGCGAAGGACATCACGATGATGCCCTCCGTGGTGGACGTCGCCGGGCTGAACTCCATCAGCCGCCAGATCTACGCCAACGCCGCCGGAGCCATCGCCGGCATGGTCGAGCAGGAGTTCGCCGCGCCCGCCGAGGAAAAGCCGCTTATCACCGCCAGCATGTTCGGCAACACGACCGACGCCGTGAACCACGCCCGCGAGCTGATGGAGGCGCAGGGCTACGAGGTGCTGGTCTTCCACGCGACGGGTACCGGGGGCCGCACGATGGAGAGCCTCATCGACGCCGGCTTCATCACCGCCAGCTTCGACCTGACGACGACCGAGCTCGCCGACGAGGTGTGCGGAGGGGTGCTCTCCGCCGGGCCCGACCGGCTCAAGGCGGCGGCGCGGGCGGGCATCCCCACGATCCTCGTCCCCGGCTGCGTGGACATGGCGAACTTCTGGGGCATCGACACCGTGCCCGAGAAGTACCGCGACCGCAATCTGTACGAGTGGAACCCCAACGTCACGCTGATGCGCACTACGCCCGAGGAGAACCGGCAGATCGGCGAGATGATCGCCGCCGCCGCGAACGAGTCCGGGGGGCCGGTCGCCGTGCTGCTGCCGCTCAAGGGCGTCTCGCAGCTCGACAGCCCCGGCGGCCAGTTCTGGGACCCCGAGGCGAACGCAGCCTGCTACAACGCGATCAAGAGCAACCTGCGCGAGGGCATCCCGGTCTACGAGCTGGACTACAACGTCAACGACCCTGAATTCGCCGAGAAGTGCGTCGAGGTGCTGCTGGACATGCTGGAGGGGTAGAGAGTTTTCCCTCACCCCCGACCCCTCTCCCAGCGACCGCAGGACGCGACCGGGAGAGGGGCAGGCCTCGCGCGACGCAGTCGCGGCGAGGACGGGGTGAGGGCACCTCGACTCATCGTCGCTAGGCTTAGCAAACTGTGACTCAGTTAACAGGAGGCAAACACATCATGGCACGCGTAGGCATCCCACGCGAGGAGATCATCCAGCGGCTCAAGGACCAGACCGCCGCGGGCAAGCCCATCATCGGCTGCGGCGCGGGGACGGGCATCTCCGCCAAGTTCGCCGAGCAGGGCGGCGCGGACATCATCATCATCTACAACTCAGGGCGCTACCGCATGGCGGGGCGCGGCTCGCTGGCGGGCCTGCTGCCCTACGGCGACGCCAACGGCATCGTCGTCGAGATGGCCGCCGAGGTGCTGCCGGTCGTCAAGAACACGCCGGTGCAGGCGGGCGTGTGCGGCACCGACCCCTTCCGGCTGATGCCGGTCTTCCTCAAGCAGCTCAAGGAGATGGGCTTCTCCGGCGTGCAGAACTTCCCGACGGTCGGCCTGTTCGACGGCACCTTCCGCGACAACATCGAGGCGACCGGCATGGGCTACGACAAAGAGGTCGAGATGATCGCCCTCGCCCACGAGCTTGACCTGTTCACCACGCCGTACGTGTTCACCCCCGACGAGGCCCGCGCGATGGTCGAGGCGGGCGCCGACCTGATGGTGTGTCACGTCGGGCTGACGACGGCGGGCAGCATCGGCGCGGACGTGGCCTTCACCATCGACGAGGCCATCGATAAGGTCATGGAGATGGCCGAGGCGGCCTGGTCGATCAACCCCGACCAGATGGTGATCTGCCACGGCGGCCCGTTCGA
Source organism: uncultured Anaerolineae bacterium (assembly GCA_964506005.1). Lineage (GTDB taxonomy): Bacteria > Chloroflexota > Anaerolineae > Aggregatilineales > UBA3940 > UBA3940. The sequence goes on along the minus strand of CAZDLX010000171.1, from coordinate 329 downwards.
CTGGCCCGAGGCGGTCGGCGATGCGCTCAAGCGGATGCCCGGCATCGTGGGCTTCTTCGGCGCGTCCAGCATCGAGCGCCTGCCAACCGAGAAGGCCATCCGCGGCCAGGTGGAGGACTTCAAGGCGCTGGAGATCAACGCGGAGCGGTAGTCCGGGAAGTGCCCCAGACATGTGCAGGGGCAGGTCTAGTGATGCGGTCGATGCGCGATGCACAGCATCGCCCGCATCAATAAGCCTGCGCTTTCCCCCTCATCCAAGGCTGTCCCGCCTGCGGCGGGCAGCACCCTTCATCCCACCAGGGGAGAAGGGAACAGCCGGGTTCCCGGCG
>CAZDLX010000170.1:0-7719 GCA_964506005.1 uncultured Anaerolineae bacterium | reverse complement strand
CAACCCACTCACCCCGCCGCCATCCGGGCGGGCTGCCTATGGCAGCCCGCCTGCTTTCCCTCTGTGCCATCTGTGCCATCTGTGGACTCATTCTTCATTCGTGCACCTCTCCCATTCGTGTCATTCGTGGCATTCGTGGATCAAGAATCAAGAACGCCCTCCGGTGATGAGCCGGAGGGCGTTCGTTATCATTACGGCCACAGCTTACTCAGCCACGGGTGGGCTGCTCGCCTGCGCTCGTTCGCGCCGCACCCGTGCCCGCCACGAGAAGAACCGGATGATGGCGAAGAGCACCAGCCCGACCGCCAGCAGCCAGGGCAGCACGGCGATGACCAGGAAGATGACGAAGTCGCCGAAATCGCGCATCCCTGCCAGCAGCGCCTCGACCGCCTCGCGCATCGTCTCGGCGGGCCGCCAGCGCGTGTCAACCGGCTGGCTGAGGACGTACGGCTGCAGCGAGATGCGGATGAACGAGAGCCGCGCCGACTCGGTCAGGTACTGCAGCCGCCCCTTCAGCGATTCGATCTCCGCCTCGCGCTGGGTAAGCTGCTGCTCGGCCATGAGCAGTTCTTCGGTCGTCGCCGCGTTCTCCATGAGCTCGAGCAGCCGGTCGCGAGCCGCTTCCAGGCTCTCCAGCCGCGCCCGCACGTCCACGTACTCGCTCGTCACGTCGTCGGCGGACGTGCTGATGTTCGGGTTCGTGCCGCGCACCGCCAGGCTGGCGAGCCAGGCCATCGTCTCATCGAAACGGGCCGCCGGCACGCGGACCGACATCTCAACTATCGGCGAGCCGCCGGGGCTGCCGCCATATTCGTTCGCCGAGACGACGAACGCGCCTTCACCGGTCATCTGCTCGACGCGCTGCTGGATGGCGTCACGCGCCTCCAGCGTATTGTTCACGCTCATCGAGATGCTGCCGTTGCGGATGATGATGCGCTGCTGCTGCGGGTCGATGTCCTGCGGCTCGATCTCACCGCCCGCACCGCCGCCCATCCCCACAGCCGCCTCTTCGGCCTCTATCATGTCCATGTCCGGCATCGCGGCAGGCGCCTCGGCGGGGCTCTCCGCCACACCCATCTCGTCCCTAACCGCCCCGTCGTAGGCCCAGGCGGCGTCGTTCCTGCTGACCTGCGACGACACACCGCCCCTTACTGCCCGCGAAGCCGGGGCAACGACGAATGCGAGCAGAACGCCGCAGATAATGAGGGACACCAGAGTCAGCCCCCCGATGAGTAACCCGGATCGCAGTTTCGGCGACATCTTCTCCTCCAGCCAGTGTTGTTTCAAGACAATTGCGGTGAACCCGCCTTCTGTCGTAGAACGCGCCGCATAGAGGTTTTGTTCCACCGCCCACCATTGTACTCATCCGCCGCAAATACGATAGCGCCCGTTCTCCGTCGCAGACCCCAGCCCGGCAGGTTACAATTACGGGCAGAGCCACCGCCTACCGCCGCAGAGGGGAGCATTCGCCATGGAGAGCATCAACACGCTGGTCACGCTGCCGTTTCCCGATCCCCTGATCGAGAAGCTGGAAAACGCCTCTCCGCGCGTCACCGTGCAGAAACAGGTCGTCGCTGACGAGGCGGAGCTTGCCGCCGCCATAGAAGAGACCGAGGTGCTGTACGCCTCGCGCCTGCTTCCGCAGCCCGACGAAGCCCCGAACCTTCGCTGGGTTCAGCTTCACTCGGCGGGCGTGGATCACATCGCCGACCACGTCCTCTTTACCGACACTGCGATCAAGTTCACGACGACGAGCGGCATCCACGCCGTCAATATGGCGGAGTATGCCATCGGTCAGATCCTGGCCTTCGCCCACCACCTGCCTCGCATGCTAGAAGATCAGCAGGCGGCAGCCTGGCCAGAGGACCGCTGGGACCGCTACGTACCGCGTGAGCTGCGCGGTGCGACGCTGGGCATCGTGGGTTACGGCAGCATCGGGCGGGAGATTGCCCGGCTCGGCACGGCCTTCGGGATGACCGTCCTGGCGGTAAAAAACAACCTGCGCCAGCTCTCCGACGAGGGGAAGTTCCGCCTGCCCGGCACCGGCGACCCTGAAGCAGAGCTGCCCGAACGCATTTACCCGGTGCAGGCGCTGCACTCGTTCCTCGGCGAATGTGACTTTGTCGTGCTCACCGTGCCGCTCACAGAAAGCACCCGCCATCTCGTCGACGCCGGTGCGCTGGCTGCCATGAAGCCGGGCGCAGTGCTCGTCAACGTGGCACGCGGCGGCGTCGTCGACGAGCGCGCGCTGGCCGAGGCGCTCTCACAGGGGAAGCTTGGCGGGGCCGCACTGGACGTGTTCGAGCAGGAGCCCCTGCCTGAGGACAGCCCGCTCTGGAAGCTACCCAACGTCATCATCAGCCCGCACGTCTCCGGCTTTACGCCGCACTACGACGAGCGAGCTACCGACTTGTTCGCCGAAAATCTCCGCCGCTACGCCGCGGGAGAGCCGCTGCTCAACGAGGTCAGCCGCCAGCGGGGGTACTGAGTCGCTTCTTCCCTGCCGGGCTGCGTCGGGGTGGGGTCACTCACCTGCCAGCAGGCCCTGAAGATATTCGTCGAAGCGGTCGCCGTTGCAGGCGTCGATATAGCGCAGCAGCTCGCCGCCCGCGATGGGGTACAGCGGGTAGCACGAGGTTGGCCAGCAGCCGTGCGGCGCATGCACCACAGCCTCGACAGCGGCTCCGGCGATGTCCACCCGCTCGTCGAACCCGTCTACGATGCGCTCCGCCGTCACGATGACCCCCGCACCGCCAAGAGAGAGCTCCACGTCGACGCCCAGGTTGCCGTTGAGCCTGGCGTTGCCCGAGGGATCGGCTTCCAGCGCATGGATGACGGCCACGTCCCACGAGATCGCCGGGAAGGCGACGAGCTGCTGGCCCGGCACGTACGGATCTTCGATGATCCGCACGTCGGGCCGCAGCTCCGGCAGGTCCGTGCCGATCCACGCCTTGCTCGGCATGAAGCTGACTTCGGCAAGGTGGGCGCGTATGCCGAGCGACAGGCTGGCCTCGCTCTCCTCGACGATCTCGATAGCCCCACGCCCCGCCGCCTGCGTGTACATTGGCGCCAGCCCGAAGATCTCCAGCCCGAAGTAGCACGACCTCACCCTGGAGACCAGCCCCGCGCCCACCAGCAGGTCGCTCTCGTAGCCCGCCGTGAAGCACAGCAGCGTCAGGTCGTCAGGTCGGCGGGGCCGCGCCAGCAGCGCCCGCACAAAGGCGACAGGCCGCCGGTACAGCGTTACGCCGCCCAGCGCCAGCGTGTCGCCAGGCTTCACGAGCCCGGCAGCGTCCTCCAGCGTGACCAGCTTATTCTCCATACCGTACCCCTCCACGTGTGACCGCCAACCGTAGTCTACCCGCCTCGAGCAGGCCCGCCAACGCCGCGCACCCACACCCGGTCTGACAACTTTCTTATGCGCGCGTGGTACAATCAAAACATGTTTACCGTACTGGTATATACACTTGACTGGCTGGCTTACGCCCTGGAGATCGATAACTGATGTTCTACTTCGACCCGCGTTACTGGTTGTTTATTGGCCCCGCCCTGCTGTTCATGCTGTACGCGCAGTGGCGCGTGCGCTCGGCCTATGGGAAGTGGGGCAAAGTAGCTAACAGCCGGAACATTCCCGGCGTCCGCGTCGCCGAGCAGCTCATGCAGGAGAACGGCCTGTATGGCGTCAGCATTCGCGGCATCCGCGGGCAGCTCACGGACAACTACGACCCGCGCAACAAGACGCTGAATCTGTCCGAATCGACCGCACGCACGGAGTCGGTTGCCTCGCTTGCCATCGTAGCCCACGAGGTCGGTCACGCGATGCAGGATGCGACCGGCTACTTCCTGCTGCGGCTGCGCGGCGGGCTCGTCCCTGCGGTGAACTTCGGCTCGCAGCTTGGCCCGCTCCTGTTTTTCGTCGGGTTGATCCTCCAGTTCCGTCCACTGATGTGGATCGGCATCGTGTTCTTCTCCGCCGCCTTCATCTTCGCGCTGGTCACGCTGCCGGTGGAGATCAACGCCTCGCGGCGCGCTATGAATATGCTCACCTCAAGCGGGCTGGTGATGGACGGTCGTGAAAAGAACGGCGCGCGTGCCGTTCTGACGGCGGCTGCGCTCACATACGTCGCCGCTTTGCTAACCGCGCTGTTCCAGTTACTATACTACGTCATGCTGGCATCGGGTGGCCGCCGCCGGAACTAGCGGCGGCCCGTTTGTAAGGATGGCCTGACGGCATGGCGGTTCCCGCCCGGGCAGTTGGTGACTATACCGTCGATGAATTGATCAGCGTGTGCATCGCCCGCCAGCTGTGCGATGGCGAGCTCGTCGCGCAGGGGCTGGCGACGCCGCTCGTCGCTGCGGGGGTGCTGCTCGCCAAACTGACCCACGCGCCCAACCTGCGCTTCGCCTCGGCCATCGGGCAGGCGCTGTGCGAGGACTGGGCCCCGCTGGGGCTCGCCCGCATCGAAGACCTGTGGCTCGGCAAGGCCCTGATGGGCGATGGCTTCATCCGGGCGGCGGTGGACGTGCTGCCCCGCCACACGCCCAAGGAGTTCTTCCGCCCGGCGCAGATCGACGCCCGCGGGAACTTCAACAACATCGCCATCGGCGCGGACTACGCGCGCCCGTTCATGCGCCTGCCCGGCGTGGGCGGCATCCCGGATGTGACTGTCGTCTCCGAGCAGGTGTACATCTACGTTCCGCGCCACTCGAAGGTAACGTTCGTCGAGACGCTGGATTTTCGGAGCGGCCTGGGCCACGAACCGGGCCGCCCACACGGCGCGGGTCCGCGCTACTGCATCACCGACCTCGGCCAGTTTGACTGGGCGAACGGCCGGATGCGGCTGACGAGCTGGCACCCCGGCGTCGACGCCAGGCGCATCCAGCGCCGCACGGGCTTCGAGCTTGAGATAGCGCCCGGCGCGCACGAGACGCCACCGCCCACCGCCGGGGAGGTCCGCCTGCTGCGCGAAGAGATCGACCCGCTCGGCGTGCGCAAGCTGGAGCTGCTCGGCGGCCAGGCACGCAAAGACCTGATCCGCAGTATATTACAGCAGGAAGGGGCATTGTAGGCCCGCGTGGGCCGGCTTATGGCAGTTTCCGAGACTCGCCCCCTGCTCACCGAGACCTCGTTCCGCGTGCGCTTTGCCGAGACCGATCAGATGGGTATCGTGCATCACGCGAACTATCTCGTATACTTTGAGGAGGGGCGCAGCGAGCTCAGCCGGCAGCAGGGTATGCCGTACTCCCTGCTGGAGGAGATGGGCTACTCGCTGGCGCTGAGCGAAGTCCACGTGCGCTACGGCGCGCCCGCGGTCTACGACGACCTGCTCACGATTAGAGCGTGGGTTGAGACGCTGCGCAGCCGGGGGCTGACCTTCGGCTATGAAGTGGTGCGCGCCGCCGACGGCCAGGTGCTCGTCACCGGGCGAACAGCACATATCTGTGTGGATCGCAGCGGGCGGGCCCGGCGCCTGCCCGACGCATGGATCGAGCCGTACCGGCAGGCTCTCGCAAGGGCAGACGCACCCGGCAGTGGTTAAGCAAGTGGCAGTGATTGGGGAAACCCCGCATGGTTGACAATCCCATCCTGAACGAACGCTACAGGCTCATCGAGCAGATCGGGTCGGGCGGAATGGCCGTGCTGTACCGCGCCGAAGACCTTGAGCTGGGCCGCACCGTCGCCGCGAAGGTGCTGCGCCCCAGCCTCGTCGGCGACCCCGAGTTCCTGGTGCGCTTCAAGCGCGAGGCGCGCGCCGTCGCGAACCTTTCGCACCCTAACATCGTGACGGTGCACGATGTCGGCCAGGACGGCCCCAGCACCCACTACATCGTTATGGAGTACGTACCGGGCCAGAACCTCAAGCAGATGATCCGCGCCCAGGGTGCGTTCGAGGTGGACACCGCCCTCGCCATCGTGATCGAGGTGTGCAAGGGCGTCGGCTACGCTCACCGCGCCGGCCTGATCCACTGCGACCTCAAGCCGCAGAATATCCTCATCACGCCCGACAACCGCGTCAAGGTGACGGACTTCGGCATCGCACGGGCGTTCACCACCGCCCAGGCTGAGGCGGACGAAAATCAGGTCGAGGAGGTTGTGTGGGGCAGCCCGCACTACTTCGCGCCCGAGCAGGCGGCCGGGGAGCCCCCTACCCCTGCCTCCGACGTGTACGCCATTGGCGTGATCATGTTCGAGCTGCTCACCGGTGAGCTGCCGTTCCAGGGCAGTGATTACCAGGAGCTTGCGCTGGCCCATCTGCGGCAGGAGCCTCCGTCGATCCTGGCTTACAACCCCGCGCTCCCGCAGGAGCTGGATCGCATCATCCACAAAGTGCTCGCCAAAGAGCCGTCGGCCCGCTACCGCACCGCCGACCAGCTTGGCCGCATTCTGCAGAAGTACCGCGAGCAGGGCCAGCAGCCGACCGGCCCCTTTGTCGTCACGCCCTCAACTGCTTCGCCCGCCCCGCCCTACCAGGACGCTACACCGCCGCAGGAGCCGGGTGCCGTCCCCACCGAGGACCCGATTACCCCGCCTCCTCCTGGCCTGGGCCGCCGCCAGCCGGCGCGCCCCGACGACACCATTCCCTCATTCTCCCCACCGCCCGGCCTCGGTCGCCGGCCAGGCGAGGACTCGACCATCCCGTCCATGCCACCGGTCAACATCGAATCGGTGCGCCCGCGCGGGCAGGTACGTGCACCCTACATGCCAGGCGGCTATACTTCGAGCGAGCCCGCCGTTTACGACGACTACGAAACGTATGAAGCATACGATGCGTACGATTCGTATGCTGGGTATGACGAGCCCGTCGTGGAGGACGCGGTACCCGGTTTTGACGTGTACGGATTGATTCTCGGCGTACTGGCAGCCGTCGCCGTGCTTGGCCTCATCCCGCTGTGGACGACCGTGATCATGACGCTGACGCGCTGAACCGGCACTGCATGAGAAACAGATTAGAAACGGCGCTGGAGTATCAGGGTGTGTTTGTTCAGAACCCCTGATTAGGTATAATCCAGACTGGAAGGGGAATGCGAACGGATGGGCGAACCTGTGCCCGTCCGATCTCGCATCCACGTAGCACAGGGATGAGACATTCCGGCGCTTCGCACTTCTCGGCGTCTGGACCGCCGGGTGCCCGCCCTCTGGCGTGAAAGCGCCGTTTGTCTTATAGGAGTAGCCAGCGTGAATTCCACCCGTTTTCGGCACGGATTTGTCTATTTGCTGATCATCCTCGCGGTTGCGGTGATCATCCTCGGCGCGTTTGCGCGCCAGCAGCCCACCGCCGAGTGGGACATGACCGAGCTCAAGAACGCGATCCAGGAGGGCCGCGTCGCTGAGATCGTCGTCCAGGACAACAACGAGCTTGAGATCACCCTGACCGATGGCAACCTCAGGACCTCGATGAAGGGCGCGGAGTCGACCGCTGCGGAGCAGCTCGCCGCGCTAGGCGTTACCCCCGAACAGCTCGCCAGCGTTAAGTGGGTCAATCAGAAATCGACTAACTGGTCCGGCATCTTCACCATCCTGATCTACCTGCTGCCGCTAGTGTTCGTCGTCGGCGCAATCTACTTTATGCTCCGCCAGGCGCAGGGTAGCAACAACCAGGCGATGTCGTTCGGCAAGAGCCGCGCCCGCATGTTCACCGGCGACCAGCCGACCGTCACATTCGAAGATGTGGCGGGCTGTGACGAGGCCAAGGAAGAGCTCTACGAGGTCGTCGAGTT
>CAZDLX010000169.1:0-7932 GCA_964506005.1 uncultured Anaerolineae bacterium | reverse complement strand
ACCCCGGCACGGTGGAGGGCAACCCGCTGTTCATCTATCACGACCTGTTTAACCCCGACACCGAGCAGGTGGAGGACTTCAAGGCGCGCTACCGCAAAGGCAAGATCGGCGATGTCGAGGCCAAGAAGGTGCTTTCCGAGAAGCTCAACGCCTTTCTCGACCCGATCCGCGAGCGGCGACAGGCACTCGAAGCGCGCCCCGACGACGTGCTGGACATTCTGCGCGAGGGCGCGCGGCGCGCGCGGCCCATCGCCCAGGAGACACTCGCCCAGGCCCGCGAGGCGATGGGCCTTACCAGCCTGACGCGCGAGCGCGTGCTGGATCTATACCGCTAGCCCGGCTGCGGGCACGGCGCGGCTGTGAGCAGGGCGATGCGCAGGCCCTTGTCACAAGCCTGTGGGCCTGACGACCGGATAAGTAAGCCAGAGGAGGACTGACTCATGCCTGACGACAAGACGCGCAAGTATATCCTGCCTGAGAGCGAGATCCCGGAGGCATACTACAACATCGCCGCGGACCTGCCCGCGCCGCTGCCTGCGGTGCTGCACCCCGGCACCGGACAGCCTATCACGCCGGATGACCTCGCCCCGCTGTTCCCGATGGCGCTGATCATGCAGGAGGTCTCGACCGAGCGCGAGATCGAGATCCCCGAGCCGGTGCGGGACGTCTACCGCATGTACCGTCCCTCGCCGCTGTTCAGGGCGCGGGGGCTGGAGAAGGCGCTGGACACGCCCGCCCGGATCTACTACAAGTACGAGGGCGTGAGCCCCGCAGGCTCTCATAAGCCCAACACCGCAATCGCGCAGGCCTTCTACAACCGCGAGGAGGGCATCCGCAAGCTCTCGACCGAGACGGGCGCCGGGCAGTGGGGGTCGTCGCTGGCGATGGCATGCGCCTTCTTCGACATGGAGTGCGAGGTCTACATGGTGCGCGTCAGCTACGACCACAAGCCGTACCGCCGCGCCATGATCGAGGCCTACGGTGCCTCGGTGTACCCGAGCCCCAGCCCGCGCACGAACGCCGGGCGCGCCGTGCTGGCAGCTGACCCCGACACGCCGGGCTCGCTCGGCATCGCCATCTCGGAGGCGGTGGAGGTCGCCGCGACGAACGACGATACGAAGTACAGCCTGGGCAGCGTGCTCAACCACGTGCTGCTGCACCAGACCATCATCGGGCAGGAGACGCTCAAGCAGTTCGAGCTTGCCGGCGACAACCCCGACGTGGTGATCGCCTGCACGGGCGGCGGCTCGAACTTCGCGGGGCTGGCCTTCCCGTATGTGGGGCGGAAGCTGCGCGGCGAGCATGACGTTCGCGTGATTGCCATCGAGCCGGCGGCCTGCCCCAGCCTCACGCGAGGCTCATACGCCTATGACTTCGGCGACACGGCCGGGCTGACCCCGCTCGTCAAGATGCACACGCTCGGGCACCAGTTCATGCCGCCGGGGATCCACTCGGGTGGGCTGCGGTACCACGGCATGGCCCCGCTGATCAGCCACCTGCTGGAGCTCGGCGAGATCGAGGCGCGGGCGGTGGGCCAGTTGGAGACTTTCGCCGCGGGCCTCCAGTTCGCGCGGGCGGAGGGCATCATCCCCGCGCCGGAGTCCAACCACGCGATTGCCGCCGCCGTTCAGGAGGCGCTGCGCTGCAAGGAAGAGGGCCGCGCGGAAACCATCGTCTTCAACCTGTCGGGGCACGGGCACTTCGACATGTCCGCCTACGTCGACTACCAGGCGGGCGTGCTGAAGGATTACGCCTACCCCGAGCTGGCGAGCGCGTTGGGGCGGGCCGGCGGGCGGGGGGGTGACCGGGCGCCCGGCCACTCACCCACCGGTTATAGTGGGGGGGGGGCGCGGCCCGGCCGCGCACCCCTGCTGCGGCGAGTGTTTGGCGGGGTCCACACGGGTTCCTTACCCTATACAAACCTGTTCAGACACGCGCGCTGCCAGTCTACACCCCATTGACATCACCCGTACATACCGTTAGAATAGCCGTAACTGTTATTATCCGTATTCAGTGCTTAGTACGCGGGCTCAACCTGACCTCGGTTGCCAATCTCCACGCAATACTTTGCTGCGGCGACTGCTTCACTGGGCAGGGAAGCGGTTTTCTCTGTTTTTTGCAACCTCATAGTGGGAGATGGACCTAAAATGGATCCAACACCGCGCCCCTCTGGCGATCCATCAGATGACTTTGCCACGCTGCTGGAAGAGTCGCTGTCTGAGCAGATGGAGGAGGTGTCGCAGGGCGATCTGCTGACCGGCATGGTTGTCGAAGTCACTGAGTCCGGCGTGATCATCGATCTGGGCCTGAAGCGCGACGGCGTCGTGCAGCGCAGCGAAGTGGAAGCCCTGGTTGAGGGCGGGCAGATCAAGGTCGGCGACCGGATTACGGTGATGGTGATCAACACCGAGGACGACGAGGGCAGCCTGGTCGTCTCCGTCGAGCAGGCGCTCGCCAGCCGTGACTGGGATCGGGCTCACCAGCAGATGGAAGACGGCGAGCTGATCACTGCCCGCGTGATCGATGCCAACCGCGGCGGGTTGATCGTCCAGTACGGTGAGCTGCGCGGATTCGTACCCGCTTCGCATGTTGTCGGCCTGCCCCGCGGGCTCGACGAAGATGCGCGCATCGCCTCGCTGGAGAGCTTCATCGGGCGCGAGCTTGAGATGAAGGTCATCGAGGTCAATGCACGCCGCCGGCGGCTCGTCCTCTCCCAGCGGCTTGCCCAGCGCGACTCGCGCGAGGACGCCAAGAAGCGGCTGCTTGAGGAGCTCAGCGTGGGCGACGTGGTGACGGGCATCGTGAGCAGCCTGCGCGACTTTGGCGCGTTCGTGGACCTCGGCGGCGCAGACGGACTGATCCACGTCTCGGAGCTGGCCTGGCACCGTGTCCACCATCCCAGCGAGATCGTCAAGCCCGGCGATCAGGTGGAAACCTACGTGCTCCAGCTTGACGCCGACCAGCAGCGAATTGGCCTCAGCCTGAAGCGTCTCCAGCCCAATCCGTGGGAGGATATCGCCCGGGATTATGGTATTGGAGAACTGGTTGAAGGAACCATTTCACGTGTGGTATCATTTGGAGCGTTCGTCGAACTGGACAACGGTATCGAGGCCCTGCTGCACATCTCAGAGCTCGGCGAGCCTCAACCGCAGCGCGTCGAGGACATGCTCAGCCCTGGCGATCACGTGGTGGCCCGGATCATCAACCTGGAGCCGCGCCGCCAGCGCATGGGCCTGAGCATCAAGGATCTGACGGAAGAGCAGCGCCAGGCCTTCGCGAGCCCGCAGGACGGCGCGCACGATGCCGGGAGCGAACTCTCCGAAGACGCCTCGCCCGCCGAAGAACCTGTTGCCGAAGCCGACGCCGTATAACTGAGTGCAGACCCTTCCACAGTGCAGTCGCTGTGAGAACTGCTGAGCCGTGCAGGGGAGGAGGTGAAACAGGTTGACGAAAGTGGATCTACGCCCTGGCGAGTCCCAGGAGGCGCTGCTCAAGCGCTTCCGAAAGGAAGTCTCGAAGAGCGGCGTTCTGAGCACCGTCCGGCGCAAGCGCTGGCACGTGGGCAAGAGCGAACTGCGTCGCATTCAGAAGAAGAAGGCGATGCGTCGCATCCGCCGCCGCCAGGCCAAGAACGAGCGCGGCTGATCGAACCGGCAAAGCTGTTTCGAGCTGGCCAGCATACCACTGAGGAAAACCGGAGGCGCCAGTTCGTCCTCCCGGTTTTCCTTGTATGCAAGCAGCACACCGTCACGAGCGTGTGGACAGAAAGGACCGTATGAGTTCTAAAGATAAGATCGAGGTCGAAGGCACCGTCATCGAGGCACTGCCCGGCATGATGTTCCGCGTCGAGCTGGACAACGGCCAGGAAGTGCTGGCTTACCTCTCAGGCAAAATGCGGAAGTACTACATCCGCATCCTACTCGGCGACCGCGTCCGCGTGGAGCTCACTCCCTATGATCTGGAAAAAGGCCGGATTACCTACCGCTACAAGAAAGGCAGCCGGGGCCCCGAAGACATGGAGGACCGGTAGCCAGCACGGGCCACAGCGCCCTGCCCGGCGGGTGAACGCTTCCTGCGAAACGTAAAAACTGGTGGCCCGCAAGCCGCCAGTTTTTGTTTTCCTCGCAGTATTTCGCGCACGTGCACTCTACATATTGCGCCGCTGGGTGATCAGCATCACCCAGTCGTCGATCTGGCGCTGCCCGAGCACCTCAAGCCCGATGCCCTCCAGCGCCTCGATAACCTCTGCCGCCTGCTCCTCGATGATTCCCGAGAACACCATCTTGCTGCCGGGCCACACGGCATTCTGCAGGCCGTTCGGCACCATCGACAGGATGATCTTAGCGGTGAGGTTGGCCATCGCCAGGTCGAAGTGGCGCGCCGTACGCTGCAGGCTCTCGATGGAGCCCTGCTGCACGATGACGGTCTCCGCGACGCCGTTGCGCTCGACGTTCTCCTGGGCTACGCGCACCGCGACCGGGTCGGTATCCAGCGCGAGAACGCGATAGCAGCCCAGCTTCGCCGCCGCAATGGCCAGCACGCCCGACCCGGACCCGATATCGACCATCGCCAGCCCCGGCTTCGCGAACCACTCGCAGGCGCGCAGGCAGAGCTGGGTCGTCGGGTGGGTGCCGGTGCCAAACGCCATGCCGGGGTCCATCTCGATGACGATGTCGTCGTGCTCGAGCTCGACATCAACCCAGGCGGGCTTGATCAGAATGCGCGTGCCCACGCGGATGGGGTGATAGTTGCGCTTCCACGCCTCAGCCCAGTCCTCCTCTTTGACGATGCCAAACTCAGGCTCTGGCATGTCGTAGAGCCGGCGCATGTAATACAGCGCCTGCTCAATCTGCCTGCGTGTCTCGGGCGCGCGCTCGTCGTTGGGGAAGTACCCCGCGACGCGCAGCGGCCCGGCAGGCAGCGGCTCGTCCGACCAGGCTTCGCCGGGAAAGGCCTGCTCCAGCGCGACGCCCTGGTGAACGTAGCGGCGCAGCACGTCCGCAACAGCCTCGGCACCCTCGCCGTCAAGTATCAGTGAAACTTCCACCCATTCTGTCATCGTGTCCAATCCTGCAAGGTTGGCGTACGGAGTTCTGGGGTTGCCGGTTCAGCTCAGCGCGCGCAGCGCGACGGCGATCCACAGCCCGGCGATGGCGGCCAGCGCCTCGGCTTTATGCCTCAGCACGGCGGCGAGAGCACCGGACCAGGCGTGCAGCAGCACGTACGGCGACAGGCACGGCGCAGCCCCCATCGCATACTCGATGCGGCGGCGGCGAACAGCCACCACGAGCAGCGCAAGCCCTACCGGGATGGACAGCGGCCACAGGCTCGCGTTCCACCACAGCTCGACCTCCTGCCCGGAGCGCAGAGGCCACAGCCCGTACAGCGCGAAGCTCAACGCCAGCACCACACCGACCGGTCCGAAGACGCGTACCGCCTCTTTGAAGCCGCCTTCGCGCCACGCTTCGACCAGCCAGAACACCGCCACCGCCGACCCCATCTGGGGCTTCGTCAGCACGAAGAACAGCCCGATCTGCGGTGGTAGTACGAATCCGACGATGGGCAGCCAGTCAATGTTCCCGTTAAGCAGCGAGTGCAGCACCGGAGGAGAGAGCAGGAACGCGCCGAGCACCAGCGGGCTCGCGCCGAGCCGGTGCGCGCCATAAGCGAAGCCAGCCAGCCCCAGCACCAGCATCGCCGCACTGCCGACGCGTTCCGGCAGCAGGGCAAGCGGGATCATCGGCAGGACGGTCCACGGCGGATTGAAGAAGCCCTCGACGTGGTACGGGTTGCCGGTGGCCAGCATCTCGCGGGCGGCGGGTCGGAATGCCGTGCGCCAGTCGATAGAAGCCGGCATCAGCGTGGCAACCACCGCGACGAGCACCACGACGATGACGGCGATGAGAGCAAACTGCCATGCGGGGGCTGTCTGCTCTCGCTTGAGTAGAGACATCAGGTTCGGCTCCTGGTGATAGTGGGTGAAGGTGCCGGTTACTGCCCGCCGAGCCAGTCGATGACGCGGTCGAAGAAGCTTTTGTCGTGCGCCGGCGGGATGATCGCCTCGCCCAGCGTCTCGCCCAGCTCCTTGAGCAGCTTCTCCTGTTTGGGCGTGAGCTTGCGCGGGACCTGCACCTCGACCATGACTTCGAGGTTCCCACGCCCCGCCGAAGAGCCGTCGCGCCGGAGTCGCGGCACGCCCATCCCCTTGACGGTGAAGACCTCGCCCGACTGCGTGCCGGCGGGGATGACGAGTTCCGTCTCGCCCTCGCCATCCGGCGTGAGGGTCGGCACCATCAGTGTATGCCCCAGTGCTGCCTGCGCAACGTTGATCCGCAGCTTGATGAGCAGATCGTCGCCGCGCCGCTGGAATACCTCATGATTGCGGACGGAAACCACGACAAAGAGATTGCCCGGCGGCCCGCCGTACGCGCCCGGCTCGCCCTCGCCCGAGATGCGGATCTGCGTGCCCTGGTCAACCCCTGCCGGGATGCTGACTTTCAGCTTGCGCGTGTGCCGTATCTGCCCGCGGCCCCGGCACTCGGGGCACGGCTCGGGGATCGTCTGGCCCGTTCCCCCGCAGGTGGGGCACGGCGTGACGTTGACCATCTGCCCGAGGAAGGTCTGCCGCACGGTGCGCACCTCGCCCACGCCGCCGCACATGTTGCAGCGCTCCGGCGAGGTGCCGGGCGCGGCGCGAGTGCCGCTGCACGTCGGGCAGGTGATCGTCTGCTCGAACTCGATGTCCTTCTCAGTGCCGAATACTGCTTCGGCGAAGTCGAGCGTCAGCCGGTACTGCAGATCCTGCCCCCGGCGCGGGGCCTGGCGGTTGCTGCGCCGCGAGGTGCGGAACGCGCCGCCGAAGAACTCGTCGAAGATGTCGGCGACGTTGGTGAAGTCCGAGAACGGGTCCCCCGCTCCAGACGGGCTGACGCCCGCGTGACCGAAGCGGTCGTACATGCCCCGCTTCTGCGGGTCGCTCAGGACTTCGTAGGCCTCGTTGACCTCTTTGAACTTCTCCGGCGCGTCCGCATCCTTGTTCACGTCAGGATGGTACTGGCGCGCTTTGCTGCGGAACGCCTTCTTCACCTCGTCTGGGCTGGCGCTCCGCGAGATGCCGAGGATCTCATAATAATCGCGCTTGACTGCCATATGCCGATGATTCCGTTATCCGTGTGCCTTAGATGGCAACGTGTGCAGGCTCAAAGTGTAATTATAGCGAACCGGGCAAGATGCTCAATTCCGGGTGCCCGCGGTGGAGCCGTGTCGCCTGTGGCATCACCTGTGTAACTGCTGTACTATCTGCCCGTATCCGCGGGGGCGTCTGCTCCCCACCAGGCGCGAGAGGCGGATGTGACTTCCGAACCCCAGCAGCCCGTCAGCCTGTTCCGGCGCGTCGCCTCCGGGACGCTGCAGCTCAGCGTCGCCCAGTACGGGTCGATGGCGATTGGCCTGATCAAAATGCCGATTCTCGCGCGGCTCGTCGCGCCCGAGGTCTTCGGCGTCGTGGCGCTCGCCACCGCCTGGACGTCGTTCATGCAGGTGTTCCGGCTGGAGCTGCGCGAGGTCGTCATCGCGGACACCGAAGGGCACGCCGCCCGGCTGAACACCCAGTTCATCATCGAGCTGATCTCGTCACTGCCCGGCATCCTGATTGCCCTGGCGCTCTACCTCGCCTGGCCCGGCCTGGCGACCACCGCCGATTGGACAGCCATCTTCGCACTGCTCGGCATGCGGGTTGTCCACGCCGCCACCTCGACCCCGCTGTACATTCTGCACCGCGACATACGGCAAAAGACCATCACGCGGCTAACACTGCTCGGCTTCGCGCTTGGCTTCGTCGTGAGCGTCGCGCTGGCCTGGCAGGGCTACCCGCTCGCCGCGCTGCTCGCCGACGTCATTCTGCCCCCGGTCACGGTCGGCGTCGGCGCGTGG
>CAZDLX010000168.1:0-7937 GCA_964506005.1 uncultured Anaerolineae bacterium | reverse complement strand
GCGAACTGCTCGTCGAATGGCAGTTCCCCATGGAGGTGCGGCGCGTCGCAGTCTCGCCCGAGGGCGACCGGCTGGCAGTCGGCCTGGCGAACGGTGTGATCTACTTCTACGCCCTGCCAGAGTAGCGTACTGTCCCGAGCGAGGAGCGTTACTCCGCCTCTGCCGGGACGATCTTCTCAGGTGGGTGGCGGCGTGCCGGGCGCTCGATGAGCTCCAGCGTAATGCCGAACCGCGCCTCGGTATCGAGGTACGCGTACCAGCCATCCCCGTCCGGGCCGAAGCCACGCCCATCCATGAGCAGCGAGAAGCCGGCCTCGCGGGCCTGTGCGAGCGCGGCCTGCATGTTGGGGACGTACAGCCCGAAGTGCTGCACGCCGTAGCCGTGTGCCGCGATGAACTCGTCGTAGAGCGACGGCCCGCGCACCGGCTGGATCAGCTCGACGCGGGTCGGGCCGAAGTATGACAGGGCGATCCGCATGCTGTAGTCCGCCGGCTCGCCGCGGTAGGTCATCTCTCTCACGAGCGGGCGCTCATACGTATAGAAGTGCCACGGGCCGATGCCGAACAGGCGATGATAGTCGTCCACAGTGCGGTCGAGGTCTTCGACGAGGATGCCAACCTGCGTGACTCCTCCCTGAAGGAAGGGCAGCGCGTCGTCGCGGAGAGGTTCGGGTGTCAGGTGGGCGGGCATGCAGGCTCCTTGTAGCTAGTAAGTCCACAGATGACATAGAAGAGACACAGCGGGAAGTGAGTCCACGAATAACACGAATGGCACGAATGAAAAGAAAAAGCATTAGGGTGACTCACGTCCTTCGTGGATCAGCATCCAGTCTGTGCCATCCGTGGATCAGTTTTCCAGTTCGGGCGGCTGGCGTTTGAGCACGAGCAGGCTGATGTCGTCAGACTGAGGCCGGTCGCCCATGAATCGCTGGACATCGGCCAGCACCGCTTCGCGCACCGCCTGGGCGGAATCGTCGAGGTGCGCGCGCACGACTTCGCGAAGGCGCTCGTCGCCATAGAAGTCATGCGGCGAGCTGCGCGCCTCGGTGATGCCGTCGGTGTACATCAGCAGCAGATCGCCGGGCGAAAACACGATGCTGCCGCGCTCCCACGTCCGCTCGGGCAGCACGCCGAGGGGGATGCCGGTGTTGACGAGTGCGCGCAGCGGGGCCTCGCCCGGCTTGGGGTGGCGGCAGAACAGATAGGGCGGGTTGTGGCCCGCGTTGCCATACGTCAGCGTCGAAAGCTGCGGGTCGAGAATACCGACGAACACCGTGACGAACAGGTCGCTGTTCGTGTCGTGCAGGATGCACTCGTTAACAGTGCTCAGCACGCGTTCGGGGTGCAGTGCATAGCTCTCCGGGTAGCGCGTCGAATACTCGACGATATACGTGCGGAGCAGGGTCCGGGCGAGCGCCATGTAGAGCGCGGCGCCGATACCCTTGTCCGCGACGTCGGCGATGACAACCCCGAGCTTGCCATCCCACAGCGGGATCAGGTCGAAGAAGTCACCGGAGGTCTCGCGAGCGGAAACCAGCGCGGCGGAGATCTCCCAACCTTCGATCTCCGGCGGGGTCGTGGGCAGGAAGCTGGCCTGGATGCTGCCCGCGATCTCCAGGTCGCGTGCGGTGCGCTGGTGAGCCAGCGTCTCGCGGTAGACCTTGGCGGCGTGCATGGCCGAGGAAATCTGTGCGGCGAGCGAGCGCGCCGCCGGTACGATGCCGTCGATGTCGTGCTGGCCGTGTCGCAGCGAGACAAACAGGCCGCCCAGCGGGCGGCTGCCCTCCATGTCTACGACGGGCAGCAGCAGCGTGTGGCGAGACATGCGCTCGCGGCTCCACGGTACGCGCGCACCGGCAGGCAGGCGGTGGACGTCCGGGCTGGCCCGCAGGTACTGCCAGGCCGCCTCGTCCACGCCCTCCCAGTCTTCGGGGTGGCGCACCAGCGTCTGGCCCGGGAACAGGCACAGCTCGACGCGGCTGTGCGAGAACATCCCCGGCACGAACGTCCGCAGCAGGTCGGGCAGCGTTGAGCCGTCGAGCGGGGCGGCCAGCATGGCGCGGCCCAGCTCTTCAAGGCGAACCAGCTCCTGCGTGCGCTGGCGGTTCCGCTCGGCGGACAGGCTGAGCCGCGAGCCGATGGCGTTGGCAAGCAGCATCGAGGCCAGCATGAACAGGTAGATCACCGGGCCGCTCTCGGCGTAGAGCCCGGCCATCACCGTGGCGAGCGGCTGGGTGAAATACGCCAGCCCGAACCACAGCAGCATGGCCCGTGTCACGGTCTTGAAGGGGCGCGGGTCATCGGCAACAGCCGCAGTGATACGCAGATACATGCCCGTTAGCGGCAGGGCCAGCACCGTCGTGGCGAGCACCGTGACGACCGTGGCGTAGAGCGCGGGCAGCAGCGCATCGAGGTCTACCCCGCCGATCGGGAACGTGCCGCCCCAGCGCTGGTAAAGCGTCAGCCCGATCAGACTGGGGATGGTTGACTGGGCGAGGCCGTACAGCACATCACGGGCCTGGTGAAGCTGGTCGAGCCGCTCGGCCTGCCGGTTCCAGTCCCAGGCGGCCCGCAGCACGTCGGCGAGGACCTCCAGCCAGAGCACGGTCGGCCCCAGAATGAGCGCCGCCGACCAGCCGACGATGTTCTCGACTGTGCTGGTCGTCGTGCCGTACATGCCGGGGCGCAGCTCGACGGTGACGAACAGGGAGAGCCGCCGGAAGGCGATCATGAACGGGAACAGCACCAGCATCAGCGGCCAGTGCGCCGCGAAGGCATCCACCTCGCTGACGAGCGCCAGCCACACCATCCCGCCGATGGCGAGCGGCACGGCGTACGCCAGCATCACCAGCGTGAACGCCGCGTGATGCTGGTCGATCTCGTTCAGCGCCGCCAGCTCGGGCCATATCCGGCTTGCTACTGGCAGCAGACGCTTCTCAACGCGGTTCATCACCCATCCCGTTCATATACCCGGGCCTGAAGCCCGAGAGAGCGTTGCCGCCGGTCCCGGGTAATGCTGCAGGCTAACGAACCAACCTGACAACTCGGGACTGCCCCGCCTCCTCGACCCCCCCACCTCCCGCTTGCGAGGGGGAGGTGGGGGTTCTACCGGGGCCATCACCGCCGGAAGAAGTTGCTCACAAAGAACCAGACGTTCGCCGGGCGCTCGGCCAGCCGCCGCATGAAGTACGGGTACCACTGGGTGCCGAACGGTACGTAAACGCGCACACCGTAGCCTTCACCCCGGAGCTGCTCCTGCAGGGCGCTTCGCACGCCGTACAGCATCTGGAACTCATAGGTATCGGGTGCGATCTCGTGCTCACCGGCGTAGGCTTTGGCCTCCTCGATGATGCGCTCGTCGTGGGTGGCGATGCCGGGGTAGCCGCAGCCATTCTGTGCCGCGTGCATCAGGACCTTCATCTGGCGGATGTACGCGGCGTCGACGTCGGACTTGCCCGGGTAGGCAACGCTTGCGGGCTCCTTGTAAGCCCCCTTGCACAGCCGTATGCCCGCGCACTCCTTAGCAAGAAGGTCCACGTCCTCGTCGGTGCGGTACAGGTAAGCCTGGAGAACTGTGCGCACGTTCTCGAAGCCGTCGCCGTGGCGCAGGGCGCGGAACATCTCCAGCGTGCGGTCGGTATAGGTGTGGTCCTCCATGTCGATGGTGACGCAGATGCCGCCCAGGTCACGCGCGCAGGAGAGGATCTCGCGCATGTTGTCGCGGCACAGCGCCTCGTCGATGTCCAGGCCGAGCGCGGTGAGCTTGAGCGAAACCCAGGTATCCAGGTTGTGCTCGTCGATGGATTGCAGAAGCTCGATGTAGGCCTGGGCCATCTCCCGGGCCTGCCCGGCTTCGGTGATGCTCTCGCCGAGCACGTCCACGGTGGCGGTCATGCCCCTGGCGTTGAGCGTGCGCACAGCTTCGACGGCGTCTTCGCGGGTCTCGCCGGCCACGAAGCGCCGCACGACGCGCCGGGCCAGCCCCCAGTGAGTGACGATACTCCTGGCCCAACGAGCCTGTGCGAGGTAAAGGAAGAGGGCTCTCAACATGACGGGTCGCGTTTAATTCCTTTCATTGGATATACGCGAGCGACCGTCACCGGCTTACCCGGCGGCGACGCAAGAGGTAAACGTAAACGAGTACAGCGCCAGGCCGTGCGCGCGGAACAACAACTCCAGCTCATGATGGGCGACCTGCTCACTGCGGATGACCTCGTACAGGCGCGGCTTGTCGACGAGGACGTAGCTGATGCCGCCATCGTCGTACAGGATATCCTCCCCCGCGTTGTCGGGTGCAACCGGCGCACCGTCGAGCAGCACCTCGACGCGCGGCTCGACATCCGCCGGGCGCAGGTTCAGCGCCACTTCGACGGGGTCAGCCGACGGGCTGAGCACCACGTTCACACCGGCGGCGTGGTAGGGCAGCACGACGCGCCCGATCTCCTGCCCGGCAAAGGCGAGGCTTTCCGGCCCGGCCCGCCAGATGCCATCGGCGTAGAAGAACGGCTCCTCGCGGTCATCGGGCGGCGGCAGCTCGTAGACCACCGGGCCGGATGCTGCGTAGCCCTGCGTATTGCCCAGCGAGCCGCGCTGGTAGCCGGCGTACAGCTCTGGCGTGGTGCGGTAGCATACAGCGCCGGGAGCATCCTCGGGGCGCAGCGGCTCCATGATCGGGGGGAACGCGGCTTCAGGGTTGTGCAGGCGCAGCGCCTCCTGGATGGCGTGCTCCATCTCGCCGTACCGGCCCTCGCCCTGCACGTGAAAGCGCAGATAGCCGTCGGCGTCGATCAGGTACTTGGTGGGCCAGGCACGGTTGGCGTAGCGATCCCACGTCTGGTAGTCGTTGTCAAGCAGGACGGGGTAGCGGATGCCGTGCGTCTCGATGGCCTGCTCGACCTGCATGCGCGCCCGCCCGAAGTGGAACTCCGGCGAGTGTACGCCCACCACGACTAGGCCGAACCGGGCATAGCGCCGGTGCCAGGCTACGACGTAGGGCAGGGTGCGCAGGCAGTTGATACAGGTGTAGTCCCAGAAGTCGACGAGCACGGTACGCCCCCGGAGTCGCTCTGGAGTGAGGGGGCGCTCGACGTTCAGCCACTCACCCGGCCCGAAGTCAGGGGCGCGTATGATGCGAGGCTGCAGATGTTGGGTGTCCATGGCCCCATTTTATCACATCAGGCGGGTGGTGAAAGGGGGGTGGGGGACACAACACTATTTGTTGCGAACTCCCTGTCCCCCTCATCCCGAGCCGAGCTTCGCTCGGCTCACCCTTCTCCCACCGAGGGGAGAAGGGAACGGCCAGATTCGCAGCATTCGCTTCCCCCTCGCCCAGGCGGCAGGACGCGAAGCGTCCGGGCCGCCGCGCGGGAGAGGGGTGGGCGGCAGCGGCCGTAGGCCGGTGCCGGTCGGGGTGAGGGAGAACGCGAGGCAGCACGAACAACCTAATCGAAGGTGGCGCGTGGCTGTGGCCAGGGGTCGCGGATGTGCCTCGCAAAAACTGTAGAGATCCAAACGCGCCGGGCGTGCGTAATGTTGAGCTGAGCGTTGCCTCGTGAGACTGAATATGTATGGAGGTAGGCAGACACATGCAGAAGGCTAAAGTCGCGTTTCTGGTTCTAGTTGTCGTTGCGGTAATGGCGCTCGCAGCCACCGCAGCCGCCGCGCCGCCGGATGGCGCCAGGGTGTTCCAGGCTAAACTGAGCGGCGGGGAGGAAGTCCCGGCCAACGACAGTGACGCGCATGGCATTGCCATGTTCCGCCTGAGCAGAGATGGTACCTCGATCGAGTACACACTCGTCGTCAATAACCTCGAAAATACCTTGCAGTCCCACATCCACATAGGCCCCGCAGGGGTGAACGGCCCGGTCGTCGTGTTCCTGTACCCCGAGGGAGGCCCACCGCCGCAGCTGATTGAGGGCAGCTTCAGCGGAAAGCTGGCTTCGGGAACCATCACCGAGGAGGATATCATCCTCGCCGGGCAGACATTTGAGAGTCTGCTGGAGGCCATGCGGACCGGTAATGCCTATGTCAACGTCCACACAACGGCATTCCCGGGCGGGGAGATCCGCGGGCAGATAGACGGTCTGGGCGACTGAGCCCGGCGCGGCGTCCGCCGCCACCCGGAGCCTGCCCGCTGGCTCCGGGTTTTTGTTTGGTTAGGAGTTGCCGGGCACGATTGACGCGGCCTGTTTCCCGTTTACAATGGGTATGACGAGTAGGGCTTTATTCGTACAATCTCGGGGAGGTCATATGAGTGTTAAGGGTCCTGCTCTGGCCGCACTCGCTGTCGTATTCATCCTGCTCCTAGCACCCGCTACCACATTCGCCCAGGATCCGACGCCGGTAGCGCCGCCCGAGCCCGTAGATGGCCGTCTCGATCCCGGCGCTTTCTCACTGGTGCCCTACTGCGGGTACCGTGGCGGGCTCGTCCTGCTGCGGACGAACCCCATTACCAACCAGGGTGAGTCGTTCCTGGAGGCCAGCCTCGTCGAGATCGGCGACGCGGTGGCGCGGGCCGTAGCCAGCCGGGTACCGGTGCTGGTCGCGGCGCGTGGCGGCGCGACAGTCTACGCGCTGCCCACCTACGAGCTCCAGATCAACGATTTCAACACCCGGTACCAGTTTATCATCCGGGCGGACGCCTGCGGCGCGCCGGTCTCGACGCCCGGCCAGGCGGCTCCCGCCGTGCAGCAGGAGCAGCCCGCATACGGCGCTCCGGTGTATACTGCACCGTCATGGGCTGCACCCAGCAACGGCTACACACGCACGCACGTCGTGCGCGCGGGCGAGAACCTGTTCCGCATTGCGCTGCGCTACGGCGTGCCGCTCTCGCGGCTGGCGGCGGTGAACGGCATTAGCAACCCGGCCCGCATCTACGCGGGGCAGACGCTGGTCATCCCATAGCGAGCTTGCTGCCCGGTACCTGCCGAGCCGTGCACCCCACGGCTCGGCTGTTTTCTGCGCGCTAAACTCTGAGGCACTATGGCCATCCGATTGAAAAGCTACCGGCGGGGCTTCGAGCACTCGTACACCTTTGGCGTCTTCACGACGATTGAGCTGCTGGAGCACCGCCCCGAGCAGGTCATCCGGGTGCTGTCTCACTCGCGCGGCGCGGGCAATACCGGCGTGGCCCGCATCCGCGAGCTGTGCGCCGGGCACGGCATCCCCTTCGAGGTGGCGGACTCGACCGTCGAGCGGCTGGCCAGCCGGGGCGACACGTTCGCGGTCGGCGTGTTCCGCAAGTATGCGGCGGCGCTGAGCCCGGCGGCGAGCCACCTCGTGCTCGTCAACCCCAGCGACATGGGCAACCTCGGCACGATCATTCGCACGATGCTCGGCTTCGGCGTCGAAGACCTCGCCCTGATCCCGCCCGCCGCCGACATCTACGATCCGCGTGTTGTGCGGTCCTCGATGGGGGCGCTGTTCCGCGTGCGTTTCGCCCACTTCGAAACGTTCGAGGCCTACCGCGCCACGTTCGCCGGCCACGCGCTGTACCCGTTCATGACGGATGGCTTCACCACGCTGCACGACGCGTGGTTCACGCCGCCGTTTTCGCTGATCTTCGGCAACGAGAGTGCGGGGCTGCCCGAGACTTTCCGCGAGGTTGGGACCAGCGTGACGATCCCGCACCTCGGCACCATCGACTCGCTCAACCTGTCGATTGCGGTGGGCATCGCACTGTACGAGAGTACCAAACCGGGCTTTGCGGGGTAGGGCAATGGTGCGGGTGAGACCTCACCCCTGACCGGCTTCTTCGGGAAGCCGGTCTTTCCCCTCTCCGTGCCACGGAGAGGGGATGGGCAGAAATGGCACGGTCATTTCTCCCGGACGCCCCACAAGACGGTGCGGTCAACTGGCAGGTCGCCTGTTGAGGTTTGCCAAGTTAATCGGACAACGGAGAAGGCTCAGGCATCGCCCGGAACTGAAGTTCCGGGCTA
>CAZDLX010000167.1:0-7945 GCA_964506005.1 uncultured Anaerolineae bacterium | reverse complement strand
TGCAGGGCCTCCAGCAGATCGTGCAGGCGATGAGCGCCTTCACCAACCCCGACGAGCTGTACGGTCAGCTCGTGGAGCGCATCGCGGACCTGCTCGGCGTGGGGCTGTGCGGCATCCTGCTTTACGACCCGGAGCAGGAGCATCTCGCCGCGGTGACGCCGTTCCATGGCCTCGGCGATGACCTCGCCACGCGGCTGGTGCTGCCCGTCCGGCGCGGGCTGGCCCGCGAGGTCTGGCGCGAGCACGAGCTTTATCTCTCCAACGGCGTCTTCTCGGACGAGACCATCGACCTGATGGGCCTGCGCGAGCTGGCCCGCAGCGCGGGGCTGCGAACCGTGATGCTGGCCCCGCTGAGCGCGGGCGGGCGCCGCTTCGGCATGCTGCTCCTCGCCAACAAGCTCGACAGCACCGAGTTCGAGGAGAGCGACGAGCGGTTGGTCAAGATTTTCGCCGGGCAGGCCGCTGCCCTGATCGAGAACGCCCGGCTCTATCAGGACACCGACGCGACGCTGCGCCAGCGCGCGCAGGAGCTGCGCTCGGTGGCACGGGTGAGCCACGAGCTCAACGCCACGCTGGAGCTTGAGCGCATTCTGACCGCGATTGCTGCCGAGGCGCGGCGTGCCGAGGGCGCGCGCTGGGCGCGACTCGTGGCCTACGAGCCGGCGAGCGTCAGCCTGGGCGACGCCGCGGGCGAGGCGGCGCGGGAACTGGAGGAGGCCTGTGCCGCCTCGGGCACAATGCTGGTCGTCGAGGACTTTGAGCGGCAGAACCGACACCCGGCGCCGGTCGCGGGGGCGCGCTCGGCGCTGCTGGTGCCGGTTCACTTCGAGGAGCGGGTGGTCGGCGTGATCAGCCTGTACGGCGACCGTCCGCGCGCGCTCGGCAGGAGCGCCGCGGAGTACGTGCAGGCGCTGGCCTCGCAGGCGACGAGCGCCATTACCAATGCCACGCGCCATGCCGAGCAGGCCGCACAGGCCGCTGCTGCCGCCGCCGACCGCGACCGCCTGCAGCAGCTCCACCTGATTACGACCGCGCTCCAGCAGACCCGCTCGCAGCACGACCGGCTGGCCGTGATCGCCCGCGGGCTGCGCTCGGTGGGCTGGGGCCGCGTCGCGGTGATGCTGCTCGACGCCGAGCAGGAGATTGACGAGGTCGTCACGGCGGGCTACAGCGCGGAGGAGGAGCGCCGCCTGCAGGCTACGCTGCTGCCCGGCACCTTCTGGGCACACCGCTTCGACGACCCGGATTTCGTCTCGCTCAGCCTCGGCTCGGGCTTCTACCTGCGCTACAACCACCCGTGGGTGCGGGCGCACGTACAGGGGCTGTCGGGCGCACCCGACCTCGGCGACTCAAAGCTGTGGCACCCCGACGACCAGTTCTACCTGCCGATGTACGCCGGCACGCAGATCATCGGCGTGGTGAATCTGCGCGAGCCGGCGGACGGCCTGTGCCCGACGGTCGGCAGCGTGCGGCCCATCGAGCTGTTCATGCAGCAGGCGGCTTCTGCGCTGGAAAACACGCGCCTCTACCACGAGACGCTGGCGCTTCAGAGCTACAACGAGGCGGTCGTCCAGTCCATCCAGCAGGGCATTATCGTCACGGGGGCGACGGGCACGGTCGAGACGGTCAACGCCTTCGCCCGGCAGCAGTACGGCTGGGGTGACGATCTCGCCGGGCAGCCGCTCGCCGCGACGAAACCGGGCGCCGAGCTGGGCTTGGCAGAGGACGTCAGGCGGGTGCTGGCGGGCGGCCAGCCGGTCGAGCGCACGGGCGTCCTGTACCCGGCTGGCGGCGAAACGCATCACCTGAACGTCAGCGTTTACCCGCGCTTCGAGGACGATACCATCACCGGCACGGTGATCCTGCTGGAAGACGTCTCGCAGCGGGCGCGCCTCGAAGCGGACATCGCCCAGCGGGCGCGCCAGCTCGCCGCGTTGAACGACGCCTCGCGGCGCATCACCGCGGCGCTGAGCGTCGAGGAGGTCGTACAGGGGGCACTTGACGAAGCCGGGGAGGTTGTGCCCTACGACCGGGCGACGCTGTGGCTGCGCGTGGCGGATCAGCCGGGCACGCTGGAGCTGCGCGGCTCGCGGGGCAAGCCTGCCCCCGCGCCCGGCGAACGCGTGGACATGAAGACGGTGCCCGCTTTCGCGCAGATCCTGCGCGACAACGAGCCGTTTATCTCCGACTACGGGCCAGGACGCAAACAGGGCCAGGACTCGCCGCGCAGCTGGATGGGCGTGCCGATGGTCAGCGGCAGCGAGATCCTCGGCATCCTCGTCTTCGAGAAGCGCGAGGCGCACACCTACGCACCCGCCGACGGGCAAGTCGCGGCGGCGCTGGCCAACCAGGTCGCCGTAGCGGTCGAGAACGCCCGGCTGTTCGAAGAAGCCGGGGAACGCGCCGAGGCACTCCAGTCACGCAGCCAGCGCCTGGCGCTGCTGAACCGCGTTTCGTCCACGCTGGGCACCTCGCTCGACCAGACCAGCATCCTGCAGGCGGCGCTCGACGAGCTCACCGGCGCGCTCGGCGCGGACCGGGGCGGCGTCGTCATGCTGGACGATCTGAACGCCATTGCCCGGCTGGAGATCCAGTCCCCCTCGAACCCCGACGGCTCGGTCGAATCGTTCTCCATCATGCTGGAGGACAACCCCGCCGTCGAGCAGCTGCTGGCAACGCGCGCCCCGCTCGCCGTGGACGACGTGCAGACCGACCCGCTCGTCGCGGCGATGCGCGAGCCGCTTGAGCAGCGCGGGGTGAAGTCCACGCTGCTCATCCCGCTGATCACGGGCAACGCCCTGATTGCCATCATGATGCTGGAGCACACGCGCGAGCGGCGCGTCTTCGAGCCGGAGCAGATCGAGCTGGCCCAGACGATCAGCAACCAGGCCGCCATCTCGGTGCAGAACGCGCAGCTCTTCCAGGAGACCGTCGCGCGGCAGCGCGAGCTCGGCGTGCTCTCGGAGGCAGGCCGCGTGCTGGCGTCCTCGCTCGACCTGTACACCGTCGCCGCCAACGCCGCGAAGTACTATCTGCAGTCGCTCGACGTGGCAGGCTGTGCGGTCTCGCTGCTGGATGACGACGCCGGGCTGCTGACACTCGTCGAGCAGCAGCGCGGCCAGGCGCTGACCCGCCCCGGCGAGCGCCGTGCCGTGAGGAGCCTGCCAACGGTGCAGCGCATCATCGCCGAGCGCGAGGGCATGATGATTCGCGGCGCGACGGCGGAGCTTGGCATCGAGCAGTACGAGTGGATGAGCCGGCGCGGCATCCGCTCGATGATGGTGCTGCCGCTGCTCTCGCGCGATGAGGTGATCGGGCTTGTCGAGCTCTGGTACGCCGAGCCGGGCCGCGAGTTTGAAGACCGCGAAACGCGCCTCGGGCGCGCGCTCTCGGCGATTGTCGCCACCGCCATACAGAACGCCCGGCTGTATAACCAGATGGTCACGCTCTCGGCGGAGCTGGAGCAGCGCGTCGAGGAGCGCACCGGCGAGCTGCGCGCCGAGCGCGACCGGATCGACACGCTGTACCGCATCGCGGTGGAGCTAACCGCCAGCCTCGACCTCGACATGGTGCTCAGCCGGGCCGTGACGCTCGTCGGCGAGGCGGTTGGAGCGCAGGACGGGATGCTGCTGCTCGTCGATCCGCAGTCCGACCAGCTCATCCACCGCGCCTCGATGAACCCCGCTGCCCCGCTGCCACCGGGCGGCGTGCGCGTCGACCTGCGGGCCGACGAGGGGCTCATCGGCTGGCTGCTGCAGAACCGGCAGTCGGTCATCGTGGACGACGTGCGCGACGACCCGCGCTGGTCGGAGATCCCCGGCGGGGAGGGCAAGCGCGCGCTCATTGGCACCCCGCTCATCGCTAACGACGTGGTGCTCGGCTGCATCCTGTTCGACAGCGAGCAGCCTGCGGCCTTCTACCGGGGCCAGCTCCGGCTCGTCGAGGCGGCGGCGAACCAGGTTGCGGGCAGCATCAACAACGCCGAGCTGTACCGCATGATCCGCGAGCAGGCCGAGCGCCTGGGCGCAATGCTCCGCAGCCAGCAGACGGAGTCGGCGAAGAGCCAGGCCATCCTCGAGTCCATCGCCGACGGCGTCATGGTGACCGACCAGACCGGCGAGATCATCCTGTTCAACGCCGCCGCCGAACGGGTGCTCGGGCTGCAGCGCGACCACGCACTGGGCCGCCCCGCGAGCGAGCTGCGCGGGCTGTACGGCCCCGGCGCGCATCGCTGGACGGAGGCACTGGAGACGTGGCGCACCGACCCGTCCTCGCACGAGGGCGCGCTGCTCACCGAGCAGATCGAGGTTGAGGGGCGCACCATCGCCGTCCACGTCTCGCCGGTGCTGTACGGGCGCGACTACCTCGGCCTGGTGTCCGTCTTCCGCGACATTACCCGCGAGGTCGAAGCCGACCGGCTTAAGAGCGAGTTCGTGGCGCGCGTCTCCCACGAGCTGCGCACGCCGCTGACCAGCATCAAGGGCTACGCCGACCTGCTGCTCATGGGCGCGGCGGGTGAGATGCCGGACAACCAGCGCAGCTTCCTCGACACGGTGCGCAACAACGCCGACCGCCTGCGGCTGCTGGTGGACGATCTGCTCGACATCTCCCGCATCGAGCAGGGGCACGTGGACCTCGACATCCAGCCCAGCGACGTGGGCCAGATTGTTGGCGAGGTGATCGAGGCACTGCGCGGGCGTATGGCGCAGGAAGGCCGCGCGGTCGAGGTAGTTGCCGAAGTAGCCGGGGATACGCCGCTCGTCGAGGTGGACTACGGGCGTATCACGCAGGTGGTGACGAACCTCGTCGACAATGCCTACAGCTACACGCCCGACGAAGGCAGGGTTACGGTGCGCGTCGTGCCTGCCGGCGAGGGCGTCCAGATCGACGTGGTAGACACCGGCATCGGCATCCCCGAAGCGGACCAGGCGCACGTCTTCGAGCGATTCTTCCGCGGGGAGAGCAACCCGACCGTATTCCAGACCGCCGGCACCGGCCTGGGCCTGTCCATCGTGCAGCAGATCGTCGAGATGCACCAGGGGCGGGTCTGGCTTGAGAGCATCGAAGGCGAGGGCAGCACGTTCAGCGTGTGGCTGCCGTGCGTCTTCGAGGGCGTGGTGCCGCAAGCCCCCTACCTCTAGCCTTCCAATAGCGAGTGGAGCCGCCGCGATCTCATGCCGAGAATTCTCATCGCCGAAGACGAGCCCGACATCCGGGCGCTCATCGACATTACGCTCAAGTTTGGTGGTTTTGACGTCGTGACCGTGGCAGACGGGCAGGCGGCGGTCGAGAGCGCCACTGCCCGGCGGCCCGACCTGATCCTGCTGGACGTGCGTATGCCCCGCATGACGGGCTACGAGGCCTGCCGTGCCCTTAAAGCGAACCCCGCTACCGCTGACATCCCAATCGTATTTCTCTCGGCCAAGGGGCAGGAGGACGAGGTCCGGAGCGGCCTGACAGCAGGCGCGCGAGACTACATCCTCAAGCCTTTCGCGCCCGAAGAGCTGATCAAGCACGTCGGCAGGCTGCTGGCAGAATCCGCGCCGCCGCCCGCGGCAGCGTCAACAGAGGCGCCGGAGCCTGCGGCGTCGAATGGCAAGTCACCGGCAGCGCGTAAGAAAACCGTAAAATAGCACCTGATCCCTGCATTTCTACGCCGCCCAGTTGGGCGGCGTTTTGTGTTTGACGGGAACCGTGCAGCAGTGACGTGCGTCATAGAGGTAGCGGGCCCTGAAAGCGCGTGCTAGGCTCG
Source organism: uncultured Anaerolineae bacterium (assembly GCA_964506005.1). Taxonomy (GTDB): domain Bacteria; phylum Chloroflexota; class Anaerolineae; order Aggregatilineales; family UBA3940; genus UBA3940. Next base: position 2,193 of record CAZDLX010000167.1, on the reverse strand, counting down.
ACACAGCGCGGGGCGCGTGATTTTGTGTGTTCGTTGAGTGTGAGGAACCGAACGTTATGAAGAAGACAGCGATACTCGTTCTGGCGGCGCTCGTGCTGGCCGGTATGCTCGCCGCGTGCCGGGCGCAGACCCCGGATGTCACCGCCGAGGCACCGGCCACCGGCACGCCGGGCACCGCGGAGCAGCCGGGCGGCGAGGCAACGGAGGAACCGGCGGATACGGCTATTCCTGCGACCATCGTCACGGCGACTTCGCAGCCCGCGACGACCGCGCCGACGACGGCACCCGCGACCACGGCGCCGACGGCGACGCCGGGGCAGTCCGGCGGCGCAGCGGACGCCGAGCGTCTCCAGTTTGACCCGGGCGCGACAGATGAGGTCGTCACCGGGGAGCTGGCGGCACGCGAGACGGACAGCTACGTGCTGCGCGTCCTTGAGGGGCAGTTCATGGAGGTCGCCATCACACCTGAAGCCGCCGCTCAGCTTGTGGTGTACGGCGCGGACGGCACCGTGCTGCGCAGCGGCATGGGCGAGGGCAGCATGTTCCGAGGTGTCGTGCCCTCGACGCAGGATTACTTCGTCGAGGTGAGCGCCGGGTCCAGCCCGGTCGACTACACGATGTCGGTCATCATTCCCGAGCGCATCACGTTTGGCGCGGGCGATACGGCTGCCATCATGGAGGGCGAGCTCAGCGCCCGCGAGTCGCATCACTACGTCGTGAATGCGATGGCAGAGCAGCTCATGGAGGTCAGCGTTGACCCGGCGGAGAGCGTCCAGCTGATCGTGTACGGCGTGGACGGCACGGTGCTGCGCAGCGGCATGGGCGAAGGCGCGTTCTGGCGCGGCGAGCTGCCCAGCACGCAGGACTACATCGTGAAGGTGTCGGCAGGCGCGCAGGCGGTCAGCGACTACTCGCTGAGCGTGTTGATCCCGGCCCGCATCACCTTCGACGCGGGCGAGATTTCCGCCGAGGTGTCGGGCGAGCTTGGCGAGACGGATGAGGTCTTCTACGTCATCCGCGCGATGGCCGGGCAGACCATGCAGGTGGACGTAACGCCGGACGACGCGCTGCAGACCGCGATCTACGGCGTGGACGGCAGCGTGATGAAGAGCGGCATGGGCGGCGGCCCGGACTACACCGGCGAGCTGACCATCTCGCAGGACTACATCATCATGCTGCGCACCGGCCCCAAGGCCAGTGACTACGAGATGGTGATCACCATCGAGTAGGGGTTCGTCCGTCAGGATAATCGACTCGCGAATCATCGTTGTAGGGGCGCAGCATGCTGCGCCCCTATTTCAGTCCTAGAGCCACCGTAATTGGCACGCTGTGCCAAGCTTTCCACCCCCTTTGGCCCTTCGGGCCATTTCCCCCTCTAGGGGGCAAGGGGCGCTATTCCGTATGCTCGCCAGCCACGTCAGCTAATATCTTCGCCCCCTTTAAGGGGGCGACGGTGATGGCAGCGGCTGAAGGTGCTGGGACGGAGAATCGCCTTCTGCCCCCTGCAAGGGGGAAGTGCCCCGAAGGGGCGAAGGGGGTTGGGGCAGGTTAATCATCCAGACGTCTGCAACAGCCACCGGGGCCGCATGTTGATCACAGCGTGGTAGAACGGCGAGCACCTGATATAATTCTCCTCGCGATTCTACTTTTCTGGGGGACCCATGACCCGACCGCTATCTCGCCGCCACTTCATGAAGGCCGCCGGTCTCAGCGCCGCCGCCCTGGCTGCGCTCCGCACCGGCCACGCCCTCGCGCAGGAGCCCGGCCCGGACGGCACGACCTACAACTTCCTCGACCCAACTATCTCGTTTAACGAGATCTACGGCAACCCGCCCATGTTCGGGCGCGTGCACGGTGCGGCCCGCATCCGCATCTTCGAGGAGCCCGACCCAAAGTCCAACTCGAAGCGGGTGGTGTACTGGGGCTTCACCATGCCGATCCACGGTACGGCGCGCGGTCCGCGCTACGACAGCCGCGCCGCCAGCCCGATCTGGTTCCAGACGCACGAGGGATACGTGCACTCGGGCTACGTGGTGCCCTGCCGCGAGCAGTTCCAGCAGCCCGAAGCCGCCGTCGAGAAGCCGTTCTGGGGCGAGGTCAGCGTCCCGATCTCGTGGCAGTTTCAGGGGCCATCGCTGCGCAGCCGCCGCTGGGACTACGCCTACTACCAGTGCTTCTGGGGGCAGGTCCACA
>CAZDLX010000166.1:0-7980 GCA_964506005.1 uncultured Anaerolineae bacterium | reverse complement strand
TACGCGCAGGTCTCGCAGGACCCGCTGCGCCCGCTCTTTAACCAGGCGGTGAACTCGCTCTACCCTCCCGGCTCGATCTTCAAGATGATCACGATGGCGGGCGTGCTCGAAGAGGACATTATGGACCCCTTCGACACGGTCTTTGACCCCGGCCAGATCGAATTGGAAAACCGCTACTATCCGAACGACCCCGGGCGGTCGCAGACGTTCGTGTGCTGGCTGCCCGAGGGACATGAGGACGTCAACGCCATCCAGGCGCTGGCGTGGTCGTGCGACGTGTACTTCTACAAGGTGACGGGCGGTTATAAGGAGGAAGTGCCGCGGGGGCTGGGCATCCTGCATCTGGGTGAGTGGATGCGCATCTTCGGGCTTGGCGAGCCGACCGGCATCGAGCTGGCCGGCGAAAACGCGGGCTTTATCCCTGACCCGAACTGGAAACGCCGGACATGGGGCGAAAACTGGTCGACGGGTGATACGTACAACTCGGCTTTCGGGCAGGGCTACATCCTGACCACGCCGCTCCAGATGCTTAACGTGATGAACATCCTCGCCAATGACGGCGTCGAAGCGCGTCCCACGCTGATCCGCGAGATCACCGATCAGGAAGGGCGGGTCGTGGTCCCCTTCGAACCGGAATATCGCGACATCCGCGACGACATCCGCGAGTACTGGGAGCGTGAGCAGTCGCTGGAGGGCCCGTACCCGGAGACGTTCGACACGACGCTGGCGTTCATCCAGGAGGGGATGCGCGCGGCAGTCCTCATAGAAGGCGGCACCGCCCAGGCCGCTCAGAACGACTACCTGCCCTACGTTCCGATTGCGGGCAAGACGGGCACCGCCGAGTTCTGCGACAACATCGCGGCAGAGCTTGACCAGTGCAACCCCGGGGACTGGCCTGCCCACGCGTGGTACATGTCTTATGCACCCTACGAGAACCCGGAAATCGCCGTGGTCGCGTTCGTCTACAACGGCGGCGAGGGCTCGGCTGTGGCGCTGCCAATCGCCTCCGAGGTCATGGACGCCTACTTCACCATCAAGACGGAGCGCGCGCTTTCAGCCAACCAGTAGAACGAGGGCACTCCGCAGCAACAGCCCCACCTCTCAGGCAGGCGGCCCGGTTTCCTCAGCGGCCTTCAGCTCTTTCTCGCGTTCCTCAGCCCGGCGCTGCGGCTTGACCAGCTCCACGGTCATGAGGTTCGTCGTGCCGGGCATGTTCGACGTGACACCCGCCGTCAGCACGACTCGCGCCCCATACTGAACCAGCCCGGCGTCGTGCGCCGCGTCGATGGCATTCTGCAGCACGATATCCGTGTTATACTCGCGCGGCGCGAGCAGCGGCGTCACGCCCCAGGTCATCATAAGCTGCCGCTGCACGAGCGGGTTGATCGTCACCGCGATGATGCGCGTATGCGGGCGATACTTGGCGATATTGCGCGCGGTACGCCCGCTCGCCGTCGAGGCGATGATGGCTGCTACCCGCAGATCGTAGGCGGTGTAAGCCGTCGCGTGGCTCACAGCGTCGGTCACGTCATCCGGCGCATCTGGAATGTGCGCGGGCGTGGTCCAGGGGCCGGTCAGCGTGGCGGCTTCTATCTCCTCGGCGATGCGCCGCATCGTCTTGACTGCCTCCACCGGATACTTGCCGACCGCCGTCTCCCCGGAGAGCATGACGGCGTCGCTGCCGTCCAGGATGGCGTTGGCCACATCACTGGCCTCGGCGCGGGTCGGGCGCGGGTTACGGATCATGGAGTCGAGCATTTGCGTCGCCGTGATCACCGGCTTGCCTGCGGCGTTTGCCAGCCGGATCAGGCGCTTCTGCACCATCGGCACCTTCTCCGTCGGGATCTCGATGCCCAGATCGCCGCGCGCCACCATGATGCCGTCCGCAGCGTCGACGATTCCCTCAATCGAGTCGAGCGCCTGCGGCTTCTCGATCTTCGCCATGAGCAGGATGCGGTTGGCCGCGGTGCGCTTCTTGTTGAGCACTTCCTGCAGGTTGTAGACCTCCTCCGCCGAGCGCACGAAGGACAGCCCCAGCCAGTCGATGCCCTGCGCGAGCGCAAAGTCGATGTCCTGCCAGTCCTTCTCCGTCACCGCCGGGATGGACAGCGCCGAGCCGGGCACGTTGAGGCCCTTGTTGTCCTGGATGACGCCCCCCGTGACGACGCGGCAGCGCATCTCTGTATCTTCAACATCTTCGAGCAGCAGCTCGATCAGGCCATCGTCGATCAGGATGCGCTCGCCCGGCTGCACGTCCTGGGGCAGGTCGTCGTACTGGACGGGGATCTCCGCCTGGCATGTCTCGCCGCTTTCAAGCCGCTGGCCGCTCACGTCGCGGGTGGTCAGTTTGACCAACTCGCCCTGCCGCACGAGCACGCCGCCCTCTTCCATATCGCCGACGCGCAGCTTGGGGCCCTGCAGATCGGCGAGGATCGCGACAGGCTTGCCCACCTCCTGCGCCGCCTCCCGGATACGGGAGATGTTCTCGGCATGCTCGGAATGGCTCCCGTGTGAGAAGTTGATGCGAGCCACGTCGAGGCCCGCCTCAATAAGCTGTTTGAGCATCTGCGGGTCGCGCGAGGCAGGACCAATGGTGCAGACAATCTTGGTCCGGATCATGTCTCCTCATTTCTCTGGTGGCACAGTCCGAGCGTGGGTAAACCGGCAATCTGACTCTACCGTAATCATGAAGGGTATACACGTCAAGCGGATCGAGGTTCGTTGAGATTGAGGATCCGCCTGGCATGGCATGGGTGGCATCCGGTCATCGTGCGAGCGGTCTGGTAGGGGCGGGTCTGAGACCCGCCCAGCGCCGCCTGAGAATAAATTCTCGGGCTATGTAGAATTGTCCCCTGGCGGGGACAGCCGGCGCTGCGCGCCGGTCCGCCTGCGGTGGGAGGCAGTCCAGTCTCGTCGGTTTCAACCGACGATTGTACGTAGCCCGGAAATTCATTTCCGGGCGTTGGCTGCATACTTCCTGCCGCTTAACGCAGCAGCAGGATAGCCAACCGCCCCGCCCACGCACTACAATCAGGAGGGGTAAGCAGGAGAGGCGGGCCGGTGTTGCCGGTGCTCGCCCCGGTCGATACAATCCACGCGCGGCCCGGTCCCGGCACATCGCGGGGCAGCCCGGCAAGTGAGGCAGCATGTTACTCGCAATCGACACGGCAACCCGGAGCGTCAGCCTGGCCCTGCATGACGGCAGCGAGGTCGTGGCGGAGCTAACCTGGCGCACCGCCGATCATCACACCGTCGAGCTGACCCCGGCGCTGCACCAGATGATGGCGCGCTCCGGCGTGCGGCCCGGCGACCTCACGGCGCTGGCCGTAACACTTGGCCCGGGCTCTTACACGGGCCTGCGGATCGGCATGAGCCTGGCGAAAGGCATCGCCCTGGCCATCTCGCCGCCCCTGCCGCTGGTCGGCGTGCCCACTCTCGACGTGGTCGCCGCCGCCCAGCCGCGCCAGGCAGACCGCTTGTGCGCTGTCGCGCAGGCGGGCCGGCGGCGCATTAACGCGGGCTTCTACACGTGGGAAGGGGCTGGCTGGGTGGGCTCGGGCGCGCCGTTCATCACCACATGGGAAGCGCTGCTCGGCGAGCTTGACGGGCCGGCCCAGTTCGCGGGCGAGATCGACGCCCAGGGTGCTGCACTGCTCGCCGATGCGCCCGAGAAGGCGGTTGTATCGAGCCCGGCGGCGAGCCTGCGCCGGGCCGGCTTCCTGGCGGAGCTTGCCCTGGCGCGGCTGCGGGCCGGCGAGCCCGCCGATGCCGCCACGCTCGCGCCTGTATATCTCTCTTGAGCGAGGATGTCTGATGACGGATGACCGCCTGTGTGTCATTCTGCGACCGATGACGCTCGACGACGTGGACCGGGTGGTAGAACTCGACCGGCTCTCCTTCCCAACGCCCTGGCCAGCCCACACCTACCGCCACGAGATCAACAACAACCGGACCTCGACCATGCTCGTCGTCGAGGCGGCAGACATCCCGAAGCAGAACCCGCCGAGCAGCTGGCTGTTTGGCCGGCTGGCCGCCCGCCAGAACCAGAGCAGCACCGCAGCCAGCCCCATCATCGCCTACAGCGGCTTCTGGAAGATCGCCGACGAGGCGCACATCAGCACCATCGCCGTTCACCCCGACTGGCGCGGGCGCAAGCTGGGCGAGCTCCTCGTCTGGGCGATGTTCCACCTCGCCATGCGGCAGGATGCGCAGATGATGACGCTGGAGGTGCGGGTGTCCAACGACGTCGCGCAGAACCTGTACCGCAAGTACGGCTTTGAGATCAGCGGTCGGCGCAAGCACTACTACCGCGATAACCTGGAAGACGCGCACGTCATGACGGCGGCACCGCTCAACAACTGGTTCCTGGGCCGGCTTCGCAAGTTCGAGCGCGAGCTGGCCCGCATCCTGCGGGTTGAGTTCCGTGACCTGCCACTTGAAGAGAGCCAGCAGTTTCTCGCGGATAGGCGGCCCTCGGCAGATTGACAGGGTGTGGTACGCGCTGCGAGATGGTTTCAGGAGTGAGACACTCATGGCAAAGGTAATCGGCGGGTTGACCCTCTCTCTGGATGGTTTTGCGAGTGACGCTGAGGGCAACATAGACCGTCTCTACCCGGATCTCGTCGATCTACAAAACTCGGAGATGATGCAGGAGGAGATACGGACGACCGGCGCGGTAGTGCTGGGCCGGCGCTCCTTCGACCTGGGGGACCCGGATTCGTACGCTGAGAATTACGAGTTTCAGGTGCCGCTCTTCGTGGTGACCCATCACGTCCCCGAGAAGCAGCCGAAAGAGAACGAACAACTCACCGTGACCTTCGTGACGGACGGCATTGAGCGCGCTGTCGAACAGGCCAAAGCAGCAGCCGGCGGAAAGGATGTGATGCTGATCGGCGCCAGCATCACGCAGCAGTGCCTGAACGCCGGGCTCTGCGACGAGCTCCACATCGGCATCATGCCTATCCTGCTTGGCGACGGGCTGCGCCTGTTCGAGAACATCGACAACACCGACATTCAGCTCGAAAAGATCAGGACATTCGAGGCTGGCGAGAGAACAGACATCTGGTTTCGCATCGTGAAGTGAACGCCGAGCGAACACCGGCGGCTCTGCCACCGCAGCTCGGAAACCACCTTTCCTGCCACCGATCAGGTATAACCCATACTGGAGACACGCATATGTCCACCCCAAACAACCTCAACCGCATCCCCGAACTCGACGCCGACAACATGCTGGGCCACATCGACGCGCTGCCCGACCAGCTCGAGGCGGCCTGGGCCCGCGCGCACGAGCTCGAGCTGCCCTTTGACACCAGCGGCCTGCAGCAGGTCGTGATCAGCGGCATGGGCGGCTCGGCTATCAGCGGCGACCTGCTCGCCACGCTCGTCGCGCCGGTTTGCCCCATCCCGGTCGTCGTCTACCGCGGCTACGATCTGCCCGCCTACGCAACCGGGCCGGGGACGCTCGTCGTCGCGCTGAGCCACTCCGGCGGCACCGAAGAAGTGCTCTCCGTCGCGCGCCAGGCCGCCGCACGCGGGGCTCGCCTGCTGGCGATCACATCCGGCGGGGAGTTGGCGGAGTTCGCAGGCGAGGCGGGCGGCACCGTCTGGACCTTCGAGTACGACGCGCAGCCGCGCGCCTCGCTGGGCTGGCTGTACGGCCTGCTGCTCGGCGCGTTCTCGCGGCTGGGGCTCGCCGGCAGCATCGCGGGTGACGTGGAGCAGACCGTCGCGGCGATGCAGCGCGTCCGGGCCACGCTCGGCCCCGGCAACCCGTCGCAGGTAAGCCCGGCCCAGCACCTCGCCGAGATGCTCGCCGGGCGCATCCCGGTCGTGTGGGGCGCGGAGGTCTTCGCGCCGGTTGCCCGCCGCTGGAAGACGCAGCTCAACGAGAATTCCAAGTCGGTCGCGTTCTACGACACGCTGCCCGAGCTGAACCACAACACGGTCGCGGGGCTGGACTTCCCCGCCGGGCTGACGGAGAACATCGCCGTAGTGGAGCTGGTATCGCTGCCGTACGCGCACCCGCGCATCGCGCGCCGCCAGCAGGTCACGCGCACCCTGCTCGACCGCGCGGGCATCGCCGCCTTCCGCGTCGAGGCGCAGGGCAGCAGCGCGCTCGCCCAGCAGATGAACCTGGTGCAGTTCGGCGACTACGTGAGCTACTACCTCGCGATACACAACGAGGTTGACCCCACGCCCATCGACAACATCGTGTGGCTTAAAGAGCAGTTGGGCCGCGACTGATGGCACAGACCGGCTCGCACCACGCCGACAAGCTCGCCGAGCGCGGCGCGCCCAGCTACGTCTGGCGGGCGGGGCAGGAGCGCCGCCTCGCCATGATCCGGCGCTGGGGCGCAACGCAGGGCACTTACATCCTGGTGGATGGAGCCGGACTGGGTGCGTATGCCGCACACCTGCTCGCCGACACGCCGCACGTGTTCGCGTTCGACATCGAGCACGACCGTGCCGTCGAGGCACACGGGCACGTGCCCAATGTGCACGTCGCCGCCTCCGAGCACAAGCCATACCCGGCGGATACCTTCGACCTGATCCTGTCTCACGAAGTGCTGGAGCACGTGCAGGACGACCGCGCCGCGGTCGCGGAGATGGCCCGCGTGCTGCGGCCCGGCGGGCGGGCGGTGATCTTCTGCCCGAACCGCTGGTACCCGTTCGAGACGCACGGGCATTACTGGCGCGGCAAGTACCATTTCGGGAACACGCCGCTGATCAACTACCTGCCCGACGCCCTGCGCAACCGGCTCGCGCCGCACGTGCGAGCCTACCGCAAGCGCGACCTGATGCGGCTCATCGAGGGGCTGCCGCTGCGCGTCGTCCACCACACGCGCATCTTCGGGGCCTACGACAACATCATCGCCCGCGCCCCGGCGCTCGGGAGGGCGCTGCGCGCCGGGCTGCAAGCCGCCGAACGCTCGCCGCTACGGCTGCTCGGGCTCTCGCACCTGTTCGTCGTGGAGAAGGTTGCTCATGGCTGATCTCGCGCTCATGCAGGAACTGCTCGACACCGCCATGGAGGCCGCGAGAGCCGCGGGCGCGCAGATCCGCCAGAACTACGACAGGCCGGGGCAGGTGCGCGAGAAGGGCGGGCGGCGCAACCTCGTCACCGACACCGACGAGGCAGCGCAGGTCGCCGCGCTGGAGGTTATCAGCCGCCGGCACCCCGCTCACTTCATACTGGCTGAGGAGGACCCCGCCGGGCGGCCCGATAAACACGGCGTATGGACAATTCCGGGTGGGGCTGTGTGGGCGGTTGACCCGCTGGACGGCACGACCAACTTCACGACCGCGATCCCGGTGTTCTGCTCGGCGGTGGGGGTGGCCCTCGACGGCGTGCCGGTTGCCGGGGCGATCTACGACCCGATGCGCGACGAGATGCTGGCGGGGGCGCGCGGGCTCGGCGCGACGGTCAACGGCGAGCCGCTGCAGCCGCTGGAGCCCGTGTCCCTGCGCTACGCGACCGTCGGGCTGGACTGGTCACGCGGGAAGCTGTCCCGCGCGGAGTTCGCCGCCCTGCTCGACCAGATCTCGCGGGCCTCGCGGACGCTGCGCGTGCTCGGCTCGGCGGCGCTGGCCCTCGGCTACGTCGCGCTGAACCGCAACCACGCCTACTTCAACTTCGGCCTGCAGCCCTGGGACACCGGCGCGGCGGCAGCCATCATCGCCGAGGTTGGCGGCGAGCTGTGGCACATCGACGGCACACCGTGGCGTTTCGGCGAGCCCGCCGTGCTGGCGGGCCACCCGGCGCTGCTAGAGGAGTTCGTGCGCGCGGCGCAGACAAAGTGAGTCCACAGATCTCACAGATGGCACAGAGGAAAGAGATAAGTGATCCACGAATGTCACGAATGACACGAATGAAAAAGCATTAAGAATTAGTGTTATTCGTGGACAAATTATCCTTTACTCTGTGGAATCTGTGCCATCTGTGGATTCTGATGATCCTTGAATCCCTCCGGAGCTCGTAGT
>CAZDLX010000165.1:0-7988 GCA_964506005.1 uncultured Anaerolineae bacterium | reverse complement strand
GTCCCGGAGAAAAACCCGCGCTTCATGCTGGCGCTGATCAAGGGCGTGAAGATCGGGCCTTCGCCGGAGTGGATGCAGCGCCGCCTGCGCAAGGTCGGGATGCGGCCTATCAACAATATCGTGGACATCACCAACTACGTGATGCTGGAGACTGGCGAGCCGCTGCACGCCTTCGACTACGACGTGCTCGTCAAGCGGGCGGGCGGCAAGCCGCCGACGATCATCACGCGCACCGCCGAGCCGGGCGAGAAGCTCACCACGCTTGATGGCGTGGAGCGCACGCTCGACCCGTTTACCACGCTCGTCGCCGACACCGCCGGCCCGCTGAGCATTGCGGGCGTGATGGGCGGCCTGGAGTCCGAGGTCGAGGAGAGCACGACGAACGTGCTGCTTGAGGCCGCGAACTGGAACTTCATCAACGTCCGGCAGACGCTGCTCGCCCAGCGGTCGCGCGGCGAGGAGATCGTCTCCGAGGCGGCGACACGCTTCAGCCGGGGCGTCCACCCGGCGCTCGCCGAGCAGGGGCTGCTCCGCGCCGCGGAGATGATGCGCGAGCTCGCGGGCGGCACGGTGGCGAAGGGTGTGGTCGACGCCTACCCGAACCCCGCGCCGGAGGTCGTCGTGGACCTGCCGCTGAGCGAAGTCAAGCGCATCGTCGGCATCGACCTGCCTGCCGGCGAAGTGACGGACATTCTCACCAGCCTGGAATTCGAGGTTGAGAACTCGCCGGACTCCACGCTCGATGCGCCCGTGCTCCGCGTGACGGCGCCGCCGCACCGGCTGGACATCGGCTTCGTCAACGACCCGGCCCACCGCGACATCGCGGAGGTTATCGCCCAGGCCGACCTGCTTGAGGAGATCGCCCGCGTCTATGGCTACGACAAGCTGCCCAGCACCCTCATCGAGGACGAGCTGCCGCCGCAGAGGGCAAACACCAAGCTGGAGCGCGAGGAGCGCGTGCGCGACCTGCTCACCCGTGCCGGCCTGCAGGAGGTCATCACCTACCGGCTGACGACGCCCCAGCGCGAGGCCCTGCTTACCATCCCAGCACAGGACGGCGGCAGCAAGGAGCCGGCCTACATCCGGCTCGCCAATCCCTACACGGCAGACCGCACGGTGATGCGCCGCACGCTGCTCACCGGGCTGCTGGACACCGCCGCACGCAACCTGCGCTGGCGTGACCGCATCGCCCTGTTCGAGCTTGGCCAGGTCTACCTGCCCGTGAAAGGTGAGAAGCTTCCCGCCGAGCCGGCGCGCCTGGCGGTGGTGCTGACGGGCCGGCGGGAGCTGCCTGCCTGGCAGGACCCGGCGGACGCACAGCCGGGGCTCATGGACTACTTCGACCTTAAGGGCATCCTTGAGATGCTCATCGCCGGCCTGCACCTCTCCGGCGTGACGTTCGAGGCGGCGGAGCCCGGCGGGCCGTACTTCCCGGGGCGGACCGCGGCGCTGCTGATCGACGGGCGCGCCGTGGGGCACCTCGGCGAGCTGCACCCGCTGGTGCGCGAGGCGTTCGAGCTGCCCGAGCAGGCCGTGTTCATCGCCGACCTCGACCTTGAGGCGCTGCTGGCGAGCGTGCCGGAGCTGTACACCGTGAAGCCTGTCACCGGGTATCCGGCGGTCTACCAGGACATCGCCATCGTGCTCGACCGCGAAACGCCTGCCGCCGACGTCGAGCGGGTGATCCGCGAGGCGGGCGGCGACCTGCTGCGCGGCGTGCGCCTGTTCGACGTATACGAGGGTGAGCAGGTCGGCGCGAACAAGAAGAGCCTGGCCTATGCACTCACCATCCAGGCGGAGGACCGCACGCTGACCGATCGCGAAGCCGACCGCGTCCGCGAGCAGATCGTGCGGGCGCTGCGCGAGAAGCTCGGCGCGAAGCTCAGGGCGTGAGACTAGGCACAAATAGGGCAAGGCCATTCCGACACTTCGAGCACCACTACCCCCTCTCCGTGGCACGGAGAGGGGGTAGACCGCAGGCAACCGCAGGTTGCCAAGGTCGGGGGTGAGGTCTTCGCCATTCCCGGCGCCGGGATGCCGGCCCTGCGGGTGGGGAATCAGCCCCATTGCGACGGCTATTTGGATACTGTACAATGACCTCGCCATGACCCCTGTTCGGACCACCACGCGCACCCGCTCGGCGGGTTGACGGGATGAGAGCCCATGTCGGATCGAGAAGCCTATTCGACGGCAATGCAGGAAGCGGCCAGCGCGGCCTGGGACCACAATTGGAAGAGCGCGGTGCAGGCCTACCAGCAGGCGCTCGACAGCGCGCCCGACGACCCGCAGGCATTGGCCGGGCTGGCCCTCGGCCTGTTCGAGCTGCGGCAGGACGAACAGGCGATCCAGGCATATGGCCGCCTTACCCGCCTCGTCCCTGGCGACCCGCTGCCGCGGGAGAAGCTGGCCGAGCTCTACCGCCGCCAGGGCGATGAGCTGCAGGCCGCGCGGCAGTACATGGCCGCCGGCGAGATCCACCTCGCCCGGAAAGATCAGGCCCGTGCCGTCATGGCCTGGGAGCAGGCCGTCCGGCTCGACATCAACCAGGCACAGACGCACATGCGGCTCGCCCTCGCCTACGAGGACGATACCCGGAACCGCCCGCTGGCCGTCGTGGAGTACCTGCACGTCGCCCGGCTGCTCCAGCAGCAGGGGCAGGACCGGCGGGCCGAGCAGGCGCTGAAACGCGCGCTCGCGCTCGACCCGATCAACCCGGAAGTGCGCAACGCCCTCGCCGACCTGCGCCACCGCCGCCCGGTCAAAGCGCCCGACGCCTACCCCGACGAGCTGCCGTCACAGGTGGCTCAGGAGGAGGAAGCGCCTGCCGCGATGCCCACCGAGGAAGACGAGCTGCTGCAGGCAGCCGAGGCCGAGGTGCATTACAACCCGGTCGAGGAGGCGGTGCGCTACGCGATGGGCCTGCTGGCCGACAGCATCTGGACGGGCGAGGTGCCGCCAGAGGCGCAGGCCCCGCTGCTGGCTGCGCTGGACGCCCACCAGCTTGGCGACGTGGACAACGCAGTGCAGAACTATATCCGCACGCGCAGCGCCGGGCTGGACGACCCGGCCCTGGCGTTCAACCTCGGCGTACTGGCCCATTACCAGCAGCAGTACGCCAACGCCGCGATGTTCCTCGACGACGTGGTGGAACACGACGCCTACCGGCTGGCAAGCCATCTCCTGCTCGGCCAGAGCCATGCCATCGAGGGTGACCGGGAGGAGGCGGCGCGCCACCTCCTGCTCGCGCTCAGGACTGCCGACCGCGAGATCAACCCCGGCACGGTGGACGAGGCCAGCTACGAACAGCTTCTCACCTCGCTGAGCGCGGATACCGAGGACCGTCTGGCCGAGGTCGCCAGGGCCGTTATTCTGTACCTGGGAGACGACCGCTGGCGGGCCAAGCTCGGCAAAGCCCTGTCCAACTACGCCGAGCAAGGTAAAATCAGTTATGTGCCCGACTTACTGGAGCTGATGACGGAGGGCGGGCGGCCCGAGCTGGCGGCTATTATGGAACGGGTCGACGGCTACATGCAGCGGAACCTCATCCGCATGGCGACGGAGGAGCTGCACTACGCCATCGAGCGGGCGCCCGATTACCTGCCCGCCCACCGCCGGCTGGCGGCAACGCTGCTGGAGGAGGGGCGCACGCAGGAGGCCGCTCGGACGCTGAACCTGCTGGCCAACGTCTACCTGCTGCGCGGCAGCCAGGACCGGGCAATCGAGCTGTTCCAGGAGGTCATCGACCTGTGGCCGGCAGACAGCGAAGCGCGCCGCCACGTCATGGACGTGCTGCGGCAGCAGGGCGACAGCGCCGGGGTGCTGCATCACTACGAAGAGCTGGCCAACGCGCACCGTCTCATGGCAGACCCCGATAAGGCGGTCGCCATCTACCAGGAGGCGCTCGACTACAGCCGCGAGGTGGCCGCCGCGCCGCAGGATGTGGTCCCAATCCTGCGCGGGCTGGCCGATATCGAGGGGCAGCGCCTGAACTGGCGGCGCGCGCTCCAGTATTATGAGCGCATCAACCAGATGCTGCCCGGTGACACGGGGGCTGCGCGAACCGTCGTTGACCTGTATTATCAGCTTGGCGAGCCTCGCAAGGCGGTCCAGGCGCTCGACGACTACATCCGCCACTGCATCAAGCGTGGCGACGTCCGCCAGGTGGCGCGCGTGCTCGCCGAGCAGGTCCAGCGGCACCCGCAGGAGATCCCGCTGCGGCAGCGGCTGGCGGAAGTCTACCGCCAGCAGGGGCGGGAGCAGGAGGCAATTACCCAGCTCGATGCCCTGGGCGAGCTGCTGCTCGACGCGGGCCGCACCGGTGAGGCGGCGGCGGCGATCCAGATGATCATCGAGATGAACCCGCCAGACGTCGACGGCTATCGTGAGCTGCTAACCCAGCTCAAGAACGGCGGGCAGTCCCTGTAGTGTGATGAAGCGCGCTTTAACCGAGAACGAATGAGTGCTGTAACGTGGTCTTCCGAGAACTCCTGTGGTCCCTTGAAAACTTATTTGGAAGCTGGCTGAACGTCCTCGACTTTCTGCTCGTCGCCAGCATCTTTTTTCTGATTCTCCAGATGGTGCGCGGCACCCGCGCCGCCACTCTGCTGCGCGGCATGGCGGTGGCCCTGCTGCTGCTCTGGCTGCTGTCCTTCCTGCTTAACCTGCGCGCCTTCTCCTGGCTGCTCAGCCGCACGCTGACGGCCTTTTCGATTGCGCTGCCCGTCATTTTCCAGGAGGAGCTGCGCCGCTGGTTTGACCGCCTCGGGCGGTCGCTTCCGCTGCTCACGCGGCCCGGCATCCCGCTCGACGAGCGCGAACGGCTCATCGCGAGCATCGCCGACGCAGTGCGATACCTGTCCCGGCGGCGGCACGGCGCGCTGATCGTCATGGAGCGCGAGACCGGCCTACAGGAATACATCGAGTCGGGCGTGCCGGTGGACTCCGCCGTAACGAGCGAGCTGCTGCAGACCATCTTCTTCCCGAACACGGCGCTGCATGACGGCGCCGTTATCATCCGGCGCGACCGCATCGTCGCCGCCGCCTGCACGCTGCCCATCTCCACCGCCCGCCACCTGCCCGACCGCCAGATGGGTCTGCGGCACCGCGCCGCGCTCGGTATCTCTGAGGTCAGCGACGCCGTGGCGATCGTCGTTTCCGAAGAGACGGGGCGCATCTCTGTGGTCGTCGGCGGGCGCTTCATCCGCGGCATCGACGCCGAGCGCCTGGCGATGATCCTGGGCGAGTACATCCGCCAGCGCGAAGTCACCCGGCGCTTCAGTACCTGGTTCCGCCAGCTTCGCGGCGCGGCGTAAAGCGATAGAGTCCTATGTTTAACGGCGCATTCGGCGAGTGGTTCAAATCCAACTTCGTCTCCCTCCTGATCGCTGTGCTGCTGGCGCTGCTCGTGTGGGTGGTCGCCACGCAGGAGGTCAACCCGGCTGAGGAGTTCACTTTCGAGCGCCCGGTGCCCATCCAGTACATCGGCATGGGCGAGGACCTGATCATCACCAACGACCCCGCCGAGACGGTGACGGTACGCGTGCGCGCCCTGCGCAGCTCCGCGCGGACGCTGACCGTCAACAACTTTGAGGCTATCGCCGACCTGTCAGGCCTGGGGGAGGGCGCGCACACCATCCCTGTAAACGTGTCTGTCGTTGACGCGCAGGCGCTCCGGCGGGATTACTTTCCCACCGAGGTGAGGGTCGAGCTGGAGCAGCTTGCCGAGCGTGAGATCCCCGTACAGCTTGTGCTGGACGGCAAACTGCCCATTGGCTACCAGACGGGCCCGCTGCGGGTCGATCCTTCGCAGGTGACGGTGCGCGGCCCGCGTTCGATGGTCGAGCTGATCAGCGAGGTGCGCGTCGTCGCGGGTGTCGAGCAGCGGCGCGAGCCCTTCGAGGGCACCCTGCCTCTCACGGTGCTTGACAGCGATGGCAACGAGCTTGACGGGCTTGAGGTCCAGCCGCCGGAGGTCGCCGTGCAGATCCCGGTCTTCCAGGAGGCGGACTTCCGCGAGGTCGCGGTACGGGTGAACGCCTACGTTCAGCCCGACCCCGGCTACTATGTGTCGAGCATCACAGCGGACCCGCCGCTCGTGCCGGTGCGCGGCGATCCAGGGCTTCTTGAAGAGCTGACTTCCATCGAGACGGAGCCTATCGAGCTTGTCGGCGTCCAGCGCGACCAGACGTACGTTGCCCAGCTCCGCCCGCCAAACGGCGTTACGCTGGAAGACATGCGCACCGTGACGGTGACCGTCTCGGTTGAGGCGCAGCCCGGCTTCCGGGTGGTCGAAGTGCCAGTCCAGGCCGTGGGGCTGGCCGACAACCTCAGCGCGACGGTGCTCCCGACAACCGCCGTCGTGTCGCTGCGCGGCCCGCTGCCGGTGCTGGAACGGCTGAACGAGCGGCAGAACATCATCGTCTCGGTCGATGTGGCCGGCCTGGAGCCGGGCACGCACCGGCTTGCGCCGGAGGCGGAGATCATCAGCAGCCTCATCTCACAGGAGGAGCTGGAAGCGGTCATCATTGATTCCGTCCTGCCGACTGTGATACAAGTCGAGATAGTGGAAGAAGAAGCGCCGGAAGGAACCTGAGCGGGTATGGCAGATGAGATAGTACTGGTAGCACTCGTAGGGCGGCCAAACGTCGGCAAATCGACGCTGTTTAATCGCATCGTCGGGCAGAAGCTGGCGGTCGTGCACGACCGCCCCGGCACGACGCGAGATCGCCAGCATGCCGAAGCCGAGTGGCAGGGTGTGACGTTCACCGTTATCGACACCGGCGGCATCGAAGCCACCGAGTCGATGTCTCCCGGCGTGCCGCTGGCGGAGGACTCCGCGGATTTCCTGGAGGAGATGCGCTCTCAGGTAGACCTCGCCATCGACGCCGCGGACGTCATCGTATTTGTGGTGGATGTGATGACCGGCCTGACGGCTGCCGACGAGGAGATCGCGGGCCGGCTGCGGCGGTCCAACAAGCCCGTGCTGGTTGCCGCGAACAAGGGCGACAACGTCAGGCTGCACGTCAATGCCGCCGAGTTCTACTCGCTGGGGCTGACAGACGTGTTCCCCGTCTCGGCCATTCACGGCACGGGCGTCGGCGACCTGCTGGATGCCGTCGTCGAAGCCATGCCCCACCGCCCGGCTGAGGACTTCGAGGCAGAGGACGAGGCGCTGAAGATCGCCATCGTAGGGCGGCCCAACGTCGGCAAGTCCTCACTGCTCAACCGCCTGCTCGGCGAGGAACGGGTGATCGTCAGCTCCGTGGCTGGCACCACGCGGGACTCCATCGACACCCGCCTGACGTGGGAGGGCGAGGAAGTTCTGCTCATCGACACGGCGGGTATCCGGCGGCGGGGCCGGATCGAGCGCACCGTCGAGCGCTGGAGCGTGGTGCGGGCGCTCAAGGCCATCAAGCGCACCGACGTGGCCCTGCTGGTCGTGGACGCCCTCGACGGTGTGACCGCACAGGATGCCCACGTCGCGGGCTACGTCCTCGACGAGCTGAAGAGCGTCGTCGTAGTCGTCAACAAGTGGGATGCTGTCGAGAAGGACGAGCGGACCATCTACACCTTTACCGACCACGTCCGCGATCAGCTGCGTTTTATCCCTTACGCGCCGATCCTGTTCGTCTCCGCGCTGACAGGCCAGCGGGTGCATCGGATCCTGCCGGCGGCGAGAGACGTATGGGAGGAGCGCAGCTTCCGCATCCCCACCGCCGAAGTGAACCGCATCGTCCGCGACGCCGTGCTGCGGCAGCCGCCCCCGACTAAGAGCGGGCGCCAGCTCAAGATCCGCTACGCCAGCCAGGTCGCCGTGGCACCGCCCAAGTTCGTGTTCCACGTCAACGACCCGGAGCTCGTGCACTTCTCCTACCAGCGCTTTCTGGAGAACCAGATCCGCGCCGCCTATCCCTTCACCGGCACACCGCTGCTCATGGACTTCCGCACCAGCTCGGAGGACCGCTTCCCTGGGAAGCGCGGTAGGCGGT
>CAZDLX010000164.1:0-8056 GCA_964506005.1 uncultured Anaerolineae bacterium | reverse complement strand
TGAAACCCCACCCCCCGGCATTCCGCTACAGGCGGAACGCCGGGGATGGGGTCAGACTGAGATCTAAGCGTACCCCCTAGCACTCGTCCAGGCTTCGCGCATACTCGACGATCTCTGCGGCGAGGTCGTAGCGCCCGAACTGCGGCATGACGTACAGCCCCGCCGTAAGGCCGCGCAGCTCGCAGATCAGCTCCTGCGCGATGCGCACGCCCTCCTGGGGCGCACCCGGGCCAGCCGCCTCGATGCGCCGCATCAGGTGCTCGGGAATCTGGATGCCGGGCACCTCGTTGTGCAGGAAGCGGGCGTGCCGGGGGCTGTACAGCGGCAGGACACCCGCCAGCACTGGGGTGCCGAGCGGTCCGTGTGCGTCGGCGTAGCGGGCCATGAAGTCACGGTAAGCCGCCGGGTCGAAGATCGGCTGGCTCAGCAGGTAGTCCACCCCGCCGTCGATCTTCTTGCGCAGCGCCCGGATCTCGCGCTCCGGGTCGGGCGCGTTGAGGTTCAGCGCCCCGCTAACGAGGAAGTTGGTCGGCTGGCCGATGGAGTTACCCGCCCAGTCGAGGCCCTGATTGAGGTTCTGCTTGATGAGCCGGATCAGGCCCGAGGGCACGATGTCGTAGTTGTCCGCCGCTTCGGGGTAGTCGCCGATGTTCGTGGGGTCGCCCATGACGACGAACAGGTTGCGCACCCCGAGCGCGTGGGCGGCGAGCAGGTCGCCCTGCACGCGAAGCAGGTTGCGCCCGCGCGTGGGGAAGTGCAGCACCGTCTCGACGCCCGCGCCCTGCTGGAGCAGCGCACAGACCGCCCAGGGGCTCATCCGCATGCGGGCCATGGGGCTGTCAGTTACGTCGACGGCGTCCACGCCCGCCTCGCGCAGCAGCTGGGCGGCCTGCAGCGTCTTCTCGGCGGCGATGCCGCGCGGCGGCGAAAGCTCGACGGCAACGACGAAGCGGCCTGCTGCCAGCGTCCGGGCTAACTCACTCGGTGCGGGGGCTGCGGCGGCGTCTTCGCCGTTTACCTCCTCCGTCTCGCCGACCCAGACGGTGCCGCTCTCGACGGGCCGGGCGAGCGCCTCGCGCATCGCGGCGATGTGCTCGGGCGTCGTGCCGCAGCAGCCGCCGAGCATGGCCACGCCGTTCTGGCGCAGCGCGGCGGCGACGTCGCCAAAGTAGTCCGGCGCGGAGGCGTACATCACCCGCCCGCCGACGTACTCCGGCCAGCCGGCGTTGGGCATGGCGGAAAACAGAACCCGCTCCCCTGCGGGCACAGCGGCCTGCATCTGGCGGATGATGCGCACGATCTGGGCGGGGCCGTTCGAGCAGTTGGCGCCGATAACGTCCACGCCAAGTTCTGCCAGCGCCCGCGCGACCTGCTGCGGCGTGTCGCCGAGCAGGGTGCGGTCGTCGCGAGTAAACGTCACCTGGGCCACGATGGGTAGATCACACACCTCGCGGGCCGCGGCTGTCGCCTCGCGTAGCTCGGCGAGGTCGGAAAATGTCTCCAGAATGAGGAGGTCCGCCCCGGCTTCGCACAGCGCCGCGATCTGTTCGCGGAAGGCTTCGCGGGCGTGCTCGGGTGATACGCGGCCAAACGGGGCCATGCGTACGCCAAGCGGCCCGACCGAGCCGGCGACGAACGCATCCGTGCGCCCGCTCTCCTCTACAGCCTGCCGCGCGAGACGCACGCCTGCCTTGTTGATCGTGCCGACATTGTCTTCGAGGTTATGCTCGGCCAGCTTGAAGCGGTTGGCGCCGAAGGTGTTGGTTTCGATGATCTCGGCGCCGGCGTCGAGATAGGCGCGGTGGATGCCCAGCACGACCGCCGGGCGGGTCAGGTTAAGCTCGTCAAAGCAGCCTTCGAGGTCGACGCCCCGGCTGTGCAGCATCGTGCCCATGGCCCCGTCGGCCAGTACGCTGCCCTGCCGCAGGCGCTCGCGGAACGTGGAACCGCTCATGTCTCCCCCCATCTCACTCTGGCGCGCTCACTGTAACCCTAATGTGGGGCGAAGGCAAGGGGGTAGCCTCACCCCCGGTAAAGTCTCGGTGCGTGCTCGCGTATCCGGTTCGCCGCCGAGGGTCGCTGCACGAGCCTGACTGAAACGCCGAAGGTCGGGTAGGGGCGGGTCTCAGACCCGCCCCTACTTGGCCCAGGTCGCGCAGCGACTCGCAGCCAGGCGATTAACCGCCTGGCGGCTCTGCTCTGCTGGGAAACACCCTGTCGCGGTGTTAAAGTGCAGTCACGCGCTGCGAACACCACCGGAGGATTAGAATCAGATCGAATTGCCGCCAGTTCATTGCCTCGCGCGGGGGCGTCTGTTATAATCTGCCGCGTTATGCCACCCTAGCTCAATCGGTAGAGCAGGCGCTTCGTAAGCGTCAGGTTATGGGTTCGAGTCCCATGGGTGGCTTCCCGCCTCGGAAGCACTCCGGGGCGTTTTTTGTGCCCCACCACTCACATGCCCGTTCAAGGAGAGATGATGGCTGAACAGCACGACCAAGCCAGGCCGATCACCATCGGCGTCGCAGGTGGCAGCGGCGCGGGCAAGTCCACCGTCGCGCGGGTGATCCTGCAGCGCATCGGGGCGGATAACATCGCCTATCTGCCGCACGACTCCTACTACCGTGACCTGCGCGACCTGCCCGTCGATCAGCGTGTGCAGATCAACTTCGACCACCCCGACTCGCTCGACACCGAGCTGTTCATGGAGCACATCAAACAGCTCAAGCGCGGCGAGCCCATCAATGTGCCCATCTACGACTTCTCGACGCACAGCCGCACGGCCGATGTCCGCGTGGTGCAGCCGCAGCGCATCGTGCTCGTCGAGGGCATCCTGATCTTCACCGACCCGCGCCTTCGCGACCTGTTCGACGTGCGCATCTTCGTCGAGACGGACGACGACGTGCGCTTCATCCGCCGCCTGCAGCGTGACATCAAGGAGCGCGGGCGTACTATCGACTCGGTCGTCAACCAGTGGATGCAGACCGTCCGCCCCATGCACCTGGAGTTCGTCGAGCCGAGCAAGCGCTACGCCCACGTCATCATCCCCGAGGGTGGGCTGAACGAGGTCGCCATGGAGATGGTCATCGCTCGCATTGAAGCGCTCAGGGTAGAGAGATGACGGCGGAGCCCACCGTGCCGCCCCAGCCCGGCGAGGACGAGCCCGAGCCAGCAGACAGTACAGAGCAGGTTGAAACGCAGCGCTTCGGCTGGAAACATGCGCTGTCCATCGGCTTCGCCCTGGGCGTTACCCTGCTGATCTTCATCTTCCGCGACCGCCTGCAGGACCTCGACCGGCTGGCCTACGCCGGCGCTTTCCTCTCCATGCTCATCGGCAACGCAACGCTGCTGCTGCCCGTGCCGGGCCTGATCTTCGTCTTCGCGCTCGGCGGGACGCTCAACCCGCTGCTCGTCGGGCTGGTTGCCGGGCCCGGCGCCGCGCTCGGCGAGCTGACCGGTTACTTCGCGGGTTACGGGGGCAGCGCCGCTATCGACGACCTTGGCGTTTACCGGCGTATCAAGGGCTGGATGGACCGGTATGGCCTCGCCACCATCTCGGTACTGGCAGCGATCCCCAACCCGCTGTTTGACATGGCGGGCGTCGTCGCGGGGTCGATGCGGCTCAAGTGGTGGAAGTTCCTCGTCGCCGCCTGGATCGGCAAGACCATCCAGGCGATCTTCATCGCCTACGCCGGTGCGCTGAGCCTCGGCTGGGTCGAGCGCCTGCTGGAGTAGCGGCCCTCACCCCTGGCTCGCGACGATTGAATGGCGGAAAGACGGAAACGCATTGGGAACACGGAAAACTTCCGTGCTTTCTTTCAATCTTCGTGTCTTCCGCGATCCTATCCCCAACTTAATTGGCCCCATTTGGTCCTACACATGGACTTATCGCTGTGCTACACTCGGAGCACGCAGCCGCAGCGAGGGGACATGTATGCTGCCCGTAGCACTGAACCGGGAGAGCGCGAGGCCCATATATGCGCAGCTCAAGGATGAGCTGATCCGCCAGATGGGCGAGGGTCTGCTGGCGGTTGGCGACCGCCTGCCGCCGTCCCGCGAGCTGGCGGAGCAGCTTGGCATCGCTCGCATCAGCGTCGTGACGGCCTACGAGGAGCTCAAGGCTGAGGGCTACCTGGAGGCGCACGTGGGGCGCGGCACCTTCGTTGCCGAGCGCGAGCCTCAGCCCGCGGAGGCCCCGGGTGGCCTGACGGGCGCCGTGCGCGAGCAGAATGCCGTCCTGCGTGACCTGCTGCGACTGGCGGCGCGGCCCGGCGTCATCGACTTCAGCCAGGGTACGCCCGCCGAGAGCTTCCTGCCGGTCGAATTGATACGCACGGCGATTGACACCGTGCTGAGCCGCGACGGCGCTGAAGCGATTGCCTATGAGGAGCCGGAGGGCTACGGCCCGCTGCGTGATGCTGTAGCCCGAATGCTGGCAGGCTATGGCATGCAGGCTGCCAGCGACGACGTGCTGATTACGGGCGGCTGCCAGCAGGCACTCGACCTCGCGGTGCAGGCGCTCCTTAACCCTCGCGACGTTCTGCTCACCGCCAACCCGACCTACCCCGGCATGCTGGATATCGCCCGTGCGCGGGGCGTGACTCCGGTCGGCGTGCCGGTGGATGAACACGGCATGCGGACGGATGTGCTCGACAGCCTGATCCGCGAGCACCGCCCGCGCCTGCTGTACGTCGCCCCGACCTACCACAACCCGACGGGCAGCGTCATGCCGCTGCACCGCCGCCGCCACCTGCTCAGTATTGTGGCGGAGCACCGGCTGCCGGTGCTCGAAGACGGCGTGTACGAGGATCTATCCTACGCGGGCAGCCCACCGCCGCCGCTCAAGGCGCTCGACGAGCACGGTCTGGTGCTGTATGCCAGCAGCTTCAGCAAGGTGCTGCTGCCCGGCATGCGGATCGGCTACCTGCTGGCAGGCGGGCGGCTGCACCGGCGGCTGGTGCGCGTCAAGGCGGCGGCGGATATCTGTACGCCGTCGCTGAACCAGCGCGCGATCCACCTGGCGCTGGCAAACGGCCAGCTTGCCGAGCACATCGCGCACGTGCAGCAGGTGTGCCAGGCTCGCCGGGCGGCGATGCTTGAGGCCCTCACCGTCCACCTACCCGGCGCGCGCTGGCAGGAGCCGCGCGGCGGCCTCTACCTGTGGCTGGAGCTGCCTGCGGATGGGCCGAGTGCGACGGAGCTGTACGTCCATGCCGTGCAGGCGGGCGTTGCTTTTGCGCCGGGGCCGCTGTTCTATCTGGATGGGCGGGGCGCGCACCACCTGCGGCTGAACATGGTCGCGCACCCGCCGGAGATCGCCACGGAGGGCGCTGCACGGCTCGGCGGGGCGTGGCGCGAGCTCGCCGCCGGCTACGAGCCGCCCGCCGGGCGCGCCGGGCCGTTCCTGTAGCACAAGTGAATCGTTCGAGGGTACAGGCCATAAGCTGCAATCCATAAGCTATAAGCCATGTGCCATATGCCATCAGCCAAAGGACAGACGAATGAGGGGCTTTGATCTCAACAACCCGCGGACGCTCGCCACGACCGGCATTATGACGGCGCTGGTGCTCGGGCTCACGCTGATCCACATCACCGTGACGCCCATCGGCGGCTACGTGCATCTCGGCGACATCGTGATCTACTTCACGGCGTTCGCCTTCGGACCGTGGGCGGGCCTCATCGCCGGGGGGCTGGGCACCGGTCTGGCCGACGTGGTCAGCGGCTACGCCATCTTCGCGCCGCTGTCGCTGCTGGTGCACGGCCTGCAGGGGTTCGTTGCGGGGTGGATCGCCTCGCGGAGCAGCCACCCGCTGCGCCTCGTCGCCGCGGTGATCGCCGGGGGCATCATCCTGGTCGGTGGGTACTTTGCCGGCGAGGCGCTGGTGCCGGTGCTTGGCGGGCTGGCCGTCGCGGTGACCGAAGTGCCTTTCAATCTGGTGCAGGCTGCGTTCGGCTCGCTCGGCGCGGTAGTCTATGCGGCGGTGTCCCGAGCCTACCCGCGCCTCCAGCAGTCCGCCGAGCACCCGCCGGTGTAAGAGTCCACAGATGGTACAGATGGCAACAGAAAGACAAAAGAAAATTCGTCCACGAATGGCACGAATGACACGAACAAAAATATTAGTGAAATTCGTGTAATTCGTGGACTCACTTCTATTGTCTTGTCATCTGTGGACTCTAAGCTGCCAATGATCCACGTCGAAGGGCTCCGCTACCGATACCCGCCACTCGCCCCCGGCGGCGAGTGGACCACCGCGCTGGAGGGCGTGTCGTTTGACGTGCCGCGCGGCAGGTGCCTCGCCGTGACGGGCCCGAACAATGCGGGCAAGTCCACGCTGATGCTCGCCGTGGCGGGGCTCGCGCCGCGTCTCACGGCGGGGCATCTGGAAGGGCGCATCACGGTGGCGGGGCGCGACGTGCAGGCCGAGCCGCCCGGCGCGCTCGCCGACGTGATCGGCCTGGCGCTTCAGGACCCGGCGGGCCAGCTCATTACGCAGACCGTCGAGGAGGAGATCGCCTGGGGGCTGGAGAACCTCGGCGTGCCGCCCGCCGAGATGCGCGAGCGCACCGGCTGGGCGCTCGGCGTGGTCGGGCTGGGCGACGTGCTGCTCACCCAGCCCCCGCAGACGCTCTCCGGCGGCCAGCAGAAACGGCTGGCGCTCGCCGCGGCGCTGGCGCTGCGCCCGCAGGTGCTGGTGCTGGACGAGCCCTCGGGCGGGCTGGCCCCCGCTGCCCGCGCCGATATGGTCGAAGTGCTGCGTGGGCTGCGCACCACAACCGGCCTGACCATCCTGCTCGCCGAGAGCGACCCCGCCGTGATCAGCGCGCTCGCCGACGATATCCTGCTGCTGGACGGTGGGCGGATCGCCGGGCGGGGCACGCCGCGCGAGCTTTACCCGGCCCTCAGCACGCGCCCCGCTTCTCCGGTGCCGACGCCGCCTGCCGCGCAGTTCGCGGCGGTTGCCAACAGGCGGCCCGGCGTCCATCTGACGTGTCTCACCGCCGCCGAAGCCGCCGAGCAGGCCAGCCGCTACCCGGCCAACGGCTGCCGCCCGGCCCCGCTGCCGGAGCGCACACCCGCGGACGGCCCGCCCGCGGTCCGGCTGGAGGGCGTCTCCTTCGCCTACGACCCGGCGCGGCCCGTGCTGCGCGGCCTCGACGTGCTGATCCCGGCGGGCCAGTTCGTCGCGCTGACCGGGGACAACGGCGCGGGCAAGACGACCTTCGCCAGGCATCTCATCGGGCTGCTGCGGCCCGCACAGGGCAGCGTCGAGATCTTCGGCGAGCCGGCAGCGGGGCGCAGCATCGGGCAGCTTGCCCGGCAGGTGGGCTTCGCCTACCAGAACCCCGAGCTCCAGATCTTCAGCGCGACCGTGCGCGAGGAGATCGCCTTCGGGCCGCGCAACCTCGGCATGGAGGGCGCGGCGCTCGAGGCGGCGGTCGAGGAGGCGCTGCACCGCTTCGACCTGTCTGACATCGCCGCGCACCCGCCCGCCGCGCTCAGCTTCAGCGACCGCCGGATGGTGGCGCTGGCCGCCATCAGCGCCATGCAAACGCCGCTGCTCGTGCTCGACGAGCCAACCGTCGGGCTGGACGCCGCGGGGCAGGCGCGCGTGCTCGATTGGCTCGACGAGCGGCACCGGGCGGGCACGACCATCCTGCTGATCACGCACGACATGGAGCTCGCCGCCCGCCGCGCGGAGCGCATCCTCGTGCTGGACGCGGGCCGCATCCTCGCTGATGGTACGCCGCGCGAGGTCTTCTCCCGCCCCGACGTGCTGCAACAGGCGGGGCTGGAGCCGCCGTTCGCGGTGAGCTTCGCCGGGGCGCTGGGCCGCCCCGCGCTGGCCGCCGACCTCACGCCGCAGGGCTCGGCGCGCGCCTGGCTGGAGTGTCTTGAATGACCGCGGCCCCCGGTCTCTACCTGCCGGGCGCGGGCTGGCTGTACCGGCTCGACCCGCGGCCCAAGCTGTGGTTCGCACTGCTGGCGGTGGTGCTGGCGATTATCGTGGGGCGGCTGGAGGTGCTGGCGGGCCTGCTCGTCGCGACGCAGGCCGTGCTG
>CAZDLX010000163.1:0-8105 GCA_964506005.1 uncultured Anaerolineae bacterium | reverse complement strand
GCTCATCTTCACCTTCCCGCCGGCCGGCTTCGTGGCCGGGACTATCTACCTGTTGTTCGGCGACACACTGCTGGCGTCGCGCACGCCTACCCAGCTCGGCCGGGCCTTCGTGATTGGCGCCGCCATCGGCACGCTGATGTACATCGCGCTGCTCTTCGTGCTCATACAGCTCGGTATCTCATTCTTCATCAACCGTTAATGGGGTGCCCGTGGACGCAGCAGTAACTGCCCTGGCCGTCCTTCTGTGCCTGGCCGTCGTCGCCCTGCTGGGCGCCGGCGCTTACGCGCTCTTGCGAGAGGGACTGAAGCGCGACCCGAGCGTCACGCTCGAGATGCGCGGCTTCCCACCGCCACAGCGCGGTGACCTCCCACTTGGCATGGTCGCTGCGGCACCCGATATTGCACTCACGCTGCCCGAGGAGATGCGCACCACCCACCAGCTCGTGCTCGGGGCGTCAGGCATGGGCAAGACCAAGGCGCTCGCCGGCTGGGTGGCGCACGACCTCGACGCCGGTCACGGCGTCATCGTCATCGACCCGCACGAGGAGCTCGTCTTCGACGCGCTTGCCCTCGCCGGCGATAAACTGCCGGCGCGCCAGCCCATCATCCTCTCAGCGGGGGACCCAAGCTGGGCCATCGGCTATAATCCGCTGCGCGCCCGGCGCGGTATGAGCGCCTACCAGACCGCAGCGGCGCTCATCGACGTTTTCCAGAAGGTCTGGGACGACAGCTGGGGCGTGTGGATGCACGACTACCTGCTGCACAGCTTCTGGGCCTTAGCCGCAACCGGCTGGACGATACTCGAGGTGCCGCGCTTCCTCACCGACGACGGCTTCCGCGCAGCGCTTGCGGCCGCGCTGAGCCGGCGTACGGATGGCGATTACGCGGCGCTGCTCGAGTGGATCGGTGACTACGACGCCAAGACAGCCGGGCAGCAGCGCCAGGAGCGGCAGTCAACGATGGTGCGCGTGCGCCAGTTCGTCGGCGACCCCAACATCCGCGTTATCATCGGCCAGCGCCAGAGCAGCGTCACCTTCGAGGACATTCTGGCGCGGCAGGTGCCCTTCTTCGCCTCGCTCAGCTGGCGCGCGCTCAAGGTGAACGCCTATCTGCTCGGTGCCCTGCTGCTGTCCCAGCTGCAGGACGACGTGCTCTCGGCCGCGACCATCTCCCAGCAGCCGCGCTCAACCACCTACTTCTATATTGATGAGTTCCAGGAGATGGCGACGCCGGCCTTCATCGAGGTGCTGGCCCAGGCCCGCAAGTTCGGACTGTCCGTCGTTGTCTCCACGCAATCCCTGACGCCACTGGGACCCGAGCTGAAGGCCGCTGTCAAAGCCAACTGCCGCAACCTGAGCGTCTTCCAGTGCAGCGCCGATGACGCAGCCGCCATGGCGCGTGAGGTCTTTGTTGGCGCCATGGGGCAGCCGGTGGGCACCGCTGAGGCCAGCGCCGGCTCGACTTTCGACGCGACCTCCGCCGAGTACGTCGCGCGCCTCAAGGCGCTGCGTCCCCGCCAGTTCTACCTGCGCCGTAAGGCTGAGACGCGGGCCGTCCTGTTGCACACGCACACCATCCGCTGGCCGGGCGACGCTCAGGAGCGCGTCGAAGCGTTGCGCGAGGCGAGCGGGCGTCGCTACGGCCGGCCGCGGGCCGTGGTCGAAGCCGAGCTCGCGCGGCGCGAGCAGGAGATTGCGCGCTTCATACAAGGCGGCAGAGGCCAGAGCAGAACCGGCCCTAGCCCTGATTCCGTAGTGACCATTCCCGACTGAACACCGGAGAGCAAGCCACTCATGTCCCAACGCACACGTACCGAGCCGTCCTACTCCCAGAGCATCCTCGCCGCCGTCGGGCTCATCTGCTTCATCTTCGGCCTGGCGTCCGGCATCCTGTGGTCGAGCGGGAAATTCAGCTTCCGCGTCACGCGCTACGTGCCGCCGTCCCGCCAGGCCTCGGTGCTGGCGGTGGCTCGTGACCGGTATGAGGAGTGGTTCGAGCACGCGGGCCCAACGCAGTTTCGAAATGAAGCGGTGCAGGTGGCGAGCTACGAGCGCATCCCGCGCGACGAGCGGGGTGAAGAAGGCCCGCGTGCGGTGGCTGACGTCGCCATCTCGCTCAGCTACCCGGAGTCCGGCCCGCTCTACCTCGACCACGTCGCCCATCTCAGCTGCTACCGCTACGGCTTGTTCGTGGAGTGCCCGGGCAGCATCAGCTTTGAGTGGACGCCGGAAGAAGTCGCCCGCCAGGGTTTCACTGACGACACGCTTGAGAAGCTATGGGACACAGATAGCTTCCACTTTGTCAGCGAAGTCAGAGCGCCGGTCGAGGAGGGCGAGGAAGAGGAGCCGAGTGAGGCTGAGATCCTGTTGAGTGTGGAAGGTTGGTGGGTCCGAGACGCGCTGCAGGTCGTGTATCGGGAGGGGAGCGAGCTGACGCGGGAGGAGATCTGGGCGGAGGGTGAGTATTGCCATCGGCAGGGCGAGGAGGACGAGTGGACCTGCCGGGCAGAGCGGAACGCACCGGCGGTCGTCGACTCCCTCTACAGCATGCTGACATTCCGGGGTTTGAACCGGGGCAGTGAGGTCACGTCAGCCAACTTGCGCAACGGCGAGCTTGACGGTACCGACTACCGCGTGTACGCGTGGCGAGAGGACGTGCGTGCGGGCGACGATACAGAGAGCTGTGGTTACGAGCTGTGGGTTAACCGCAGCACCCAGCGGCCGGTTCGCCTGCTCAGACTCAACACCGAAGAGGAAGGCGGCGATGCGTGCCGCCAGGGCTTCTTCAGCGGCGAGGTGACGGCGTTCAGCGACTTCGGCGCGGTGGCAACCATCGAGCTGCCTGAGTTTGAGGACGAGACAGGTGTTGCTGGCTCTGGTGAGCAGGATGCGCCAGAGGCGGAGTCACTGCCAGGAGGTGAGAGTGAGGACCAGACGGAGGCGACCGACACCGGCGACACGCAAAGCGCACAGAACATGAACATCCCGTACCGCTGTGAGGGCGTGGTAGGCGAGGCGCCCGCGGGGGAGACGTTGTCGGGCATGCTGGCCGCGGCGGACGAGAGCATTGATACAGTGGCCCCGGTGCGGGACACCGGCCGCAGCTGGGGGACGTTTGAGAGCGAAGCGGCGCTTCACGCCTGGACGTTCCGAGGCTGCGCTGGAGAGTTGATAACAGTGGACGTGATAGCCGGTGAAGATGAGCCGACCGATCCCTACATTCTGCTCTTCGCGCCGAATGACGTGATCGTCGGCCAGGACGATGACAGCGGGGCGGATCTCGACGCCCGTCTCATGAGCTTCCTGCCCATGAGTGGCACGTATACCGTGGTTGTGGGCTCCTACACCGCCGGGGATTATGAGATCCGCCTGACCTGGGAGGAGGGTGGTTCTGGTAATGACGCCGGCCTACAGGTAGGCATCGAGGCTGAGGTGCGCACGACGGAAGGCGACACCATGCGCATCCGTGAGCAGCCGAGCTTGAGTGGTGATATCGTAACGTACGTGGCCAACCGGGCCGTGGTGACCATCATCGACGGGCCGCAGGAAGCGGATGGGCTGCGCTGGTGGAAGGTCCGCACCCGCAGTGGGTACGAGGGCTGGCTCGTTGACTTCGCCGACGGGATCGAAACGCTGCAGCCGCGCTAGGCGAGCAGCACACCGTTTTCGTCGTCAAATCACCGCTTTGCCGTCGTAACGGGCGCGAGTGCGCTGGGGCGCGGCTGTCAGTAAGGGGAATCTAACGGGTGATTTGACGACGGTCTTCTCCTAGTGCTATGCTGATCGCACGCCATGTCTATTATGTTTGACCAACTCACCATTGCCGAGTTCTGCATCGAGATAGAGTCCGAGGACTTAAGCTTCGAGCAGGCGCTCCACCTCTTTGAGCGACTATACATGGCCAGTCGTAACCTGGCAGCCCGGACGCGTGTAGAGTACCGCACCGATCTGCGCCAGTTCTCTGACTTCCTCTGCCGCCACAACGTCGCGAAACCGGTCGACGTGAGTCTGCGTCACCTGCAGGCCTTCCTCGCGCACCTCGACGGCAGAAACTACGCGGCGGCGACGCGCCGGCGTAAGACCTCGTCCCTCAAGTCGTTATTTGGCTTCCTTTATAGTGTCGGATTGGTGCCGGAAAACCCGGCGCTACAACTGACGCCACCCGAACGCGGGGAGAAGGAGCTGCGTTTCCTGACGAAGCAGGAGTATCAATCTCTGCAGACAGTGTGCGCTGACGACCCACGCGATGCAGCCGTCATCGAACTGCTGCTGCAGACCGGCATCCGGTTGTCAGAAGCCGCGCGGCTGACGCTGAGTGACGTCCAGTTCCCACAGCGCATCAGCCGGGAAGCGGCTGGCACAGGTACGCTGTTCATCAGGGGCAAGGGGAGCAAGCAGCGGGTTCTGCCGTTGAATTACAGAGCCGGTCGGGCACTTAGCGTATGGCTTGGAGTGCGGCCGCACGTCGCGACATCCGCGCTGTTTGTCACGAAGTTTCAGAAGGCAATGGGACCGCGCGCGGTCCAGAGAACGGTGAAGAAGTACCTCAAAGAGGCGAACATAAAACGTGCTTCTGTTGAGACGCTCCGGCATACGTTTGCTGTGCACCACCTAATGAATGGGACGCAGCTGCGTGCGGTGCAAGAAGTACTCGGTCACGAAGAGCTTAGGACCACCGCCGTCTACCGCTCAGCTGCCCGCCCAGCGGTCGCGGAGCAGTTGCAGCACAATGCGCTGTAAGTGTGACAGCAGTGAGTGCCCATGTCGCACAAGGTTTGTTTCGCGAACTAAATTCCAGGCAAGCTGTTCGGGTGAGGTTTCTATAACAGCCACGTCTTGGGAAGCTTCAACTAAGCGTGTAACCTATAGTCTCGTAGATGCGGATGCGAACTGCTTCGGGTTCAGTACGGGTACAGCACTCGCACCCCGTCTATCGACATGGTCGTGAAGTTCGATGCCGAACCTAAGTGCCGCGTCCGCTTTGGCGTGTGCCGCTCTGCATCTACAGTTGAATCCGCCGTGAGGGCAATCTGCAACTGTGCCAGGAGCCCTATCATCGCGAGGAATACCGGTGATGCGCTCGCCGCGTCCTCTTCCTTACTATCGAACAACGGATACGTTAGCGCTTCGGCCGCTCGCATCCGATCTTCCTCAATCTCCTCATCGCTCCGGTGGTCTATGATACTGAGCTCAAGGCGTGTGTTTAGGGACAGCGGTAATTGAGGATGAGCATTCACCCCGAACTGCGCGATCTCCCGAGCAGAGAACATCTCCGCTTGTTGCGGCTGTTGCCGCTCTTTGTCCCGTCGTTTCTGGCTGGCGGTTCGCGGGTCGACCGTCTCGCCGGTGAACATGTCGTGCTGGCGGGGAGCTTCGTGGCCGGCCATCAGTTCCACCGCCCTCTGCCGGCAGCCGAATTAAAGCCAGCGACGAACGCCTCGAGCAGCGGACTGTCAGCTTGCGCCCCTTCTGGCGGCTCGTCGCTCTCAAACGGCGAGAGATCAGTGAGCTGGCCTGCTTCGTCTCGCCACATCTCATAGATGCGGATGTGCGTCTTGCCGTGTGGGACATTCAGGCCGCTGACAATGAGCACCTCTTTGCGCTGCGGATGTTCGGAGGGCGGGACATCGTCTTCGTCTGCCTCCGGAGCACTCATCCACCCCTCGGCGATGAAGAATACCTGCCGGAGTCCCGTCATCATTTGCCCCTGAGCCATCGCTCGGCCAGCGAGGTACATCATCTCTGCTCGCGTCTGGTGGGTCGGTGGCAGGGCGGGAAACTGAGCGATGGTGGGTCCGCTGTCTCCTTCCGCAATGAGGGTGGGGAGATGGTAGCCGTCACGCAGCGCCACTTCTTTCGCAATGCGCGCCACGTCGTCGATAGTGAATGGAGCGCCCTCGGGCCGCTCGCGCTCGGCCTTCATGGCCCCTCACCTTCATCTCCTTGATGATCCTCTGTGTCTGCGTCAAGCCAGCTCGCCCGCAGGTCTTCCATCTCGACGAGTGCCCCGTCATCATCCGTCAGGTCGGCTAGCAGTTCGAAGAGCTGCCCCTGCTCGGACTGTGGCTCCTCCTTAGCGTACGGTGCGATCGACGCCCGGCGCCGCTCAATGCGCTCCCGGGCCTCTTCGAGCGGAATGTGCCGCTCCAGACGCTCGGGGAAGTTGTTGGCCCGGTAGAAGTGCCACTCGTCGGTGAACCAGCGCTCCCGATACTCGTGGTAGCCATAGCCATAGAAGCTGACGCATATCCGCCGCTCGCCGGCCTGCCGGCTGACCGTGACAAACAGGAAGTCGCCGTAGTTGTTGTAGCCCTCCTCAATGTCGTGAACGACCGTCCCCTCGCCCTCGACAATGGCCCGGAACCGGCGGTCGGTGACCCGGTTATACAGCTCCTCCCGCTCGCTGAAACCGAAGGTCCGGCCCAGCTCGCTGGTTGATGGTTGTGGTCGCTCTCTGCTCATATCCTCCTTTGGCTAATCGATTTCACCTCGCTCGTGTAGCGCCTTGAGCTCGCGCAGCGTCCTGGGCTCAAAGTAGCGGTCCCGTTCGATGGGCAACCCAATCGGCCCACGAGCAGCACCGAGCTCGGAGAGCGAGAAGTAGCCGAGCTCCACCTCGAAGCCTGAAACCAGGCCGAAGAACAGGTCCTCACCGTCGAACTCGCTGGCATACCAGGTCCAGTTAGAGTCGGGCGTGAAGAACTTGACCTGTGCTAGAGCATCGAGCCCCTGCTCCTCGGTGCTGTAGAGCTCCGGCAGCCGCTCCCGGCTCTCCTCGTCGAGGAGCGGCGGGGGCGGAGGCGGCTCCAGGTCCTTGATAACCTCGATATTTGCCATGCGATGGGTTTCTTCGTCGTAGGTGATGAGCAGATGCTCGTCGATGTCGTGTCCCCAGGCCTCCAGCTGGTCCTCGCCGACCTTGCGAACCAGGTAGCCGCACTGCTCGGCGATATCACTGGCTGCCTCAAAGGCCTCGTCCCGGCTGCTCTTGAGAGCCAGGTCCATCTCCCCAAACAGGTGCACAACAGCCAGCCGATCGGGGTCGGATGACTCCCACAGCGAACGCTCTTCGCCGGAGGGAAAGACTACCAGTGGATACTTGTAACCCTTCGTCCAGTCGCGCTTGACCACCCGGGCGACCTGGTCGCCATCCAGGAAGTAGAGGCCTTCGATTGGCCTGTCGTCCAGTGGCGTTGGTTTCCCCTTCTCTGTCCAGCTCATTTCAATGGTGGCTGACTGCGCTCAAGGCGCACCAGCCGCTCTTCTAATTGTTCATGCTCTTTCTTTAGGCAGTATGTCCGACTCCAAGTCTCGCAGGCTGCGCCCGACGTCTCTCACGGCTCGCTTGACGTCGGCCGTGTCAGCCGCCAGGTCCCGTACAGTCTCATGTACTCGTAGAATCTGTATTTCGACGGCGTCAAAGCGCGGCTGCGTCACGTGAGCGTGAAAGTCCGCGATGGCCTCATAGATGATGTCCTTGAAGGTCTTGGCTTCTTCGGCTGCAGGGTCTTTTACCATAGTCGGAACATCATACCATACCCACGCAAGCGTGTGGAAGGAGGATGCAAGTGCATCTTGTGACCGGCTGCTGAGCTTGCTAGGCTGGTCTCACTACCCCTCAGTGCTAGAAAGGAGGTGGAACTATGGCACAAGACAGCACCACAGTGCGAGCCGGGAGCCGCACCTATTTCTTTGATGTCAAACAGACAGCGGAGGGCAAGAACTACCTGCTCGTGACCGAGAGCCGCTTCAAAGGTGAGGAGCAGGAGCGCGAGCGCCAGACCATTATCGTGTTCCCTGAGGACGCCGAGGCCTTTGCGAGAGCCATCGATAAGATGGTGAGCAAGCTGTAGCACCCGCAATGGATTTGTCACGCTTCTGGCATCTTCTCAAGTCTCTTCTGAATGCGGACGTGCTTGAGAGACTCGTCAAGCTCTGGCAATGGGTGGAGCAAGCCACAAGGGGACATGGTCGCACTGGCATGTATGAGGTGCTTGACTACTCAGTGCGGCTGGAACTGCTTGACGGCAAGGGTCAGCAGGCGGTTCTGCACAAGCGGCAGAAGGTGCGTTTCCTCCAGGATAACATCATCGCCTATCAAGACAA
>CAZDLX010000162.1:0-8137 GCA_964506005.1 uncultured Anaerolineae bacterium | reverse complement strand
GCCCGCGTTATACTCTGCGGCGTGAATCCACTACTCAGAACACCAGTCGAAACGAGCCGATGACGCGCGAAGACATCACCCGCCTGACGGCACTCTCCACGTGTGCCGGTTGAGCGTCTAAACTGGACCCTGAGGTCCTGGCGCAGGTTCTGCGCCCGCTCAACAACCTGTTCGACCCCGCAGACCACCCCGACATGCTCGTCGGGCTCGGTATGTTTGACGACGCCGCCGTATACCGGCTGGACGGCGAGCGCGCGCTCGTCGTGACGACGGACTTCTTCACGCCCATCGTCGATGACCCGTACGACTACGGCGCGATTGCGGCTGCCAACGCCCTCAGCGACGTGTACGCGATGGGCGGGCAGCCCCTGCTGGCGCTGAACATCGTCGCCTTCCCTGCGAGCCTGCCGCCGAGCGTGCTCGAGAACGTGATGCGCGGTATGGCGGACAAGGTACGCGAGGCAGGCGCGGTGATCGCCGGCGGGCACACCATCCAGGACCAGGAGCCGAAGGTCGGGCTGGCGGTGATCGGCCTGGGGCACCCCGACCGGTTGCTGGTCAAAGGCGGGGCGCAGCCCGGCGACGTGCTGGTGCTCACCAAGCCGCTCGGCACCGGCTGCATCACGACCGCCGCCAAGAACGACCAGGCGGACGCCGAGGACGTCGCGGAGGCGGTGGGCTGGATGAAGCGCCTGAACCGCGACGCCGCCGAGGCAGCCCTCGCTGCCGGTGCGCGCTCGGCGACGGACATCACCGGCTTCGGGCTGCTGGGCCACGGCACGGAGATGGCCCAAAATGCCGGCGCGACGCTCGCGCTGCGCCTGAGCACGATCCCATTCATCGACGGCGTGGAGAAGTACGCCGCGCAGTGGATCTTCCCCGGCGGGTCGGTGGCCAACAAGCGCGCCTACGAGGGCGGCGTGCGCTTCGAGGCGGGTATTCCAGACGAGGACCAGATGCTGCTGTTCGACGCACAGACCAGCGGCGGGCTGCTCGTGGCGCTGCCGCCGGAAGGCGTCGTGACGTTCGCGCGCGAGATGAAGGCGCGCAGCGCGCCCTGGTGGGAGATCGGCAGCGTGCAGCCCTACGACGGCGCGCGCATCGTCGTGACGCGCACCTGAGCGGCAGCCAGATCCCTCCCCTAAATAGAGAGGGTGACAACCGCTCTACAGTCCCGGTCGTTTAACCCCTTGTTCCAGGATTCAATTCGCAGTTCCCCTCTCCCAGCAACGGTAAGTTGCGACCGGGAGAGGGGGTAGCGGCGTAGCCGCACAGGGGGTGAGGGGTCACGGCATCTCCAGCCCGTGCCTCTCCAGCAGGGCGGCGTCGCTCAGAATAGCCTCAGTCGGGCCGTCTGCCACGACGCAGCCCTCGTCGAGCACGATGGTGCGCGGCAGCAGCTCGCGGACCATGTGCAGGTCGTGCGTGGCGATGAGCATGGTGCGCTCGAGGTCGCGCAGCAGCTCGATCAGGCTGCGCCGGGCGCGCGGGTCCAGCCCCGAGGTCGGCTCGTCCAGCACCAGGATCTTCGGGTCCATGCTCAGCACCGTCGCGATGGCGACGCGCTTCTTCTGCCCCAGGCTGAGCTGGTGCGAGAGCCGCTCACCGTAGCCCGCCATGCCGACCGCCTCCAGCGCCGCCACCGTCCGGCGGCGTACTTCGTCCTCCGGCAGGCCCATATGCAGCGGCCCGAAGGCCACGTCGTCGAACACGTGCGGGTTGAAGAGCTGATCGTCGGGGTTCTGGAATACGAGCCCCGCCCAGGCCCGGATCTGGCCCAGGTTCTCCTGCACGACGGGCAGCCCGCCGACGTGCACCTCGCCCGAAGCGGGCATCAGCAGGCCGTTGAGGTGCAGCATCAGCGTGGATTTCCCCGCGCCGTTCGGCCCGATCAGCGCAGCCTTTTCGTCGGGGCCAATCGAGAACGTCACCTCGCGCAGCGCCTCGACGCCGTTCGGGTAGCTGAAGCTCAGGCTGTGGACCTCGACGGTGTGGTGCACGGGCTTCTCCGGGCAGTCAGGTGGCCAGCACCGCGATAGTGAGCAACGCCGCACCCGCCACCAGCGGCACGGCGACAATGAGCGCATCCCGCCGGGTGAGCGGCGACGCCCCGAGCACGCGGATCTCGCCCTGGTACCCCCGCGAGACCATCGCCATATAAACGCGTTCGCTGCGGGCGAAGCCGCGCAGGAACAGGCTGCCGATCAGCCGGCCCGTCGTGCGGGCGCGGAACACCAGCGACCGCCCCCGCGACCGCACCTCCGGCAGCACCGCACTGCGGGCGTCACGCGCGCGGGTGAGCCGCTGCGCCTCCTCGACCAGCACGAAAATGTAGCGGTACATAAAGGAGATGATCGCCGTGAGCTCCCTGGGGACGCGCAGCCGGCCCAGCGCCCACACCGTCTCGGTGAAGTGCGTGGTCAGCATCAGCAGCGCGGCGACCTGTACCGAGAGCACACTCTTGAACAGGATGCTGGCGAAGCGGACCACGCCGGGCTCGGTGACCGGCCAGCCGGTGAGGGGCAGCCGGGCCAGCACAGGCCCCGGCACGGTGAAAATCAGCGTGAGCGCCGCCAGCGCGAACGGCACCGCGACCAGCGAGCGCCGCACGACGGTCAGGGGGTCTACCCGCGCGGCGAGCGCCCCCG
Organism: uncultured Anaerolineae bacterium; assembly: GCA_964506005.1. Classification (GTDB taxonomy): domain Bacteria; phylum Chloroflexota; class Anaerolineae; order Aggregatilineales; family UBA3940; genus UBA3940. The sequence goes on along the minus strand of CAZDLX010000162.1, from coordinate 5,489 downwards.
CCATGATCAGCGCGAAGAAGCCCACGTACGCGCCGAACGCGCCCACCGGGGCGAGCCCGATGAGCAGGATGAGCCCCACCGCCGCGACGACCTTCGCGCGGGCGTCGGCGGTGTGCAGTACGCTGCCGGTATCGGTGTAGCTGTCTGCAAGGTGGGGCTGCATCGGTCAGCAGATCATAATTCAGCGTGCTCGCCTCGCGCGGTACGCCCCCGGCTGAGGCGCGCCACGGCCAGAGTCAGCACGAACACGAGCAGCACGCCGATCATGCCCGCCGCGATGGTGCTCAGGCCGCCTTCGCCGAGGAACGGCACTGTGTAATCAGGCAGGATTTCATACGGCGCGTCGCCGAACTCGCCGAAGAACTGCGGCTCGGCGGGCACGGCGAACCCGACGGGGTTGCCCTCCGCCGCCTGCGGGTCGGCGAAGACCTCTGCCACGCGCTCCAGTCCATCCGAGTAAGGCGAGGCCAGCGGCGCAAGCAGCGTGATCGCCAGCGCGATCACCAGGCCGGCCGTCACCCAGCCGGCGCTGCGCTGGCCCGGCGCGGCCTGCCCGGTGACGAGGTCGGGCCGGGCGGCGAGGATGAAGCCCAGCGCGAACACCGTGAGCAGCGCCTCGCCAACGCCGATCAGCGCGTGAACGCCGGCCATCGCGGGCAGGGCGAAGCGCAGCGGCGAGGTGCCGGACAGCGCCAGCTCGACCGCGGCAGCCGCCGCCGTGACGACCAGCGAGAGCCACGCACCCAGCGCGGCCCCTGCCAGCCTGCCGCCCCGCCCGTCCACGAGGCGTGTCACCAGCCGGTACGCGAAATAGCCCACAAACGCCGTTATCACGCCCATGTTGATGATGTTCAGGCCCATGACGAGCAGGCCGCCGTCCTGAAACAGCAGCGCCTGCACCGCGACGACCGCCGTCATGACCAGCAGCCCCGCCCACGGGCCGAGCATGATCGCCGCCAGCGCGCCGCCGATCAGGTGGCCGGACGTGCCGCCGGGAATGGTGAAGTTGATCATCTGCCCCGCGAAAATGGCCGCGGCCATGATACCCATCAGCGGGATCTGCCGCTCGCCGAGCTGGGTGCGCGTGTTGCGCACGGCGATGCCGATCAGTATGGCGGCGACTATCCAACCCAGCACGGACAGCCACACAGCAAAGAAACCGTCGGGAGCATGCATGGGCTGCGGCGCAAGTGGGGCGTTAAAAGGGTGCATAGGTTCCTCCTCGGGGCACGGCAGAGAACCCGGCCGGTTGAATGATACGGGGTTCTGCCGTGAGCCTGCTCCGGAGAATAACACACGGCAAAACGTGTGACAACGCACTTGGCAGCGCCTCAGCGGGGCGAACAGCCTGTTTCGTTATCCGACCCGGCGGTGTTATAGTACAGTTAGATATTGAAAGCATGCGAGGTCATTATATGGCTGACGACAATCGCCCGCCGGAGTCAGAAGATACCCGCCCTCTGCGGCGACACAACCCGGAAAGTGACGCGCCGGACGGCGACGGCCAGCCGCCGAGCCGCATAGACCGGCTGATGAGCGCGCGCGAGCGCGCCGAGCAGGAAGCCGCCCGCTGGAGCGAGCTGGGCGACCGTGGCGAGCCCGTCCCCAGCCAGGACCAGCCGCACCCCGGCCCGACGCAGCCGGTCCGGCCCGTGCCGCCGCCCACCGACGAGGACACTCCGACCGGGCAGGATACGCCAACCCGGGGCCTGCCGCCCCTGCCGGGGGCGCAGGCGAGCGCCACTACAGCGCAGGAGGCCCCGAACGAGCCGCCTGCTAGCACGCCGCGCCCGTACACGCCGCCCCCATTCCCGCACCCGACGGACCCACCGGATATGCACGCGGCCAGTGCGCCTGGCCCGGTGGAGACGCCCGCCGGGCCCGAGACAACGCCACAGGACGATCTGCTCGCGGAGCCGCCCATCCCCGACGACATCGACGCCACGCGGCTGAGCCAGCCGGGCCAGCCCATCCGGCTCGACGATGTGCCGGATCAGGACGATACGCCCATCGGGGACGACACGCCGGTGCCCGCCGACAGCATGCCGCTGCCGCGCGACATTCCGTTCGAGGATCTCGACGCGACGATGGTGGGCCGGTCAGCCTACCGCGACCCGCTGGACGACGAATCCCAGCAGAACACCATGCCGCACCGCTTCACGTCGCTGGAGGAGCCGCCGCCCCCCGAGCAGAGCACCGTGCCGTCGTCGGTATTCTCATCGCAGCAGCCGAGCCCGCCTGCGGCCAGCGGCCCGTCGTACCCTGAAGACCAGACGCTGCGCGCGCCGTCCACGTTCGTCGCGCCAGAGCGCCGTGCCGAGCCGCTCCCACCGCCGCCACCCCGCGCGCGCCGGGAGGCCCCGCCGCAGCGCCCGCCCGCCCGTAAGAAGCGCCGGGCGCGCCAGCGACGCCGCCTGTCGTGGGGCTGCGTGCCGCAGGCCATCATGGGCCTGATCGTCGCCGCCATCGTCGCGCTGATGGTCGGCGGCGGCGGGGCAGCCATCTACTACTCGCAGGTAACGGCGCCAGCCTTCCGCGGCATCAACACCGTCGCCGACCTGCAGGAGCATGCGCTGCAGTTCGAGACGACGCGCATCCGCGACCGCGAGGGCAACATTCTGTACCAGCTCAACGATCCCAACGGCGGCTTCCGCGACTACGTGCCGCTGGAGGAGATCTCGCCCTGGGTGATCGTCGCGACCATCGCGACTGAGGAACGGGCGTACTTCATCAACCCCGGCTTCAGCATTCCGGGCATCGTGCGCGCCGTCGTGCAGAACTACCGCGAGGGCGCGGTCGTCTCCGGCGCGAGCACCATCACGCAGCAGCTCACGCGCGCGCTGCTGCTGCCCGAGGACGAGCGCACCGAGGTCAGCTACGACCGCAAGGTAAAGGAGATCTTCCTCGCCGCGGAGCTGGGGCGGCGCTTCAGCAAGGAAGACGTGCTGGAGCTGTATCTCAACCAGATCTACTACGGCAACCTCGCCTACGGCATCGAGGCTGCCGCGCAGACGTACTTCAACAAGAGCGCGAAAGACCTGAACATGGCCGAGGCGTCGTTCCTGGCGGGGCTGCCGCAGTCGCCCGCTGTGTACGACCCGGTGATCAACAAGGAGCTTGCGCTGGGCCGCCAGCAGCAGGTGCTGCGGCTGATGCTGGAGGCAGGCTGCATCGAGCGCGGCGGGGCGACGTCGATGGAGCTGCCCTGCACCACGCCCGAGGCCATCGAAGCCGCCCAGCCGGACATCATCGCCATCGTGAGCCGCGAGTTCCAGCGCCCCAACTTCGAGGCGCGGTACCCGCACTGGGTCGTGTATGTACAGCAGCAGCTTGAGGCGCTCGTCGGGCCGGCGATCTACTCGTCCGGCTTCGACGTCTACACCACGCTCGACCCGCGCCTCCAGGACGCGGCGCAGGCGCAGGTGGACGCCGTGCTCACAGATCTGGTCGACCGCAACGTCAACAACGCGTCGGTCATTGTGACGGACGTGCATACCGGCGCGATTCTGGCCATGGTCGGCAGCCGGGACTTCTACAACGAGGCGATCTCGGGGCAGGTCAACGTCGCGCTGACGCCGCAGCAGCCCGGTTCGTCTATCAAGCCGTTCACCTATCTCGCCGCTTTCCGGCAGGACTTCACCCCGGCGACGGTCATCTGGGACGTGCCGATTGCGTACGACATCCCCGGCTTCGGCACTTACGAGCCGGTGAACTACAGCGGGCGCTTCAACGGCCCGGTGACGGCGCGCTTCGCGCTCGCCAACTCGCTGAACATCCCGGCGGTCGTCACGCTCGACCACGTCGGCGTGCCCGCGCTGCTGCAGGTGCTCAACGACGTGGGCATTACCTCGCTGGGCGACGCCTCCAACCCGTTCAACTACGGGCTGTCGCTAACGCTCGGCGCGGGTGAGGTCTACCTGGTTGACTGGACCAACGCGTTCGCTACTATCGCCAACGGCGGGACGTACCGGCCCACCTATGCCATCGAGCGCATCGAGCGCGACGGCGTGCCCATCGAGGGCTATCCCTACCCGGTGCCGCAAGGTACGCAGGCCATCGACCCGGGCCATGCCTACCTGATGCAGAGCATCCTGTCGGATAAGGTGGCCCGTATCCCGAGCTTCGGCGAGAACACGCCGATCAGCCCACCGTACCCGGCTGGCGCGAAGACGGGGACAACTAACGACTTCCGCGACAACTGGACGATGGGCTTCACCACCGAGATCGCCGTGGGCGTGTGGGTGGGCAACACCGACAACTCGCCCATGCTCAACGTGACGGGCGTTACCGGCGCGGGCCCGATCTGGCGCGCCGTGATGGACGCCGCCGCCGCGCTGCCCGAGTACGCGCCGCAGGAGTTCCCGCGGCCCGCGAGTGTCTTCCCGCAGACGGTTTGCCTCGACGACGGTACGCTCGCCGCCAACTACCAGTTCTGCAACGAGCACTCGCAGACCCACGTCGAGCTGTTCACCGGCAACGTGCCGGGCGAGGAGCAGCGGCTCTACCGGCAGCTCACCGTGGACAGCTTCACCGGCCTGCTGGTGTCCGAGTACTGCGCGGACTACCCCGTCGAGCGCACCTACCTGACGCTGCCCAACCACAGCCAGCTCATCGACATGCGGCCCTTCATCCGCAACTGGCTGTTTAACACGGAGCTGGGGCAGGGTTGGCTCGCCGCCCGCAGTCTGACAGACAACGTCTCGCTCGACCCGCCGCCCGAACAGGCCTGCGGGCCGGACGTGCCGCGCCCGGCGCTCCAGATCACGGAGCCGGGCGAGGGCGCCGTGATCGAGAACGTGCTGACGGTGCGCGGCACGGTTGACGCGCCGAACTTCTCGCACTACCGCGTTGAGTTCGGCGTGAGCCATGACCCGATCGGCTGGGGCGTCGTTCAGGGCGATACCGCCCAGCGCATCACCAACGATGTGCTCGGCCAGATCAACCTGACCGGCTACGAGGAAGGCCCGATGACGGTCCGCGTGCTGGTCTTCGACACGGCAGGGAACAGCGCCGAGCAGCGGGTACGCTTCTATCTGGAGAAGGTCGAGCCGACGCCCGAACCCGAGCCCGACGAAGGCGACGCCGGGCAGGACGAGGCGGGCCAGCAGCCCGTACAGCCCATACAGCCCGGCGAGGGTGCCCCCGCCGAGCCGACCACCACCCCGCAGCCGAGCTGGCGCGACCTGCTCGACTGGCTGCGTGGCAACAACGACGATGATGACTAGGTAGCGCTGGACCCCACCCCCGGCGAGGCGCCGCTGGCGCATCGCCACCCCCTCCCCGCTTGCAGGGAGGGGAAGGAAAGAACAGATGACGTCAGGTAACGGTCACGGGGCTAGTGCGGTACGCTAGCTAGTAGGGGCGGGTCTTAGACCCGCCCCATTGCTGTCAAGTTAAGATTGTCTGATGACCAAGGTGCCACCCCCTCTGGGCGGGTTCGCTTCGCGAACTACCCCATCTCCCCCTGAGAGGGGGAGATGCCGGGCGCA
>CAZDLX010000161.1:0-8141 GCA_964506005.1 uncultured Anaerolineae bacterium | reverse complement strand
ACTGAGCCAGCTTCCTGCGAATCAAAATCGCCCGGAGGCCATACCCCCGGGCGATGTCTTTCTATGCTCAGGCTAGCTCGCCTACTTCGCCGTTAGCGCGGCGGCCTCCGCCGCTTCAGGCGCTTCCGCCAGCCGCTCGACCTTGACCGCGCAGACCTTGAACTCCGGGATCTTCGCAACCGGGTCCAGCGCGTTGATCGTCAGCATGTTGCCGAGCGCCTCGGCATAGTGGAACGTCATGAAGATCAGCCCGCGGTGGGGCCGGTCCACGACCCACGCCCGTGCCACGACCGCGCCCCGGCGCGACGAGACGCGTATCCAGTCGCCATCGGCGATGCCCATCTCGGCGGCGTCTGCCGGGTGGATCTCGACGCGCTCCTCCGGCGCGAGGTACTCCAGCCCGCCGACTCGGCGCGTCATCGTGCCGGTGTGCCAGTGCTGCAGCACGCGCCCGGTCGTCAGGATGATCGGGTACTCGTCGTCGGGAAGCTCGACGGCGGGCTGGTGGTGCACCGGCCCGAAGTTGCCGCGCCCGCGTGAGAACTTGCCTACGTGCAGGATCGGCGTGCCGGGGTGCTCGCGATTGGGGCAGGGCCACTGCAAGCCGTCGCCGTCGAGCCGGTCGTAGGCGATGCCGCCGTAGATCGGCGTGACCTCGGCGATCTCGTCCATGATCTCGGACGGGTCGGCGTAGTCCCAGCCCGCCGCGCCCATGCGTTTCGCCACCTCGGCGATGATCTGCCAGTCGGGGCGCGCCTCACCGGGCGGGTTGAGCGCCGGGCGCAGCCGCGTCACGCGGCGCTCGGTGTTCGTCGAAGTCCCCGCCTTCTCCAGCGCGGCGGCTGCCGGCAGCACGACGTGCGCGTATTCCGCCGTTTCCGTCAGGAAGATGTCCTGGCAGATGATGAACTCGGCTTTCTCCAGGCACTCCTTGACGTGGTTGGTGTCGGGGTCGCTCATGACGGGGTTTTCGCCCATCAGGTAGAGCGCCCGCACTCTGCCGTCGCCTGCCGCCTGGATCATCTCGGTGAGCGTCAGCCCCGGCTTGGCCGGCGGCTGCTCGACGCCGTAGTACGCGGCCATCCGCTCGCGCACGCCCTCGTCCGCGACGGACTGGTAGCCGGTGTACACGTTCGGCAGGCCGCCCATGTCGCAGGCGCCCTGCACGTTGTTCTGCCCGCGCAGTGGGTTCACCCCGCCGCCCCGCACGCCGAGGTTGCCGGTGATCATCGCCAGGTTGGCAATCGCAACCACGTTGTGGTGGCCGTGCGTGTGCTGGGTGATGCCCATCGCGTAGAAGATGGACGCGGGCCGGCTGCCGCCGTAGATTCGCGCCGCACGTATGATGTCGTCGCGCGGGACGCCGGTGATCTCGCTGACGCGAGTCGGCGGGTACTGCTCGACGACCGTCCGCCAGGCCTCGAAGTTCTCGGTGCGCTCGTGGACGAAGGCCGCGTCGTAGAGGTTTTCCGCGAGGATGACGTGCGCCAGCCCGTTCAACAGTGCGATGTTGGTGCCGGGCCGGATCTGCAGGTGCAGCGCCGCGAAGTCCACCAGCTCGATGCGCCGGGGGTCCACCACGACGAGCTGCGCGCCGTGCTTGCGGACCGCCCGCTTAATCGCGAGGCTGATGACCGGGTGCTGCTCGGTAGTATTGGTGCCGATGGCGAGGATCGCTTTCGCCTCGGTGATATCTTCGATGGAGTTCGTCATCGCGCCACTGCCGAAGGCCTGCACGAGGCCTGTCACGGTGGAGCTGTGTCAGAGACGGGCGCAGTGGTCGATGTTGTGCGTGCCGACGACCTGCCGCGCAAGCTTTTGCAGCAGGTAGTTCTCCTCGTTAGAGCACTTGGCGCTGCACAGCATGGCGATGGCGTCCGGGCCGCTCTCTCCCTTGATCTTCCTTAGCCGCGACGCGACCAGGTCGAGCGCCTCCTCCCAGGAGGCAGGCTCAAGGTGGCCGTTGCGGCGGATCAGCGGCTCGGTGAGGCGGTCGGGGTGCCAGAGGAAGTCATGCCCGAAGCGCCCCTTGACGCACATTCCGCCGTAGTTGGGTGGGGCATCAAACGGCGCGCTCACGCGGTAGACGGCGCCGTCTTTGACGTGAACCTCAAGCTGGCAGCCCACGCCGCAGTACGGACAGGTGGTCTGCACGATAGCGTCTGCCTGTATCATATAAGCCTCTCTGGTGGTGGTCCGAGTGTCCTATCTGGCAGTGTAAGTCAAAAACGCGGAGGCATCATAGGAACGAACGTTACCTGTGGCCGGGATGAGTGTCACCGGCGCGCCCCGGGCCTCCGCACGACGCGACGGAGCGGGCTGTGGGTCAGTCGTACATCGTTGCCGGGTCTTCGAGCCACGCCCTGCCGGCCCGCTCAAACTTGTCGAGAAACTGGCGAAGCTGCCCGGCAAGCTCCGCCTCCGACGTGTACGTCCAGATCTGGTCTTCCCCGTCGTGGTGAAGAACGTCGCCAGTCCGGTTCGAGACTCGGGTATGCAGGCGGCCTCCCCATGCCGGCACTGCAACCTGCGTGTACGGGTCGCGCACCTTGAAACGATCCAGATTGATGGTGTAGCGGTGAAGCTCGCTGTCGGCGAGGAAGGTCGCCCACTCGCCATGCTCGAAGTGAACGCGAGTCAGCACGTCGGGCTGGAGGTAGGCGATGAAGCGCACGTTGGCGTAGTAGGTGTCCGCCGTGTTGTCGAGACGGTCGTCGAGCCGCACCAGGATGTCGCTGCTGCTCAGCCGGTAGCCCATCTCGGCGAGTGCGCCTTCGACGGTGGCGACGAGCGGCGCGCTGAACGCCTCCTGGAGCCGGGCGATCTCCGGCGGGTCGTCGGGCAGCGGGTCATGCGGCAGATGCCAGAGGTAGTCGTTAATCTTGGTCATGGCGTTGGGCGTATAGCTTATGGCATATGGCTTATAGCAGATAGCTTGTGGCGAATAGCCTATAGCCGATGGCGGTTAGGACGGCGGCCCGTTGGCGTACAGCCTGCAAGCCATACGCCATAAGCCATAAGCCATAAGCTATTGGCTACTTGTCCGCCTTGCGCTTACGTGGGCGGCGGGTCATCTCGCGGATCTGCTCCAGGTTGAAGCCCTGCTCCAGCCCCCACTCGACCTTGGGCTTGAGCGCACCCGTCGGGCAGACGCCGACGCACTGCCCGCAGAACACGCAGGTCGTCGCGGGCATCGGGCGCTCCTCGAACGTCGCGATGTGCGAGTGGAAGCCGCGCTCGCCGTAGTTGAGCGCGTAGGCGAACTGCCCGTCGTCGGCGCAGACCTGCACGCAGCGCCAGCACATCACGCACTGCGAGTAGTCGCGCACGTAGAACGGGTTGTCGTCCTTGATCTCGAACGTCCGCCGCTCGAAGTCCTCGCCGTCAAACCGGGTACGGTCCGCGCCGGTCTTGTCGATCATCTCCTGGATCTGCGGCGCTTCGCTGAGGTCGACCGTCGAGTTGAGCATCTCCAGGATGGTGCGGCGGCTGCGCTCGACGCGCTCGCTGTTCGTCTGGACCTTGTCGCCGTCGCGGCACTTCGCCACGCACGAGGCGGGCAGCACGCGCGCGCCCTCGACCTCGACCACGCACATCCGGCAGACGGCAGGCGGGGTCAGGGCATCGTGCACGCAGATGTGCGGGATCTCGATGCCGAGCATCGAAGCCGCGTCGAGGTAGGAGGTACCGGCGGGGACGGTGATCTCCTGCCCGTCAATCGTCAGGGTAACTGTCTGGATCGGGGTGGCTGCTTCAGACACGTGATGAACTCCCCATTGCTTGGTATACGGTGTCCGTCCCGCTCTCACCGGGCGGGCAAAGCACGCGCTCGGCGTGCGTGTAGAGATTCATGCTGTGGCGGCGCAGGTAGCCGACGAGCGTCATGTGCCATTCGGCGGCAAGCCGGGCGGAGAGGCTGGTCGGCGAGGTGCGCGAGCACACGATCGGAACGCCCATGCTGCGGGCCTTGTTGATCATCTCCGAGCTGATGCGCCCGGTCGTCAGGATGATGCCGTCATGCGTGTCGATGCCGTGCTGGAGGGCCAGCCCGCGCAGCTTGTCGAGCGTATTGTGCCGCCCGACATCCTCCGCCGAGACGAGCACGCGCTCGCCATCGCTGAAAACCGAAGTGTGGACGCCCCGCGAGCGGCTGTACAGGTGCGCACGCTGGTAGAGCTCGTCCATCAGCTCCCACAGCCGCTCCGGCGTCACACACATACTCGACTCGATAGGCTCGTGTGCCTTCGAAAGGTCGTCGAACGTGATGCCGCCCCCGCAGCCAGAGGTCATGATCGTGCGGCGCGGCGTCACGAAATCTGCCGACCGGAGCCACACGTCCACACACGAGCCGCTGGGGCAGGCCCGGATCAGCCGCACGTCGTCCATGCTGGTGATGACACCCTCGTTCGAGAGGAAGCCCAGCGTCAGGGCTTCGAGGTCGCACGGGGTGCACATCATCGTCGCAAGCTCCTGCCCGTTGACGAAGAACGAAACCAGCCGCTCGTGGATGATCTGAGCGTCAATGGTTTGCCATCCGTCACGGCGGACGATGGTATAGGCTGTTGGCAGCGTGCCGTTATCGCACGGCTCTCGCGGATCGGTGGACAGGGTCACAGCGGTTTACTTGCCCCTGCCGTTCGAGCCGACGAGCTCGGGCCACAGCCGGAGGGCGCTCATTACCGCCATGCCTGCCGTCTGCCCGAGGCCGCAGATCGAGGCGTCGGTCATCGTGCGGCCAATGTCCATGAGCCGCTCGTAGTCGCCGGGCTCGGAGCGCCCTGCCGAGGCGCGGCGCAGCAGTTCGTACTGGCGCTGGGTGCCCATCTGGCACGGGTAGCACTTGCCGCACGACTCGTGCGCGAAGAAGTGCCCGAGGCTCTCCAGCACGTCGCGCATGTTCACCGTGTCGTTGAAGACCATGATCGCGCCGGAGCCGATTGACGCGCCGAGCGGGCGCAGGTTCTCGTACAGCAGCGGCGTGTCGAAGTGCTCCGGTGTGAGGAAGACCCCCGCCGCGCCGCCTATCAGCACCGCCTGCGGTGTGCCCTTGAACCCGCCGCACCAGCGCTCGACGATGTGGTTGATCGTCAGGCCAAACGGCGCTTCGACGAGGCCCGGCTGGTTGACGTGCCCGCTGAGGCAGAACAGCTTGTAGCCTGCCGACTCCTCGGTGCCCCACTGGCGGAACCAGTCACTACCGTAGCGCAGAATGTCGGCGACCTTGGCCAGCGTCTCGACGTTGTTGACGACGGTCGGCTTGCCGAACACGCCGTGGTCGGTGGGGAACGGCGGCTTGATGCGCGGGAAGCCGCGCTTGCCCTCGACCGCCTCAAACAGGGCGGTTTCTTCGCCGCAGATGTAGGCGCCCGCGCCGACCCGGATCTCCACGTCGAAGTGGAAGTCCGTGCCCATGATGTTCTCGCCGAGCAAGCTCACCTTGTAGCACTTATCGATGGCTTCCTGCAGCACCTGGCGGGCGGTCGGGTACTCACCGCGGATGTAGATGATGCCCTTCGACGCGCCGACGGCATGGGCGCAGATGGCCATCCCTTCGAGGATGTAGAAGGGGTCGCCCTCCATCAGCACGCGGTCCTTAAACGTGCCGGGCTCGCTCTCGTCGGCATTGCAGATCACGTACTTGGGGCTACCCTCGGCGGCCCGCGTGAACTGCCACTTGAGCCCGGTGGGGAAGGCTGCACCGCCGCGCCCGACGAGCTTGGAGTCCTTGATCACGCCGATGATCTGCTCAGGCGTCATGCGGGTGAGCGCCTGTTCCAGGCCCCGAAATGCGCCGGAGATCAGATGGCGGGGCAGGTCGGTCGGGCTGAACGTGCCGATGTGCCGGGTGAGCATTCGCGGCGCGCCCGTGACGCGCAGCTCGATGTTGGAGTCCTTGAGCGTGAACAGGCTTGACGCGTCCCCGGCGGTGACCTTGCCCACGGCAACCTCGTTGACCAGGGCCGCGGGGGCGTGGTCGCACAGGCCCAGGCAGGCCGAGCGCTCGACGGTGTAGGCGCCGTCGGCAGTCGTCATGCCGGGCTGGATGCCGGCGTGCCGGCAGGCCGCCTGCAGCGTGTCCTCCGCGCCGGCGACGGTACAGGCCGGATCGGTGCACACCCGAATGACGCGCTTGCCGACCGGCTCGCCATAAAACATGGTGTAGAATTCGACCACCCCGTGAATGTCCGCCAGCGGGACGCGCAGCGTCTGGCTGATGGCCTCAAGTGCCGGGGTGGGCAGGTAGCCGTAAATCTCTTGCGTATCGTGAAGAGCAGGGAGAAGATCGGCGCGGTCGCCGCCCTGGTACTTTTCCAGAACGGGTGCGAGCGGCGCCAGATCAAGAGTGCCGTCCAGGATCATATTAACTCCTTCGAGTGCTGTACGCGGCTGCCTGCGGCAGCGATGGACAGCCCTGGTGGTGGGCCGATGGCATGCGTCATTCTAGCACACTTGCCCGGCACGGACTACTGACATCCGTCCTTTGCGCCGCTTCCGCTTCTCACGCGCGGGATGTACAATAACGGCGATACTTCCTGTGCAGCGAGAGGAGCACTTCGCGATGCCGAAATGGCAGCACGCCGAGATGGTCGGCAGCACGGTCACGGTTCTGGGCAAGACCCTGTTCCGCAAGCAGTTCCGCCTCACCGAGCGCGGCGCGTGGGACGAGCTCGGCGATGACGGCTGGGAGCTCGTCAGCGTTGTGCCGGACGCGCAGGGCGAGTTCCACTACTTCTTCAAGCGGCCCGTCGAGGATAAGAAGAAGCGCCGCGACGAGCCCACAATCGAGTAGCGCCGCCGATGTCCAGCCCGCCGCTCTACCACCTGCCCATCGCGCATCTCGCCGCCCTGATCCGGCGGCGGCAGCTCTCGCCGCTTGAGCTCGTCGAGACGTACCTCGCCCGCATCGAGTACCTCAACCCGCAGCTCAACGCCTACCTCGCCGTGCTGGAGCACCACGCCCGGCGCGAGGCCCGCTACGCCATCGAGGCGCTGAACCGGGGCGAGAACTGGGGGCCGCTGCACGGCATCCCCATCGCCGTGAAAGACCTGATCGACGTGGCCGAGGCTCCGACGACCGCGGGCAGCGACTTCCTGCGCGAGAACGTCGCAGCCGAGGATGCCGACGTCGTGAAGCGGCTGCAGGCGGCGGGCGCGCTGATCATCGGCAAGACGCACCTGCACGAGTTCGCCGTCGGCGCGACGAACGTCAACCCGCACTACGGCCCGGCGCGCAACCCCTGGAACACCGACCTCAGCCCTGGCGGGTCCAGCGGCGGATCGGGGGCGGCGGTGGCGGCCTGCCTGTGCGCGGCGGCGCTCGGCACGGACACCGGGGGCTCGGTGCGCGTGCCCTCGGCGCTGTGCGGGCTGACGGGCCTGCGCCCCGCCAGCGGGCAGGTCAACCTGCAGGGCGTTATTCCGATGAGCTGGACGCTCGACACCGTCGGGCCGATGGCCCACAACGCGCACGACGCCGCCCTGCTGATGGACGCCATCGACCGCCGCCCAACCGCCCGGCACGTCGAGACATTATCCGAGCCCGTGCGCGGGCTGCGCCTGGGCATCCCGGCCGACCCGTTCTTCTGGGAGGAGACGGAGCTCGACATCGTGAACGCGGTGCGCGCCGCCGCGGAGAAGCTCGCCGGGCTCGGCGTGACGCTGGTGGACGTGAGCCTGCCGGGCGTCGAGGACGTGCTGCGGGCAACGGGCATCGTCAGCCTGGGGGATGCGGCGGCCTACCACCGCGAGCGGCTGGCGAAGGAGCCGGAGCGGTTCGGGCGGGACGTGCGCAAGCGGCTGGAGATCGGCGCGTCGCACAGCGCCCCGGACTACGCGCTGGCGCTCCAGACCGGGCAGGCGTGGCGGCGGCAGCTCGGCGCGCTGTTCGAGGCGGAGGCGGACGTACTGGCGGTGCCCACGACGCCGGTCGCCGCGCACGAGATCAAGCGCAGCGAGGGGGTGCGGGCGGCGAAGGCGCTGCTGCGCTTCACCTACCCGTTCAGCCTGAGCGGCTACCCGTCGCTCTCGCTGCCGTGCGGCTTCACGCGGGATGAGCTGCCCATCGGCATGCAGCTCGTCGGGCCGGATTCGGGGCTGCTGCTGCGCGTGGCGCACGCCTACCAGCAGGTGACGGACTGGCA
>CAZDLX010000160.1:0-8143 GCA_964506005.1 uncultured Anaerolineae bacterium | reverse complement strand
TGTAGGGCTGCGCTCGCCCGGCGATGAACAATTCGACGATGGCTGCGGCGGCGAGTGCCGGAAGCAGCCGCGCTCTGGCCGGGTTGCCTGCACGCCCGAGCCATGCCATCCCACCGGCTGTGAGGACGAGTGCCGCCGCCCCGCCGGCAATTTCGTCCAGACCGGGGCGGACAGCGCCCGGCACGTCGCTGCCGGCCAGTGGGGTGAGAGCGGTCGTGAGAGCCAGTACCACCACAACGCCAGCTGGCAGCGCCAACTGGCGTAATCGTACGGGGTGTAAGTGCACCGCCAGAGCGTCGAGGCCCGAGCCTGCCAGCCCCGCGGTCCCCAGCGCATACAGCGCAAGCCAGCGTGCCGGCACGCGGAACAGGCTGAAACCGGGCAGCCGCACCAACCCCCAGTAGAGCGGATTGTACGCGCCGAGCGCCAGCAGCAGCCCGGCAGCCGCCAGCAGCGCCAGCCCAGCCACCTGACGGTTCGAGCGGCCTGCCCATGCCCCGGTCAGTGCCAGCACCAGCCCTGCGACGCCGACGTGCGCGACGTACTCGCTGAACAGAGGCTCGCCGCTGTGCACGGGCAGCAGCGCCCGCCCGGCGAGCGCCGGGTGCAGCGAAAACGACACCGCCTCGCTGAAGGGCAGGCCGCCGCTTCGGGGGCTGAAACCGGCTAGCTCGAACGTCGGCAGGAGCTGTGCGGCCGCCAGCAGCCCCGAGACCAGCGCTCCCAGCGCGACCGTACCGAGCGGCCAGGCCAGCGCGCGCCAGCCCCGTTCGCCACGCCGCCAGAGCCCGATCGTGTGCCACAGCGCCCACACGCCCAGCGCCACCCCGCTGATGAAGACGGTCTGCGTGTGGCCAGCCAGAAGCTGCAGCGCGAAGCCGCCACCAACCAGCAGGCTGAGCCACGGGCGGCCCGAGGTCGCCTCGCCCCACAGCCAGAACAGCCAGGGCAGCCATGCCAGCCCCTGAAACTGGTTGATGTGCTCGACCTGTGAAGTGTAGTAGCCGCCCAGCGCGAAGATCGCCGCCGCCAGTGTCGCACCCAGGATCGTCAGGCGCAGCCCGCGCCGTGCAAAGAGGTACATCCCCGCCGCAGCGAGGGCGGCGTGCAGCACGGCTGCCGCCTTGACAGCCGCAGGTGCTGACAGCCACGAAAGCGGCCAGTTCAGCGGGTAGAATACACCCGCCTGGCTGTTGGCGAGGAAGGGCGCACCCATAAACAGGTCGGGGTTCCACAGCGGCAGCCTCAGCACACGCAGAGCCGCGCTGCGGGCCGCCCAGTAGGGGTAGAAGTACGTGAAGGCGTCCCCGCGCGGCAGAATGAGGTCTGTGAAGGCCATCTTCCAGAAGAAGGCGAGCACCAGGGCGAGCAGCGCCGCCAGCGCGACGATATCCCGGCGGCTCAGGCGTGGGGGTGGGGTGTTGGGGTCTGCCAGGAGGGCCATCGGTTACCTCGGCGGGTAGGGTGGCAGCAAGTCCGCGGGCAGTGACTGGCCCGCATCGACCACCTGGGCGCGCCCTCCGGGCTGCCAGATTGTGACCTGGCCCAGCCCATCGGCGTGCCAACCGCGGCCCGTGGCGATCAGCGCGGCCTGGTCGTCGATGCCCACCAGCCACGTGCCGGGCGGGCACAGCGCGGTGATGCGTCTCACCAGCGTCTCCTGCAGCCAGTTAAAGTAGGGGAGGATCGCCAGCCCCGGCAGCAGCCCGAGCCCGTCGACCGCCTCATAGCTCAGGTCGTCCAGGGTTTCGGGGCCGGGCTTAGGTGGCGCAAACGCCACCGCGCCGAGCCCCATCGCCGAGCTGCCTGCCGCTGCCAGAGCGGCACCGTGCGCGTGCGCCTCAAGGATGGCGTTCCACTCATCGCTGCCCGCCAGCGACTCGATCAGCGTGCGGGCGTCGCCGCCCGGCAGCGCGATCAAGCCGGCATCGTGCAGCGCATCCAGACGTTCAGGGCCGGCGACGACCTCCGCCGCGATGTCCCACCCGGCGAGGGTTTCCTGTGCCAGCCCGGTGTGGCGCTCCGCCGCGCCGACTGCCTGCCCGCCGAGCGCCGCCGGGACGATCACCGCGCGAGCAGGCTGGCCGTGGCTGCTGGCCAGCCGCTGCCAGAGCCCGCGTGAATCATGCCGCAGCCCCTCGCCCCCGAGGAGCGCGAGCGGACCGTAGCTGGAAGGCTTGTCTGCACTCATGACGCCCCATTATAGCGGCGGGCAGGCGGGGGCCAAAACGGCCCGTTCGTCATCCAAAGCAAAACCCGCCCGGTCGCTGCTGTCTGCCGGGCGGGTTATAATGACGGGTGATGGTGGTCAGGGGGTGATGTTGCCGCTGACCGTCAGGCTGCCATCGGTGACCGTGACGTTAGTCAGGTTGATGTTCCCCGGCGACGACCGGATTGGCTGGTTGATGCTGTTCTCGACGCTGGCCACAGCGCTGTTGAGCAGGGATTGGTCCACCTCGAACATGCCGAACTCGGCGGAGGTTACGTCCAGCCGGACGTCGCCGGCGGTGTCGATGTACGGCACAGCCGTGATCTGGCCGTTCATGGTCAGCGGATCAACCTTGACCTGCCCGAACACCTGGACGGAGCCGTCGCGCAGCGCGACCTGAACGTTCTGAATAGGCAGCGGCTGGCCTGTGTCGGCCTCTGCCTGTGCAATGCCAGCGTGCACGGCAGATGTCAGCTCGGCTTCCGTGAACGTGACGGTGAACGGGCCGCCGGGAGTCGCGAGGTTGATCTCGCGCCACTTCTCGTTGAAGGACTCAAGCGCATTTTCGGAGACTTCGACCGCGGGGGCTTGGGGTGCCGCGGCTCCATTTCGGGAGAGCCCTGCGGCGTTACAGGCCAGTGTGCTGAGGGCCAGCGCGAGTAGCGCCAGGGCGATTGCAGATCTGTGTTTGGACAATTGCATAGGTTTCCCTAGAGATTTCATGTTATGGCGTGGTATTATAGCGCCCGACGGGGTCCTCGCCACCTGAGTAAGCCGACGATTACCCGACGTTACAGCGCCAGTGAGGCGGCTACCTGAGCGGCAGCCGCATGGCGAACGTCTGAATACAGCCGAGCCAGTGGGGGTGCGGTGACCGAAGAACGATTGCAGAAACTGATGTCGCACGCGGGGATCGGCTCCCGCCGGGCCTGCGAGACGATCATCGAGCAGGGTCGCGTCATGGTCAACGGGCGGGTCGCCGAGCTCGGTATGAAGGCCGACCCCGCGGTAGACGACATCCGCGTGGATGGCCAGCCCCTCAAGCCGCCGAAAGCCTACGACTACATCATGCTCAACAAGCCCCGCAACGTCATTTCTGACGAAGATGTGGGCGGGAACTGGCCCGCCGCGCGCGAGCTCATCCCGCTCGAAGGTCATCTGTACCCGGTGGGGCGGCTGGACGTGCCAAGCGAAGGGCTGATGCTGTTCACCAACGACGGCGACCTGGCGCACAGGCTGACGCACCCCAGCTACGAGCACCCCAAGACCTACCGTGTGTGGGTCGATGGGAACCCGGGCGACGACGTGCTCGATGCGTGGCGGCGCGGCGTTGTCGTCGAAGGGCAGCGCACCCTGCCCGCGGAGGTGACGCGGACCAAGCGGCAGCGCGACACAACGCTGCTCGAAGTCACCATGCGCGAGGGGCGCAAGCGGCAGATCCGGCGTATTGCGGCAGTGCTCGGCCACCCGGTGCAGCGGCTGGAGCGCATCAAGCTCGGCCCGCTGGAACTGGGCGACCTGCCGCCGGGGTCGTGGCGGCGGCTCACCGATGAGGAAGTTCAGGCAATCAAGGAGATCCGCCAGCAGCGCAAGCCCCGCCGCTCCGGTGGTAAGCTCCCCGCGCGCCGCAGGTCGGGCGGTGCCGCGCCGGGGCAGGATCGCCAGCAGAGGCCCAGCAAGCAGGGGCCCGGCAGGCAGGGGCCTAGCAAGCGGAGGCCGCGCCGCAAATGAGCCACAAACCCAGCACCATCGCCATTGACGGAACCGCCGCCTCGGGCAAGACGACGCTGGCCCTGAAGCTGGCCAACCACCTCGGTTACCTGTACTTCGACACCGGCATGATGTACCGCGCCGTTACCTACGCCGCACTGGAGCGAGGCGTCGCGCTGACAGATGAGCCCGCGGTGAGCCAGATCGCCGCCGCCATTCGCATCGACGTCAAGCCGCCGACCGTGGACGATGGCCGCCCGGCGACGGTCTGCGTGGACGGCGACGACGTGACGTGGGATCTTCGCGAGGCAGCCATCGACGCGAACGTGTCCATCGTCTCTGCGTACCCGGGCGTGCGTGCCGAGATGACCCGCCAGCAGCGCCGCATCGCCGAGCGGGGCTGCGTCGTCATGGTCGGCAGGGACATCGGGACCGTTGTGCTGCCCGAAGCCGATCTGAAGATCTACCTCGACGCCTCGGTGGAGGAGCGGGCACATCGCCGCTGGCACGATTACCAGGCCAACGGGCACGATAACGGCTACGAAGAGATCCTGTCGGCGATGCGCGAGCGGGACCGCATCGACAGCGAGCGCGCCGTCGCGCCGCTGCGCCCGGCCGACGACGCCCACGTGATCAACACGACGCACAACAGCGCCGAAGCCGTACTGGCGCAGGTGCTGGCGTGGGTGGCGGCGTACGGCGACCCGCAAGATGACGATGAGGCGCAGTGAGCGCCCACCGGGGAGGCCGCACATGATGCGTCTGATTGGCAGCACCGGGCCGCTTGTTCACGAGCGGATCTACTACTGGCGCCGGCGGCTGTTCCGCTGGGGCGCATGGAATTTGCTGTACCGGTTCTGGCTGCGGCTGCACGTCGAGGGATGGGAGAACATCCCCGCCGAAGGGCCGGTCGTGATGATGGGCAATCATATCTCGTTCCTCGACCCGGTCGTGATGATCTCCTTCTATCCGGACCGTGACATCGTGCCGCTGGCCAAGATTGAGGCGTTCGACGCGCCGATCATGCGCTACTTCGTCACCCACTGGGGCGCGATACCCGTCCAGCGCGGCGAAGTGGATCTCAAGGCGCTGAAATCGGCGCTGGAGCACCTGCGGCAGGGCTACGTCGTGATGCTGTACGCCGAGGGCACACGCAGCAAGACGGGGCTCATCAAGGGGCAGGAGGGCAGCGCCTATATCGCGCTGAAGACGGATGCACTCGTCGTGCCGGTCGCCATCTGGGGCACCCGGGACTTCCCGTTCTCGTGGTGGCGGCAGTTCCGCCGCACGGAGATTCACGTGCGTTTTGGCAGGCCGTTCCGCTTCCGCAAGGAGGGCGGTAAGCTGCCCCGCGAGCAGTTCGGCGAGATGACCGACCAGGCGATGGTGCAGATTGCGAAGCTGCTGCCGCCCGAGTGGCGCGGCGTGTACGCGGATATCTCGCAGCCCGCCGACCTGCTCGACTTTGACGTGGAGTGGGAGCCCGTCACCAAGAAGATCCCGCGCCGGGTACAGCAAGCCGTCGGCGTGGGCCCCGCCTGACTTCGTTGACTCGGCTTGAGCGTCGCTGCTATACTGGCAGTCACCTGACACCAGCGGGCCGGAGGTAAGCCTATCGAGTAGATGTAACTCTCATGACCGGGGGAGCCAGCGCAAGGGCCGGCGCGGTGCGTTTTGCAGCGCCGGTTGACGAGGAGGCGGTTCCCCGCCGCACGGCGGGGGAAAATCGAGCCATCAGCGGATGCCGCCCGGGTGCGCCACCACCCGCAGCTTTCCCCACACAGTGGATCGTGCCGTCAAAACCAGGGGGCAACCCCTGCGACAAAGCGGCGCGGTCGTGGCGTGCGATCCCAACCCTATCGCGACAGATATCGGGCCTTCCGGCGCAGGCAGAGTCTGCCTGCTCTCGGTGCGCCCCTGCCACAGAAAGGATTGCGGCACTATGTGTGGAATCGTTGGCTATATTGGCCCGCGCAATGCAACCCCGATTATTCTCGGCGGCTTGAAGCGGCTGGAGTACCGGGGCTACGACTCGGCGGGCGTGGCGGTGCTGGTGAACGGCCAGATCGAAGTGCGCCGCCGGGCGGGTAAGCTCGACGAGCTTGCGGCGCTGCTGGCCGAGCAGCCCGTCAGCGGCAGGCTCGGCATCGGGCATACACGCTGGGCGACCCACGGCGAGCCCACCGACCGCAACGCGCACCCCCACACGGGGATGACGGGCGACGTGGTCGTGGTGCACAACGGTATCGTCGAGAACTTCCTAGAGCTGCGCGCCGACCTCGAGGCGGAGGGCGCGGCGTTTGCCAGCGACACGGACACAGAGACGATTGTCCACCTGCTGGAGCGCTACGTGGCAGCCGGGATGCCGCTGGAGGCGGCGGCACGCGAGGCGTTCGGCCAGCTCAGGGGCGCGCAGGCGATTGTGACCTTCAGCCGCAGCGAGCCCGACCGCATCGTCGCCTGCCGCATCGGCAATGCGGGTGGGCTGGCGCTCGGGCTGGGGCAGGGGGAGATGTATCTTGCCTCGGACATCCCGGCGATACTGGAGCACACCCGCCAGATGATCTTCCTCGAGTCGCGGCAGATGGCCGTCGTCACGGCGGACGGCTGTGAGGTCCAAACGCTCGACGGGCAGCCCGTGACGCCCGAGGTACACAGCATCCCGTGGGACCCGGTGAGCGCGGCCAAGGGCTCTTACAAGCACTTCATGCAGAAGGAGATCTTCGAGCAGCCGCGCGCGCTGACCGATACCATCCGCGGGCGGGTGGACTTTCAGCGGCGCTGCGTCGAGCTGCCCGAGATGAACCTCTCGCCCGAGCTGGTGAGGCGTATCGACCGGGTGAACATCGTCGCCTGCGGCACGTCGTACTATTCGGGGCTGGTTGGCAAGGCGCTCATTGAGCGCATCGCCCGCATCCCGGTGGAGGTGTCCATCGGCTCGGAGTTCCGCTACGCCGACCCGCTCATCGACGACTCGGTGGCGGTGCTGGCCATCACGCAGTCCGGCGAGACGGTCGACACGCTGGCGGCGATGGAGGAGGCGCGCGAGAAGGGCGCAACGCTGTGGAGCATCGTCAACGCCATCGGCAGCCAGGCCATGCGCATCGCGGACGGGCACATCGCGATGCAGGCCGGGCCGGAGATCGGCGTGGCGAGCACCAAGGCCTTCACTACGTCCATCATCGACCAGTACATGCTGGCCTGCGCGCTGGCGCAGCTCCGCAACGGCGACGACCCGCGCCTTGTGGCCGGCTACGTCAGCGACCTCGCCCGGCTGCCCGATCTCGTCGGCAGGGTGCTCGACCACGACGACGAGTACCGCCGCCTGGCCTACGAGTTCTACACCTACGAGAACTTCCTGTACCTGGGGCGCGGCCTCAACTACCCGATCGCGCTGGAGGGTGCGCTCAAGCTCAAGGAGATCAGCTACATCCACGCCGAGGGCTACCCGGCAGGTGAGATGAAGCACGGGCCGATTGCGCTCATCGACGAGAACATGCCGGTGCTGGCCATCGCCACGCGGGACCACGTCTACGACAAGATGCTGTCGCAGGTGGAGCAGGCGCGGGCGCGCGGCGGGATCGTGATCGCGCTGGCGACGGAGGGGGACGAACTGATCCGCGAAAAGGCCAACTTCGTAATCACGGTCCCTGAGACGCCGGAGCTGCTCTCGCCGGTGATCAACGTGCTGCCACTACAGCTGCTGGCCTATCACATAGCCGTGCGGCGCGGCGCGGACGTGGACCAGCCGCGCAACCTCGCCAAGAGCGTCACAGTGGAGTAAGGCGAGCGGCGACAACGAGCCACAGGTGGCACGGATGCGCCGGTGCAGCCAGCCTTCGGCGTCACGCCCGTGCCATCTGTGGATTTTTCTGCTAGGGTGTTGTGTAGAGCACGTATACCTCATCCAGCGACGACGCTCCGCCCCACACCTCGCCGGGGCGGCCCAGGAGCTGCCGCACGGCTGCGCCGCTGCCCGGAAACGCGTATACCTCGAACGCTTCCGTCTGCGGGTCGAAGCTGACGAGCGCGTTGGCGGTGAAGTCTGTGATCCACACAATGTCCCGCTCGTCAACGTAGACGGCATATGCGCGCGGGTTCCGGCCCGGCAGCGCCCACTCCTGCCACTCGCCGCTCGCCGGATCGTACAGCCCCAGCTGCCCGGCATCCCACTCGCTGACCCAGATGCGCCCCTGCGAGTCGGACCACACCCGGCGCGCGCCC
>CAZDLX010000159.1:5453-8147 GCA_964506005.1 uncultured Anaerolineae bacterium | reverse complement strand
TGCCGGAGTGAGGGTGGGCTTGAGGCGATGCAATCGCCTCAAGGTCGGGGTGAGGGGGAGACGGTGAGGCTGACACAAGCCGATTCTCAACAAGTGTCGTATCCTCAGCCTTACAGGGGGCGAAGACGTGGGCGGCGGCTGGTGGCCGGTGCGCAGAGAGTTACCCTCTGCCCCCTTTCAGGGGGAAGTGCCCCGGAGGGGCGAAGGGGGTTGGAGGTAGGTTCCCAAGTCTGGCAGGGCACTCGAAGGGTTCCAAGGTCTCGTCGACAAGTGCGGCGCGTGCCCGCGGGGTAACAGAAAAGGGCGGCGGGAATCCCCGCCGCCCCTTGCAGTCGAGTCTGCCAGCGCTTAGTGGCGCAGGCCGAGGCGCTTGATCAGCGTGAGGTAGCCCTCCGGGTTGGTGCGGCGCAGGTAGCGCAGCAGCCGGCGGCGGCGGCCAACCAGCCGCAGCAGGCCGCGGCGGGTGTGGTGGTCGTGCTTGTGCTCGCGCAGGTGCTCGATCAGCCCGTTGATACGGGTGGTGAGCATCGCGATCTGGACCTCAGCCGAGCCGGTGTCACCCTCGTGGGTGCCAAACTGCTCGAAGATCTCCTGCTTTTCTTCCTTCGTCAGAGCCATGCGTTTTTACTCTCCCTGTGAGTCGCCGGGTGCGCCGGAGACGGGCGCACCGGTCGGTCGGTTGGTTAACGGCGAGAGTATACCGCCGCGCAGGGTGCGGCGCAAAATTGATGCACTGAGACCATTGGCCCAGCTATCGCGCACGGCGGCGCATGCTATAATGGGGCGATGCCGCCGTCCGGCGCATCGATCACGGTTGACATCAGCGAGGCGAAGCATGCCCCAGAGCGGAAAAACCAAACACCTCAACGACGAGACGTTTATCGTCGCCGCGGGGCAGGCGGACCGCCTGAACGCGATCTTCGAGCGATTTCTCGCCTTCCACACGCCGTTTGGTTTTCAATCGCAGGTAGATAAGCTGGTTTACCACCCGCTGCCTTACAAACCGGCCCCTGAGGACGACCTGCTGCTGAAGGAGCCGTGGCGCATCCGCTTTGAGCTGTACGTCAACCAGAAGCGCATGCACATGGGGCTTGACCTGTACGGGGATGTCATCCTCGGGCGCGGCGCCAGCACCCCCGGCGAGATCGTGGTCGACCTCGACGAGTACGACGGCGCGGCGCTCGGCGTCTCCCGGCGGCATCTCAAGCTGCGCCCCACACCCCGGCACCTGTTCGCCATCGATCAGGAGAGCACCAACGGCACGACGGTCAACGGGATGCGCCTGGGGCGCGGTATGGCCCGTGCCTTGAACGACGAGGACATCATCAACCTGGGTAACATGGTGCTGATGCTGCGCACCATCTCCCACCCCGACCCGAAAACCGCCGGTACGACGGGCTCGCTCAAGCAGCTCCTCGAGCAGGAGGCCCAGTCGATTGCCGAGGCAGCGGCGAAAGCGATCTCGCAGCGCGACCAGGCGGAGCGCCGCACCGCCGTGCTGCCTGAGAAGCCCGCGCCGCCCCGCAAACCCGAGACGTAGACCCGCTTACAGGCCGCCGCGGAGGTCGCCTCCGGCGTCGGCGGGCGTGCTCTCGTCGAAATCCTCCCAACCGTGCTCGCGCCACTTTGCCTCGCTTACGGCGATGTCGATGGGGGCGTATTCGTCCATGATCTCGGCTGTCGCCGCGACGTCGTAGGCGGCTGCGTCGACGCCGACGAGCACGCCGCCCCTGCGCATAGCCTCGGCATAGACCTCTGCATCCGGCGCAGGGACGCCGAGATCGGCGAGCGCCGTGACCATGCTGCCGCTCATCGCGCCCGCCGAACCGCGCGCTGGCCCGCCTGCCAGCGCAGCCATGAGCGGCCCCGCCGCAATCACCCGCCCGATACCGCGCACCTCCAGCGGGCCCAGCGCGGTCACGAGGCCCGTCAGCGTGCCGATCAGCGCGCCGGTTCCCGTGCCTTCGCCGTCGGCGACGTTCTCGCCGTCCGTCTCGTCGGTGTCGGTATGGCCCTCGATGATCTGCGAGTACTCGCGCGTCTCGTCTCGCGCCGCCAGGCTGATCTCATGGCGGCGCGTGCCCGCGTCGACCAGCGCCTGCAGGACGTCAGTTGCCGTCTCAAGGTCCTCGTAAACTGCCGCAATCAGCCCGGCCATCCGTTGCCTCCCTCACCCCTGAGCTTGAACACGGGCGGCGGCTGCCGCCCACACTCAGCTTAGCAGCGCCGGTTGGGTTGGTGCCAGCTACCGGTAGAATTCGCTCAACCGCCGCCGGAGTCGCCGGCAGCCCGGGAGGCCAGCCACGCCCTGGCGATGGCTTCGGCGGCGCTACGCGTTGCGGCTTCGAGCGCCGTCGTGCCGATCTCGGCCCACCAGCCGCCGTCTGCCGCCCGGCGCAGCAGAAACTCGCCCTCAGACCCCTCGACGAGGCCCAGGGCGGCTTTCAGGTTGGTGCTGTAGCTCGGCACTTCGAGCCAGGCATCCTGCTCGGCGTTGAAGGTGCCCTCAAGCTCGCCATCGGGCCTGATGAGCTGGTAGCGCACCTG
Organism: uncultured Anaerolineae bacterium; assembly: GCA_964506005.1. Lineage (GTDB taxonomy): Bacteria > Chloroflexota > Anaerolineae > Aggregatilineales > UBA3940 > UBA3940. The sequence goes on along the minus strand of CAZDLX010000159.1, from coordinate 5,600 downwards.
CCGCCCCGGCACGATGCGCCGCACGTGCCAGCCGATCTGCTCGGCAACAGCCCGGTCGAGGGCCGGCCCCGCCTCAATCTCTCCCCAGTCCATCATCCCTCCTGTGAACCCTTCAACCCAACTCACGCCGCTCAGCATGAGCCGCTC
>CAZDLX010000159.1:0-5353 GCA_964506005.1 uncultured Anaerolineae bacterium | reverse complement strand
GAGCCGCTCTGCTAGAGTGTAGCGAGTGCGAGCCATGCCGGACGAACAGGATGCTAGGCGATGCGCCGCTTCATGATGATGAGCAGCGTGATCACCCCTGGCTGCTCCCCGCCCCGGTCGGTAAGCGGCGACATCCCGGCGAGCTCCCAGCCCTCGCGGCCTGCCTGGAGCAGAAAGTCCTCGAGGATCACGCCCGGCGATTGGGTCTTGTTTCCCAGTGGGGAAGTGACGCCTTTGCCGATATATTTGCCGTTGACGGCGAAGACGTAAACCGGGTCGCGAATGTCTACCGAGTAGCTGGTGATGTCGCCGCGGATCGCGCGCAGCGTGACGTACTCCCACTGTTCGGCCATGGTGAGGGGCTCCTTAATCTGAGATGGAACGATGTGCGGGGACAGGCCGGGGGAGACGGCCCGCCCCGACCTTGCACTCATTTTACACGATAACGTGTTTGTGGGGGCACTGAATCAACTGTCAAAGGAGATAGAATCAAGATTGTAATGCGGCCCCGCGCCGTACTCGCAAGTGGCACGGCTATCTTGTTATAATGGGTGCGCTTGCTGCACCATCCCAGAGGAGGCCAGCCGAACCCCCATGAGCGAACGCAGAATCCGAGTGTTGGTGGCGAAACCCGGTCTCGACGGGCACGACCGCGGCGCCAAGGTGATCGCCCGCGCCCTGCGCGATGCCGGCATGGAGGTGGTGTACACCGGCCTGCGGCAGACGCCTGAGATGATCGTCGAGGCGGCGCTCCAGGAAGACGTGGACGTCGTCGGGTTGAGCATCCTCTCCGGCGCGCACATGGCGCTGGTGCCGCGTATCGTCGAGCTGCTGCAGCAGAACGGCCTGGACGACGTCGCCGTGATCGTCGGGGGGATTGTGCCGGACGACGACGTGCCGGCGCTGAAGGCGGCAGGGGTGACGGAAGTATTCGGGCCCGGCGCGCTCACCGCCGACATCGTCCGCGTCATTCACGCGGCGCTGGATGCAGGCTAAGGTGGCTGACGTATACTCGCTTGCCGCCGACATTCTCTCCGGCAGCCGGCGGGCCCTGGCGCGGGCAATCACGCTCGTGGAGAACGGCCTGCCCGAAGCAGGGGACGTGCTCGCGGCGCTCTACCCTCACACCGGCAGCGCGCACCTCGTCGGCGTGACTGGCGCCCCCGGCACCGGCAAGAGCACACTCGTCAACCAGCTCGCCCTTCACCTGCGCCAGCGCGGACAGACTGCCGGGATCATCGCCGTCGACCCGACGAGCCCGTTCTCCGGCGGCGCGATCCTGGGCGACCGCATCCGCATGCGCGACCTGACCGGCGATCCGGGTATTTTCATCCGCAGCATGGCGACGCGGGGCAGTCTGGGCGGGCTGGCCCGCGCAACGTCTGACGTGACGGCGGTGCTCGACGCGGCAGGGTTCGACGTCGTGATCGTGGAGACGGTTGGCGCGGGGCAGTCCGAGGTAGACGTCGCGCGGCTCGCGCAGTCCGTCGTCGTGGTCGAAGCGCCGGGCCTCGGCGACGACGTGCAGGCCATCAAGGCGGGTATTCTGGAGATCGCGGACGTGCTCGTGGTCAACAAGGCTGACGACCCGCGTGCGCGCAGTACGGCTCGCGCACTGCGCGCGATGCTCGACCTTGCCAACGGGAGCACGCTCCCGGCCCGCCACCACGGCCTGCACAGCCCGCTGGCACAGCTAACGACCGCCGGGGACGGTGGCGACCCTGCAGACGATTGGGAGGTGCCCGTCGAGCTGACGAACGCCGCCAGTGGCGAGGGTGTGCCCGCCCTCGTCGAGCGGCTGGACGCGCACCGCGCTTATCTGCGCGACAGCGGCGAGATGGAGCGCCGGGAGCGCGCTCGCGCCCTCGCCGAGCTGGATGCCTGGCTCCGCGATCTGCTTCTCGCGAGGCTGCTGGACCGGGCGGACGCCGGGCAGGTCGCGGCGCTCGTGGAGCGCATCGTCGCCCGCGATCTGACGCCCCGGCAGGCCGCCGCGCTGCTCGCCGGCGATGCGGAGCAGTCCGACCTGACTGATACACCCCGTGCGTATAGTGGAGAGTGAGGAGCAACCAACTGATGACACGAGTACCTGGCATGTACGGCGACATCAAACTGCTTGCCGGCACCGCATGCCCGGACCTGGCCAACGAGATCTCCGAATACCTCACGAACTGCTGCGAGCAGCCGACGCCGCTGCTCGACGCAGACATCCAGAAGTTCGCCAACGATAACATCTTCGTGCAGCTCAACGAGAGCGTGCGCGGGCAGGACGTGTACATCATCCAGACGACGAGCAAGCCGGTGAACGACAACCTCATGGAGTTGTTCATCACCCTTGACGCCGTACGCCGGGACTCGGCAGGCCGTATCACGGCTGTGGTGCCCTATATGGCGTACTCACGCACCGATAAGAAAGACCTGCCCCGCACCCCGATCACAGCGCGGCTCGTCGCCGACATGATCCAGATTGCCGGGGCCGACCGCTACATGACCATCGATCTGCACGCGGGGCAGATCCAGGGCTTCTTCAGCATCCCTGGCGATGCGCTCTCCGGCCTGTATCTGCTCTCAGACTACGTCAGGCAGAACGTGCCGACCGAGAATCTTGTCGTTACCACGGTCGATCTGGGCTTTGCCAAACGGGGCCGCAACTGGGCCCGTGAGCTGGACATCCCGCTGACGTTCATCGAGAAGCGGCGTGTCGGCACGGCGGCCCGCGCGCACTCGCTCATCGGCGACGTTCGCGGGAAGGATGTTCTGCTGGTGGACGACGAGATGGATACCGGCGGTTCGATGGCGCAGGCCGTCGAGCTGCTCGACGCCCAGGGCGCGCGCGATATCACCATTGCCTTTACACACGCCGTGTTCTCCGAACCCGTGCACGACAACCTGCGCCGCATGTCGGGGCGCGTCCGCGAGTTCATCTGCACGAACACGATCCCCGTGCCCGAGGAGCACCGCCTGCCGAACATGACGGTTCTCTCCGTGGCGAACCTGCTCGGGGAGGTCATTCGCCGGGCGCACCAGGGGATCTCGGTCGGGGCGCTGTTCGACGAGTAGTGCCGGTCGCCGCCCCGTCGCGCAGCGTGTTCAACGGCGCAGGCTGCCCGCTGACGGCGTGCCAGACCACAACGGAGGAGGAATTCCTACCATAATGAGACTCTCGACCCTTGGCAGTATCCTGACCTGGATCGTTACAGGTGGCGTTGCCGGCTATCTGGCGAGCCTCCTGCTGCGGCTGGAGCGCGGCGGCTGCCTGATCCACGTCGCGCTGGGCATTGTGGGAGCGCTGGTCGGCGGCTTCATCATGGGTCGCTTCGTCGCGCCGCTCGGCCTGACGGGCTGGGGCTTCCTGGATGGCATCATCAATGCGACGGTCGGCGCGGTCATCGTGCTGATCCTGCTGGAGCTGATTCTGCCGGGCCAACAGCTTGGGGGTGGCAAACGCCGCCGCCGTCGCGACCGGTAGCCAGCGCCGCAGTTCTGCGCCAGATCACGTAGGGGCCTATATGATGTAGTAGGGGCGCGCGGCGCACCCTACGATTCTCCCTCCGCCAGCTCGCCCTTCATCCAGAGCATCGCGCTGTCGAGGCGCAGGGTGAGCCCGAGCGGCAGAGCCTCGCTGCTGCGCTGCCGTGTCACCTGCACGAGCCGGTCCTCGATTATCGCGCGGGCCGTGTCGTCCCGCCCTTCGACGAGCGCGGTTTCCAGCCGGGCCAGAGCCTCTTCCCAGCCCGAGATCGCGCCGGTATCCACGCCCGTCTGCTCGCGGGCTGCTTCAAACTCGGCGAATAGCGCGCGGGTCAGGTCGAGCGGGGTCAGCAGGACGCCGCTGCCCGGCGCGGGTTGGCGCGTGTTCAGCGCGCAGCGGAAGCCGAGGTCGTCGCCCGCGGCTTCGGGGCTGGCCCAGTTGCGGACGTTGGTCACGAGCAGCGGGCGCTCCGTCAGCCAGCCGCCGCCGCGCGTTACGCGGCGCGTGCCGCTGCTCGGCCCCGCGGGGTCGGTCACGACGCCGGTGTGCCGGTACGCATCCTCGGCGTACCAGTCTGCCGTCCACTCCCACACGTTTCCGGCCATGTCGAGCACGCCGTAGGCGCTGGCGCCCTCGGGGTATGTGCCCACCGGCGCTGCCCCGCCGAAACCGCTGGCGGCGAAGCGCAGCAGGTCCGCGTTGGGTTCTGCATCACCCCAGGGGAATGTGCGCGACACCCCGGCTGCGGGGTCCCACGCGGCGGCTTTCTCCCACTGCGCCTCGGTGGGCAGGCCGACGGGCTGGCCGGTCTCGCGCGCCAGCCACAGGCAGTAGCTTACAGCCTGGGTGTGCTGCACGTAAGTCACGGGGTGGCTGGCGTAGTTCGCCGAGTCGTAGAAGCGGCGGGTGACGGGTGGCGTGCAGGCCCCCGCCTCCACGCACAGCGCGTACTGCGCGTTCGTGACCTCGGTGCGGTCGATCCAGTAGTCGCTGAGCATAACGGGATGCTGGGGGCGCGCGTCCGAGCCGCGCGTGGGGTCGTTGGTTCCCATCTGGAAGATCCCCGCCGGGACGAAGCTCAGGGCCGCGCCGTCGGCCAGCCGGAAGGCACTGCTGCCCGCGTCGAGCGATGCGCCCGCCGCCGGTGGGATGGCTGTCGCGCCGCCAGCCTGCAGCGGCGTTGCGCTCGGCACCGGCGTAAGCGTCGGCGGCAGGTCGCGGGTTGGCTCTGGCGTGGCTGTTGGCGTCGGCACTTCCGCTGCCGCAGGCTCCTCGGTCTGGGCGAGGGTGGGGCCGAACGGTAGATCGACGATGCCGAGCGAGTCCAGCAGGAAGCCCGCCGCGCCGGCCAGCAGCAGGACGATGGCCGCAGCAATCACGACGCGGCTGAGGTTGAGCACCCGGCGACGCCGGCGCCGACGGCGGTGGCTCTGCGCGACATCCTCCGCAGTGGCAAAATGGTCGACGGCGGCAGGCTGTGCGTCGTCCGGTGCGGCGGCTCCGGCGAGCGCGCGCTGGCGCGCGGGGGGCGCCTCGCCGCGCTCGTAAGCCCGTTCCAGCGCGGTGGAGAATTTCGCGGCGCTGCCAAAGCGCTCCCTGGGCGAGGTGGCCAGGGCCTTGAGCAGCACCGCGGCGACCGCTTTGGGCGTATCGGCACGCACGAGGCGCGGGTCCGGCGCGGTGTCGGCCAGATCGCGCAGTGCGATGTCAATGTCGGAGTCGAAGTCATAGGGTCGCGCGCCGGTCACCATCTCGTACGCGATGACGCCGAGCGAGTAGACGTCCGAGGCGGCGGAGGCGGCGCGCATGTCGGCGTGGACCTCGGGCGCCATGTACTCGGGCGCTCCGAACGGCTCCCCCTGACCCTCCCCATTGTGAGCG
>CAZDLX010000158.1:1911-8162 GCA_964506005.1 uncultured Anaerolineae bacterium | reverse complement strand
CCATGTAGAAGTAGTGGTCGTTAAAGGCCACCGTGCCGGAGCGGATCATCTCGCAGGCGGCGAGCGCGGCCCCCCAGTACACGTCGTCGGGCGTGAGCGCGCTCTCCGCGACCCAGATCTTCTCGTTCAGCCAGCGCGGGAAGGGCAGATCCTCCGCCCAGCCGCGCTCGAACGTCATCGGGCTGTGGCAGTGCGCGTTGACGAAGCCCGGCATCGCGACTCGCCCGCTCCCGTCTACAACCTCGTCGGCTTGCAGACCGGGCGGTGCCGACCCGATGTGAGCGATCCGTCCATCCTCGATCACAAGGTCTGCGCTGTGGTGGACCGTGCCAGCCTCGTCGAGCGTGATGATTGCCGCGTTGTGGATGTGGGTGGCTGCCATGGGCCTGTTCCTTTTCAGCTCGGAGCGATTCAACTTACTGTACAGCGATCAACGGTTGGAACAACCGGGAGAAGTGACTGCCATCCTCCTGAATCTACCTCCACGCTACAATGAGATCACCACGACTCGGATTGCTGCGAGAGGCGGCGGCGGATGAACTTCGAAACGGTGAGGTCGGAGGCACTCGCGCACTTCTCTTACGTGGTCGGGGATGAGGACGCAGGTGTCTGCGCCGTGATCGATCCGCGACGCGATGTGGAGGTCTATCTTGACATCGCGCGGCGGGCGAGTACGGGTTTGAGCACGAGCCGGTGCGCGGTGGCGACGAGCTGGCCTTTGGCGCATACACGCTCAGGGTGATCGAGACGCCGGGCCATACACCCGAACATGTCTGCATCCTGCAGAGCAGCGGCTTCCCCGATGTGCGGACCGTGTCCGGCAGCATGGTGGCCTGGCAGGCCGCGGGCTACCCGGTGACGACCTGTGACTGAACTGGACCCTAGAGAAAAAGGCGGGGCGTCTCATCGTGAGACGCCCCGCAGGCTGCCTACTCTGCGCCGCTCTCGACCGGGTAGCCGGCCTGCTGCCAGGCGGCGAACCCGCCGAGAAGCGCATATACATTGTCGTAACCGGCATCCATCATGATTTGCGCCACACGGGCGCTCGATTCCTCAGCCGGTCAGGTACAGTAGGTGACGATCTGCACGTCACGCGGCAGCTCGGTGTAGGCGGCGTCGCCTGAGCCCGAAGGCACCGACAGCGCGCCGGCGATATGTGCGGTGGCGTAGTTCGGGGCACTGCGAACGTCCACGAAGAGAATCGTGCCCGCTTCATGCCCTTCTCTTGCCTGCCCCACCGGGATGCGCGGTACGTCCGGATACGGGATGTCCTCGCCGCTCACCTCGGCGGGCAGCTCGTTGCGGCCAGGCGTCTGCTGCTGCATCAGCATGACGAGCAGTGCGGCGACGAGCAGCACGAGCCCGCCCCCGAACAGCAGCGTCAGAAGCCAGCTCCTGCCGGCGCCCCAGCCTCGCTGCCCCCTGCGCGCCCGGGTGCGCGGCTCGCGGCGGGCACTGGCAGGCTGGCGGATCTGCTCCCCACACGCGGGGCAGGTTCGGGCGTTCGCCGGGAGCGCCTCCCCGCAGTTTGGGCAGTACTGTTTAGCCACGGACACCTCCTCTTATCACGCCTTCGTTATCTATCGATCTGCCGCCGCAGCCGCAGCGGGGCCCGCCAGCCGCGGATGCGGATCGCCCGCAGCAGCGAAATGGCCACCCGCGACCCCGCCCGCTCGCTGCGGATGACGTGCTGCATAGTCTGCGGCTGGCTCTGGTGGCCGCCCCGGAACTGGAGCAGCGACGTGTGCAGCGTGTACTGCGCCAGAAAGCCGTAGCTCCCGCGCAGCAGCCGCGAGAGCGCGCGCACGCGGTTGGACTGCGGCCAGGCCTGGCTGCGCAGGAACACCGCCCAGCGCCGCCGCCGCTCCCGCCTGTCCTGCCGCCTGCCGCGCACCCCGTAGTTGGTAAACACCATCTTGGGCTGGTAGGTCATCTCGCCCGTTTCCGGGTCGTACAAGAGATTCTCGACGGTGAACTTGAGCTTGCGCAGGTAGCGCCCCTGGAAGCGCGTGTTGGGCCAGTTGCGCAGCTCCCAGCGGAAGCCCGTCAGCGCGATGGTGGCGGTGTCGTACTCACCCCCGCCGATCCCGCTGGCCTCCGCCGGGGGCCGCGCCGGCAGCATCCGCACAGGGTAATCGTGCGAGCGGGCGACCTTGATGATCTGCTGCGGCCTGGCGACCATCTTGCCGGGCTCGTCATACAGGATGCGGTAGTAGAGCGTCAGCCGGTAGACGTAGTCATCGGGCCGCCTTGGCTCGACGGCGGCAGGCCAGGGCAGCGCCATCCAGATGAGCCGGTTCGGGTCGGTGGCGGGGTCTGGGCTCTGCGCCGGGGAGATAAAGAACCGCGGCGTGAACGACACGATCCCCTCGTCGTTGTGCTCGACGTCGTCGATGCTGAAGCCGAAACCGCGAGTATGGAAACCGTGACGGAAGTTCACCGTCTCGATGTCGAAGCCGCGCAGGGTCACTTCAGCGGTGAGGTCCGGACGCGGCAGTGTGCAGCACACCCGCTCGCCGGCGATTTCGGCAGGCCGGCCCAGCATGCCCGCCGCCTCGACCGTCACCGCCCCGTCGAGCATGCCGGTCGTCGGCGTGCCGACCTCGTGGACAATTGTGCTGGTATGGCACTCGTCCGGCGGGAAGCGCCCGATTGACATCCGGCTGTGGTAGACGACGTTGTGTTCTCCGGCGGCGTCTTCACCCGCGTGGATGTGCGAGCCAAACACATTCAGCCGGTGCGGGTCGAGCGCCCAGTAATGGTCGAAACCCTGCCATACGGCGGTCCTCATAGCTGCCGTTACCTCTTGCTGTACGGTTGCGTATTGAGAGTGTAGTGGCTGGTGGCTCCTATCACCAGTCAAACGCCCGGTGGTGTGGCAGATGGCGGGAAGCTGGTAAACTTGAGCCCCGTCGGGTGATGATGATAATGTAGCGGGCGATTTGCCCCCCTTAAGGTAAGAAGAGCCCGGATATGGTCAAGCGTTACAGCCTCGGGTTTACGGTATTTCTGCTTGTGTCCGACATCCTGCTGGTGGTGCTGGCGCTGTGGCTCGCGTCACAGGCCAGGCTGCTGCTGCCGTACGGCAGGCCGATCCCGGACTCCCGCGTGATGCTCCCGGTCGTCGTGTACGTAATGGCGGCGGCTATCTGGCTTGTGACCTTCCTCATGCTCAACGTCTATGCGCCCAAGCATACCGCCCGGCTGGTGCAGGAGCTCCAGAAGCTGACCGTGGCCACAGGTTTCGCGTGGCTGGTGTTCATCGGCGCGCTGTACCTCTCCTTCCGCGAGATCTCCCGTCTCCAGATCGGCTACTTCGGCGTGCTGATCATACTGGCGCTGTACGCGCACCGGATCGCCGTGCGCGGCTTCTTCAAGCTGACCGGGGGCCGCAGTTACGACGCGCGCAAAGTGCTGATCATCGGTACGGAGGATCTGGGCCTGCAGGTAGCCGACATGGTGAAGTCCTACGCGTGGTCGGGCCTGTACCTGCTCGGCTTTCTGCGCAACGGCGGCAGCGCGCCGGAACGCGAAGATCTGCCCGCGCCGGTGCTCGGCGGGGTGGCGGACGCCGTGCGCGTCGTCGAGGAGACTGGCGCGAACGAGATCGTCATCGCGCTCGGCACGGCGGACCAGCACCGCCTGCAGCGGCTCGTCTACGACCTGCAGCAGCTCCCCGTCAACATCCGCCTGGTGCCCGATACGCTGCGCCTGGCGTTCCTCGACGTGCAGGTTGAGGACCTGGGTGGGATGCCGCTGCTCACCCTCAAGGAGCCGGTTCTCTCGCCGTTCCAGCGGCTTGTCAAGCGCATCTTTGACATCGTGGTGACGAGCATCCTGCTCATCCCGGCGCTGCCGCTGATGGGGCTGATCGCGCTTGCGGTGCGGGCAGACAGCCGCGGCCCCGCGATCTTCCGGCAGGAGCGAATCGGCGAGCATGGCGTGCCGTTCGACATGTTCAAGTTCCGTACGATGTACGTGGACGCCGAGGATCGCCGCGAAGAAGTCCTGACGCACGACGAGGAGGGCCACATCGTGCACAAGCGGCCCGACGACCCCCGCGTGACGAAGGTGGGCCGCTTTCTGCGCCGCTCCAGCATGGACGAGCTGCCCCAGCTCCTGAACGTTCTCAAGGGGGATATGAGCCTCGTGGGTCCGCGCCCGGAAATGCCCTGGCTCGTCGAGAAGTACGAGATGTGGCAGCGCAAACGGTTCGAGGTGCCGCAGGGTATGACGGGCTGGTGGCAGACGGGCGCGCGGGCGAACAAGCTCATGCACCTGAGCACCGAGGAAGACCTGCTCTACATCCGCAACTACTCGCTCTGGCTCGACATCCAGATCCTGTGGCGCACCATCGGCGCAGTGATCAGCGGGCGGGGCTCCTTCTAGCTCGCCTCTGCCTCCGCTGTCTCTTCTCGTGGTTTTGGCCGGGCAGAAGCCGACGCGAGCAGGTCGCGCGAGCTGTCTATCGAGTCGCAGTGGCCGATCAGCGTCAGCGTGTCCCCCTTCTCGATGACCGTGTCGCCGTGCGGCACGAACAGGTTGCCGTTCCGCCGCACCAGCGCGACGAGCACGTCGCCGTCGAGAGACCACGAGCGCAGTGGAAGGCCGGCCAGATGCTTGTTCTCAAGCTGGACCTCGCAGACTTCCTGCCCTGGCACCTGGCTCGCCATGAGCTCCATAAAGGCTGACTTCCGGACCAGCGAGTCGAGCAGGATCGCCGTGGAGACGACGGGGCTCACCACGCGGATGCCGAGCGAGGAGAAGTTGTCGAGATTCTGGGGGCTGTTGACCCGCGCGACCACGTCCTGCAGTCCGAAGCGCTGGATCGCGATCTGGCATGACAGCAGATTGCTCCGGTCGCTGGAGGTGGCGGCGACGAACTTGTCGGCGTTCTGAATCCCTGCTCTCTGCAGGTCACGGACCGAGGTGCCGTCCCCGCGCATGGCATCCAGACCCTGTTCGCGGGCAAGATCGATCCGCGCTTCGTCGGTGTCCAGCAGGCGGACAGCCATCCCGCTCGACTTGAGGCGTTGCGCGAGCTCCCGCCCGATGTCGTCTGCACTGATGATCAAAACCATGGTGGAAGTCACTCCCAGTCTGCGGGCCAGCGGTGTGGCCAGTAAGCCCTCGATCACGACCGTCCCGATAATCGTCATAAACACAAGCCCGACAAAGCTCTCCACCCCTGCATAGTTGCTGGCGGTGAGCTCCAGCTCGGCAAATGTGGCGATAGCCGCCGCCACGACGCCGCGCGGCCCGAGCGCCGACATATATACCCGTTCCTGCAGACGCAGCCGCGAACCCACGGTCGATAACATCACGCTCAGCGGGCGCACCAGAACCATCAGGAGGACGACGGCCAGCGCGCCGCCCCAGCCGCCGAAACTAAAGGCGGTGAAGGTGTCAAAGCGCAGGCCCGCCGCCAGCAGGATGAACAGCAGAACCAGGCTGAGGTTGGTGAGGTCGCCTTTGAAGCTCTTAACCTGGTCCCCGTAGGGAATCTCCATGTTGCCGAGCACAATACCGGCCAGGGCAACGGCTGTAATTCCGGCTTCGCCTGCAACCAGCTCTGCTGTGCCGAAGACGGCGAGCGCACCGCCGAGCGACGCCAGGCGGATGGTGCTCGCGGAGAGCGAGCGAAGCTGGCGCAGGATGCCGACCAGCAGAAAGCCACCGGCGAGGCCCACGAGCGCGCCAAATCCAAGCCGCGTTACCACCCCTCGCAGACCCTGTGTGACGACCTGCGATGGCGGGTCGAGCAGGACTTCGAGCGTGACCACGGCCAGCACCGCGCCAATCGCGTCTACCAGGACCGCCTCACTCTGCAGAATGGCAGACAGCCGCCGGTTGACGTTGGCCCGCTTCAGCAGCGGCGTCACAACCGTCGGGCCGGTGACACACATCAGCGCGCCGAAAAGCGCGGCAAGCTGGATGGGAAGTCCCGCAACGAAGTGGGTGACGAGCGTTGCGCCTGCGATGGAGATGAGGACGCCAACCGTGATCAGGTTACGGATCTCCGGCGAGGCCGTACGCATTTCGCGGAAGTCAAGCAGCATGCCGCCCTCGAACACGACGATGGCAACTGCGGTCGAGACGATGACGCGCAGCGCGCTGCCCAGCTCGGAGGGGGCGATCAGGTTCAGCACCTCTGGCCCGGCGAGGATGCCAAGCAGCATCAGCACGACGATCGCAGGCAGGCGCAGCCGGTCGGCAGCGACGTAGCCCGCAATGCCGAGCACGATAGTAAA
>CAZDLX010000158.1:0-1811 GCA_964506005.1 uncultured Anaerolineae bacterium | reverse complement strand
TCGCGTTCGGCGATCTCGCGCCTGCTCACCGAAGCCCACCAGGCGGGCATCGTCGAAATCCGCGTACACCACCCACTCCGGCGTGACGCTGAGACGGAGCACCGGCTCGCTGAGCGCTACAACCTGCGCGAGGTTCGGGTGCTCGTCGCGACTGCGGTGCCCTACTCGAAGATGCTGCGCCGGCTTGGAGAGCAGGCCGCTCGCCTCGTCGAACAGTACGTGAACCCCGAATCGGTGCTGGGGGTATCGTGGGGAACGAGCGTTTACGAAGTCGCGCATGCGCTGCGCCCGCCGCACTACCCCGGCGTGACGGTCCTGCAGCTCATCGGCGCGCTGGGCACGCCCGACCCGCAGATTGATGGCCCCGAGCTGGCGCGCTGGTTCTCCCACCTGTACGGCGCGCGCTACCTCTCGCTTCCCGCGCCGCTGATTGTCGACAACCCGGCAGTGCGTGACGCTCTCATGTCGGACCGGCACGTGCGGGAGGTGCTGCGGCGTGCCAGAGATGTCGACGTGGCTGTGGTCGGCATCGGGACGGTGGAAGACCCGGCGATGTCGAGCCTGGTGCGGGCGGGCTATCTCAGCGGCGAGGAGATTGTCCAGGTTGCGGAGCAGGGTGCCGTCGGAGACGTGTGCGCCATTCACTTCGACATTCACGGCAGTGTGCTGGATATTCCCCTGGCGCGGCGGGTGGTCGGGGTGCAGCCGGATGTCCTGCAGGCGATCCCGCTGGTGCTCGGCGTGGCGGGCGGTATGCCCAAGGCCGCGGCGATCCTCGGTGCCCTGCGCTCCGGCCTGATCAACGCACTGGTGACAGACAGCGAGACGGCACGGCGCGTGCTCGACCTGGCGGATGAAACCTCTGCAGAGGCGTGACAAGCAATCAGATCGCTGCACGATCCCCGCTGGCTCCGGAAGGAACCCATGATCAAGAAGCTTGCGTCCAGAATCGTCTATCGCAACCCGTGGATGACGGTGCGCGAAGATGAGGTCGAGTTCCCCGGCGGACATCAGGGGATCTACGGCGTGGTCGAGAAGCCGGATTTTGCGCTTATCGTGCCGATGGAAGCAGGAACCGTCTACCTCGTGCGCCAGTACCGTTATCCGGTCCAGGGGGCCTACTGGGAGTTCCCGCAGGGCTCCTATCACACGCAGGGCGATGTGAAACCCGTAGAGCTTGCTCGCGGAGAGCTGTCAGAGGAGACGGGGCTGGTGGCAGGTAGCCTGGAGCAGATCGGCTTCCTGCACGAGGCCAACGGCTACTCCAACCAGGGATTCCACATCTTCCTTGCCACCGACCTGACGCAGGGCCCCCGGCGGCTTGAAGTGACCGAACAGGGGATGGAGGTGCGGAGGGTGTCGCTCGCCGACTTCGAGCAGATGGTGCTCGCCGGAGAGATCCGCGATGCGCCAACCCTGAGCGCTTACGCCCTCCTGAAGATCAAGAACATTATTCCATAGGCTTGGCGGGGCGGGGCCTCGCAGTACGACATGAGCCCACAGATAACACGGAGAAGAGAAACTCTGTGAGATCTGTGGGCTCATCTATTCCATGTCTGCTGCGCCGGTTTAGCCGGGCAGCGGCTGCATCTCGCCGGTGATGCCGGGCACCGGGAAGCCAGCCGTCAGCTCCTCGACCTCCGCGCGAACCGCCGCCAGCACCGACTCGTCCTCCGGTGCGTGCAGCACGCGGCCAATGAGCTCCCCGACGCGCCGCATCTCGTCCGTGCCGAAGCCGCGGCTCGTCAGCGCGGGCGCGCCGACGCGGATGCCGCTCGTGACCTTCGCAGGCTGCGGGTCGTAGGGGATCA
>CAZDLX010000157.1:0-8202 GCA_964506005.1 uncultured Anaerolineae bacterium | reverse complement strand
TCACCTCGTAAGCGCCGGCGAGCCGCGGGCGGACGTAGCTGGTAATACGGCCTGCAGTCAGGTTCACGCGCAGGTCGTAGCCCGCCTCGGTTTCATCAAGTGCAGTGATCCGCAACGCCGTGCCCGGCTCTAGCTCGACGTAACTGCCGTCCGGGAAACCGAGGCGGGCGCGGCTCGCCTCCCCTGTGACGAGCGAGTGGTTCACGCCGACGGCGAAGACCTTGCCCGGACGGACGTCAACCTGCCGCGTGCGCTCGGCGCCCAGCAGCGTGCGTTCGGCCCGGTACACGCTGACGGTGCCTTCTGCTACCGACAGGTCGGCACTGAGGCCCGGCAGTCGCGGTTGCACCAGCCGCGAAGCGAGCAGCAGCCCGATAATCGCAAGAAGGACCGCCGCCCCTGCGAACAGGATACGCCGGTCTATTTCCAGGCCACGCTGGCCCCGGTATTTCACATACATAGCTGTACCCCACAACGGAGAAGGTCTACCAATACGTATGACGCGAATCCATTTTATAGGCGCTTACCCAAAAAAGTCCTAAACAGGACGTAAAAATTCTTGGGCTGACTTACCGGCACGTAATCATGCGGCCTTTTAGACTTTATTTAGAACATCGCTAGGACTTTTTTACCCGCCCCACGCTACATTCGGGTTCAACGTATCCACTCTGTAGCTTCAGCAGAAGAGAGAACATGCTTCAAGATGTCATGCACCTCACTCCTGAAGGCTTCCTGAAGTTTCAGGAAGAGCTCAACTTTCTGCGCACCGTTCGCCGCGAGGAAGTGGCCAACCGCCTCCGGGTCGCGCGGGAGGATGGCATGTACGGCGAGAACTTCGCGCTGGAAACGGCTATCGAAGACCAGGCCTTCGTGGAGGGCCGCATCCAGCAGCTTGAGCTGCTGCTCGGGCGGGCGCGAATTCTTGACGGCAGCGGGCACAACGGCAAGCTGGACAGCATCTGCCTGAACTGCAAGGTGACCGTCTGCGAGGATGGTTACGCACCGGAAACCTACCACATCGTGTGCTCGGCTGAGGCGGATCCCATCCAGGGGAAGATCAGCGACGAGTCCCCGCTGGGGCGTGCGCTGCTGGGCAGGCGTGTCGGCGATCACGTGTCGGTGCGGGCGCCCGGAGGCAGCTTCAGCTACGAAATCCTCTCGATTGAGCCCTGACGCCGGTAGAACAGACAACGGGGAGGCCGGATGTTTCCGGCCTCCCTTTTTATTTCCCCACCGGGCAAATCTGCCGGCTTTTTAACCCCTTCGGACATCCTCTTGCGGCATTTTGGTTCAATTGTTCAGAACAAATGTGCCAAAATGAAGAAAATCGTATAAAATAGATTGGAATCAAGTAAAGTCGGCCAATTAGAACGCCGGCCGGGGCGCACCCGGCGATGCGTACTGGTTGAGTCCTGATGGCGGTTTACTCGTTTAACAAACAGAAGGCGTACGGCAGTGGCGGGGAGGACTTCCTCGACGCCTTCTTCGAACAGCGGGGCAATTACGTCCAGCGGGCAACGCGCTGGCAGCAGCGGCAGGGAATCGACCGCATCTTTGCCCGGGAGTCGCGGCTGGCCCGCGTGGAATACAAGACGGACTTCGTCGCGCACCGCTCGCGCCGGGTGTTCATCGAGACGATTTCGATTGACAGCGGCGGCAAGGCGGGCTGGGCCTACACCAGCCAGGCTGACCTTCTCGTGTACTTCGTCCCCGGTGCGCGGGTCATCTATGTGATGCCGCTTGAGAAGCTGCGCGCCCAGCTCGACCTCTGGATGCAGCTTTACCAGGTTGGGCAGGCACAGAACGAGGAGTATGCCACGCACGGGGTGCTGGTTCCGCTGGAGGAGTTCGAGCGGAACGCGACGCAGGTGTTTTACCTGAGGCAGAACACTGCTGCCTGACGCGTCAGCCAGTGATGAAGAACACTGCCACGAGCAGCACGCCGACGAGTGCCAGGGCCCATATGGGCGAGGCAACGATGGCTACCGTGCCAAGCACCATCCCGAGCGTACCGGCGATCAGCACGTGTGACAGCGTCTCGGAGCTCAGTGAGGTGCGCACGCCCTCGCTGAGTGTGGTGCGGCCCAGCATCCCCACGCCGGCAAGCGGTACGACGTGCTCGTCTACGACTGGCGCGCGCGCGTCGGCGTCCGTGCGGCGCATGAAGTAGCGGAAGTTGGGCATCATCGTCGTGACGAGCGCCGAGACGCCCATCGCCGCGCCGCAGGCGATGAACAGCGGCCCGATATTCTGGCCAAGCAGCTCGGCAATAAGGCCTGCCAGCCCCATCGCCAGCGCGGCGAGCACCCCCGAGATCGTCCCCAGCACGGTCAGCACCTGCACGCGCACGCGCGGCGACGTCGTGATCTGGACGGTGTTGTTCAGGTAAACGGCGATGAAGCCGCCTGCCGCCCCGCCCAGCAGAGCCAGCACCAGCGCGAGCGCCCGGTTCGCCACCAGGCCGAGCGCCCCGTATCCCACTGCCTGTACCAGCACCAGCACGATGAGCCAGCGGATGCGGCGCACCCCGGTGAGGCGCACCGAGCCCGCCATCAGCGTGCCGAACAGCGCGCCCAGCCCGAACATCGCCAGCATGAAGCCGTACCAGTCAGCCGGCGCTTGAAGAATGCGCTCCACGTAGAACGGCAGCAGGCCGACCACCGCCATGCTGAAGAACGACAGAAAGGCCGAGACGAACATGACCTCGCGCAGCCCCTGGCGTCTCCACACGTAGGACAGGCCCAGCCGGACATCCTCGACGAAGGGCGCAAGCTCCTCCCGCCATGTGGGGCGGCTCTCACGCTCGGCGGGCGCGGTCTGCGGGATGCTGGCGAATGCCTCGCTGAGCGCTGCCAGCAGGTACGACAGGCCGTCAATGGCGAACAGGATAGGTGCGCCGAACAGCCGGAACAGCGTGCCTCCGGTGCCCTGCCCCAGCAGCATGGCAATCTGGTAGGAGAGCTGCCCCAGCGAGTGGGCGGCGGGCACCTGATCATCGGGCACAAGGTCGGGTACGGCGGCGGAGAGCGCCGGCTCGAAGAACGCGCCGAGCACGCCGTTCACCAGGAGCGCCACGAACAGCCAGCCCATCGCAAGCCCGGCCGCATCCGGCACAAAGAAGATCAGCGCTGCCAGCGAGGCCATGACGAGGCCGCGGACCACGTCTGAAAGCAGGATGACGCTGCGGCGGGCCCAGCGCTGCGCGCCGATACCCCCGAACGGCCCGAGCAGCGCCGCCGGAAGCGCGGCAACCATCTGCGCCACGCCTACCAGCGCCGGGGAGCCGGAGACCTGCTTAACCCACAGCACCAGGCCGATGAGGGCGATCTGCGCGCCGAGCCGGCTGACGAACTGCCCCTGCCCGAGCAGCAGCAGATTCCGGTTGAAGAGTCGTATGGGCTGGTGGGGCGGGCTGGCGGTCTGCATGGTCCTCCGTATGTGGTCAGAGCCAGGTAGGTCAGGATGTGCCGCCCCCTTATCATACCATTGATTGGCAGGGCCCGGCTCTGGCGTTCGCTACGGCTCCAGCGGTACCTGCATCGGGCGGCCAGGCGTGCTCTCAGGCGGCTCGATGCCCGGCTGCGGCATCCGGGCGGGCGGGTCGCCGCCGGGCTCGCCCTCAGCCGGTGGGTTGGTGCACAGCGTGAAGTAGTTGTTGGACCCCACCCGGTAGTCGAACGTCTGGCCGCCCGCGCTCAGGATAACGTGGTAGCCGCTGACGAGCGCCTGCGTGTAGAACATCCCCGGCTGCGGGCATCCCAGCGAGGCGTCGCTCCACACCACGGCGCGCGCCTGCACGACCTCGACCCCCGACGGGCTCACGCCTGCCCGCCCGGCAGCATCGTCAATGATCGTCTCCAGCAGATCGGCAGGAACCTCGCCGTCGCCGCGCTGGACGGCTGATGGAGGCTGGACGTCCTCAGCCGGCTCGTCGTCGTCCAGTACGCCGGTCGGGTTGAGCGGCCCGTTCGTCGGTCGGGCTGTGGCAGCCCCTTCGTCCTGTGTGCCGCGCGAGGCTGGTGTACGCGAAGGAGCCGGCGCTGAAGGCTCCTCGACCGCCGGGGGCTC
This sequence comes from uncultured Anaerolineae bacterium, assembly GCA_964506005.1. Lineage (GTDB taxonomy): Bacteria > Chloroflexota > Anaerolineae > Aggregatilineales > UBA3940 > UBA3940. The sequence continues at coordinate 4,134 of CAZDLX010000157.1, read as the reverse complement.
CTCGGTAACATCCGTTGCCGGTGACCCGGGGCTGGCTTCATCCCCGGCGTCCGTAGACGTGGGCTCCATGCAGCCCACCAGGAGCAGCGCGCCCACGCACGCCGCGATCATAAATCGCAGCCACTTCATACACTTGACCTTTCTACCCGTTTGCCTTGCATCCTGCATGGATCAGACGCCTGGCACGGCGTCCCGGTTCCGAGTCGTGCTGTCTCGATTGTACTGCCTTTTCCACGTCACAGTTTCCAAAACGGGTGCCGCCTGCTAAACTTGTCGCGTGGCGGGCGGATAGCCCGCGCGCCACAGCAGGCAAGCTCGACATGTGGAGCGTGCTGAATGCCCGCACCGGAGTCACTGCGGACCGGCTACGAAGTCAAGAACTACGCGCTGCTCGAGGAGCTGGGCCGCGGTGGTGAGGCGCTCGTGTGGTCCGCCTGGGACAAGTACCACCAGCGGGTCGTCGCCATCAAGCTCATCCCGACGACGGGCACCGAGCCCGCGCTGATCTCCGCCGACTTCGAGCGGCAGGTTCACCTGATCGCCAGCCTCGCCCACCCGCACATTCTGCCCCTGTACGAGTTCGGCGCGACATCGGATTACTACTTCTTCGCGATGCGCTACGCCTCCGGCGGCACGCTGAGCGACCTGCTCAAGCAGGGTGAGCTCTCGCTGGAGAAGGCGCTGTGTCTCACCGCCGATATCGTCAGCGCGCTGGAGTACCTGCACGGCAACCGCGTGGTACACCGCGACCTCAAACCCAGCAATATCCTTCTCGACGCGCAGGGGCGCGCCTACGTTGCCGACTTCGGGCTGGCGCGGCGTCTCACCGAGGACACCGTCGCCCTGCACACCGGGCGCGGCACGACCTACTACGCCCCGCCCGAGCAGCACTCGCGCTCGGTGCTTACGCCCAGCTCCGATATTTACAGCCTGGGCGTGCTGCTGTATGAGATGCTGACCGGCAGCCTGCCCGAGCTCAACGAAGAGGGCCTCGCCGACGTGGCCCGCGCAACGACTCAGAAGCTCTCCAGGCCCCATCACCGGCTGGAGCGCATCGCGCCTGTGCTCAACAAGGTTCACGTGCTCGCCGCCGCCGAGCCCGCGCAGCGCCCGCAGAATGCGCGGGCGGCCTTCGATCTGCTGCTGCAGGATGTGCCTCCCAGCGTCGTGACGCGGATCCCCTACCACCGGCGTGCGCGGAGAGAGGCGGTCAGCGAGGATGAGCTGCTGGCCACAGACGCCCGCACGCTGCTGCACCGGCTGGTCGCCGTGTGGCAGCCCGGCGAGCCGTTTCCCGCCGATCTGACACACTTCGCGTACATCGACTCGGCATTTATGCCGGGCAAGGACGGCTACTCGAATCTGACCGCGCAGGGCCTGGAGTTCCTGCTGCACGGCGCGCTGCTGCACGGGCACAATTATGAGCTGTGGTGGCAGCGCGTCCCTGATGCCGATCTCCGGCTGCGGGTGTGCGAGCAGATCATGACCTCTGCGGAGGGCGACGCCCCCGAGCGTGCGCTGCTGCAGCTTGTCGATAACCCCGACTCCACGCTGCCTTACCGCAGCCTGTCGCAGAAGGCGGTTGATACGCTGATCGACATGGCCGTGCGAGGCCGCACCAGCGCCGCTCGCGGCAACGCGCTGATGCTGCTCGAACGGTGGGCCGGGGCGGTCGAGCGCTGGCAGCCCGTCGCCTTCTCGGATGACGGCGACGCCCGGCTCGCGCGGCTGGCGCTGGGCGAGAGCCCGTTCGCCCGGCAGGCGGCCCGCCTCATCGGGCAGGTGCGCAGCGAGCGCGGCGTCCGTGCGCTGCTCGAGGGGGTTAACGGCACCCAGGGCGAGGCCAGCGCGCGCCAGTTCGCCGCGCTGCAGGAAGTCAGGGCGGCGGCGGGCGGCCTGCCCCCGTGGACGCCGCTGTCCGTCCGGGCGCGCGGCACGTTCCAGCAGATCCGCGAGCAGTTCCTCGAGGACCGCGCCGTGCTGTCATGGTCGCGGGCGCTCATCGGCGTGATCGGCGCGGGGCTGGTGGCGACGGTGATGCTGCTGGGCCTGTTCTCGCGCCCAAACCGGCAGATGCGCGACATCCTGTACCAGCCGTACACGCCGAGTGGCGTGGTGACGATTGTCGAGATCGACGACGAGACGCTGGCCCGTTATGGCCGCTGGGGAGACTGGCCGCGCAGCCTGCACGCGGAGCTGATCGAGCAGCTTGACGCGGCGGGCGCAGATGCGATTGTGCTCGACTTCGCCTTTCTTTCCCAGAGCGCTCAAGACGAGCAGCTGGCCGACGCGATGCGCGAGGCGGGCAACGTCGTGCACCCCATGCTCGGCCAGGGCGATGCCTTCCACATTACGCCGGGGCCGCTCCAGTTCCAGAGCAGCCTTCAGCCCGAGCCGGTTCTCGCCGAAGCCGCCGCGGCAATAGGCCATACCAACTTCCGCCACGACGAGGACGGCTACGTGCGCCGTCTGCCGCTCATCGCGGCGATGGAGGACGGCACGCTGGTGCCGAATCTCGCGCTGGCGGCGGTGCAGGTCTACCTCGGAGAGCCGGCAGGCGCGCCGGTCAACTCGGCGTCGGCGCTGCAGGCAGGCTCGCTCGGCGTGGTGGGCCGCGAGATCCCGGTTAACCCGTGGGGCGAGATGTTTGTGCATTACGCAGGCCCGCCCGCCCGGCCCGGCGCGGCAAGCTTCACCACGGTGAGCTACGAGGACGTGCTGGAGGGCCGCGCGCCAGAAGGCATCTTCGAGGACAAGCTGGTGCTCGTCGGCATCACCGCCACCGCCGAGCCCGACCGCTACCTCACGCCGGTCAGCGAGGAAGGTCGCCTGATGTACGGCGTGGAGATCCTGGCCAACGCGGTCGAGACGATCTGGTCGGGCAGGTTCATCGTGCAGCCGGCGCTGGGCCTGCGGCTGCTCATCCTGCTGGTGCTGGGCGCCGGCGTGGCGCTGCTGTGCACGCGGCCCCTCACCGGGATTCTGGCCAGCATCGGCACGGGTACGCTGTACTTCCTCGTGGCGAGCTGGCTGTTCGACTACCAGGGCATCCTGCTCGACCTGTTCTTCCCGTTTCTCACCATCGCGCTGACGTACGCGCTCGTCACCGCCTACCGCTTCGGCGTGGAGGCACGCGCCCGGCGCCAGCTCATGAGCCTGTTCGAGACGCGCGTGACGCCGCGGGTTGCCCGCGAGACCCTGACGGCTGTCCGGCAGGGGCGCATTAATCTGGACGGCCAGATGCAGGAGATCTCCGTGATGCAGGCGCGGATGCGCGGCTACTCCGGTTTTGTCGCCATGCACACAGCCGGCGAAGTGCTGGAGATGCTGAACGCCTATCTTAACCTGTTCGTGGAGGCTATTTTCGAGAATGAGGGCACCGTGATCCGGACCTCGGGTGATGAGGTCATCGCGGTATTTAATGCGCCGCTCCCCCAGCCTGACCACGCGCTGCTGGCAACACGTACGGCCTGGGAGAGCAGCCGGCGCATCCGAGCCTACCACGACTCGCTGCCCGCAGAACATCCGCACCGCGGAATCGAGTTCAGTTTTGGCGTGGCGACAGGCCGAGCGGTTGTGGGCTACACAGGGGCGGGCAACCGCTATACCTACACCGCGCTCGGCGAGACGCTCGATCTCAGCGCGCGGCTGGCGCAGGCCGCCGCGCCGGGCGAGGTCCTCGTCGCGGGGGCCACGTACCGGGCGTCGGCGGGGCGGGTCATGGGGCAGATGCTCAACCCCATTACCAGCCGCGGCATCGCGGAACCGACCAGTATTTACTCGGTGAAGACGCTCGAAGCACACTCTGCGGCGGGTAAGTAGGTCTGCACAACCCGCACCCAGCAATAAAGTGAGGCGCTTACACCGTGTAAGCGCCTCCCGGTTTGTCGGGGTGTCAGCCTGCTACGGGCAGTTGGGGTTGCTCGGCCCGGCAGGTCCCTCGCAGACGTGCGTCGGCACCTGATCGGTGTCAGTTGTCGGCGGCGGGTCCGTGGGCTCGGTCGGTGATGGCTCAGTCGGTGCCGGGTCGGTTGTCACCGGCTCAGTCGGCGGAACAGTAGGTGGCGGCGCCGTGGGCAGTGCCGGCTCGGTCGGGACCGGGTCCGTTGGCAGCGGCGGGATCAATGGCTCGGT
>CAZDLX010000156.1:0-8223 GCA_964506005.1 uncultured Anaerolineae bacterium | reverse complement strand
ACGATGAAGTACCCGGCTGTCTACCTGATGGAGCCCGGCGCGCACGGCGAGGTGCTGAGCATCGCGTTCGCGGGCAAGGGCCAGGCGCAGGACGCCGGCGGCAAGGTCGTGCATGTTGCACCGCACACCACCAGCAAGATCACCAGCAAGTCGATCAGCAAGGATGGCGGCCAGGCCAGCTACCGCGGCCTGCTGAAGGTCTACGAGGGGGCTTTCGACTCCAAGAGCAACGTCGTCTGCGACGCGCTGCTGCTGGACGACAAGAGCCGCTCGGACACCTACCCGTACATCGAAATCGACGAGCAGGATGTGACCATCGGCCATGAGGCGTCGGTCAGCAAGGTCGGCGAGGACCAGCTCTTCTACCTGATGAGCCGCGGTCTGAGCGAGGAACAGGCCAACGCGATGGTCGTGAACGGCTTCATCGAGCCGCTCGTGAAGGAGCTACCGATGGAGTACGCAATGGAATTGAACCGGCTGATCCAGCTCCAGATGGAAGGCTCGATCGGCTAGCACGAGACTAAGCAATGTCCGTGGGGGCTCAGCGTCACAACGGCCCTCACCCCCGGCCCCTCTCCCGACCGCGACCTCCGGTCGCTGGGAGAGGGGAGTTGCCTGCCCCCTGAAAGGGGGAAGGTGCCCGAAGGGCGGAAGGGGGTCAGACGCAGGCCGCACAACAACCGGAGTGCCGCAACCCCTACGGCGTGGAAACTACACCTTCCGCAATTACGGAGGCAATTTACAGTTGGCACGTAGAAGAGAAGTTCTTAAGGAAGCCACCTTCCCGATGACCCGGGATGACGTGGTGGCTCTCTCCCAGCGATACGGCGAGCCTGAGTGGATGCTGGACAAGCGCCTGCAGGCCTGGGAGCTTGCCGAAACCATCCCCATGCCTACCACCGACGACGAACCGTGGCGGCGCACCGATATTCGCAGCGTGCGCTGGGGCGACGCCGTCTACCCGATTAACCCGAATGGCGCGTCTGTCAGGGACGTGCCCGGCGAGCTGTACAGCCCGCTGATCGGCGACGTGCAGGGCGGCCTGCTCGTCTTCGCCAACGGGCAGGTCGTGCGCTATGAGCTGGCCGACGAGCTCGTCGAGCAGGGTGTTATTTTCACCGACCTGCGGACTGCCTTCGTGGAGCACCGTGAGCTCGTCGAGCGGTACTTCATGACCCGGGCCGTTCTACCCGACGAAGGCAAGTTCGCGGCGCTACACGCGGCGCTGTGGACGCACGGCGTGTTTGTTTACGTGCCGCGCGGCGTGCACGTCGAGCTGCCGCTGCACAGCGTCGAGTACCTGACCTCGAACGAGACGACGAGCACGCACATCCTGTACGTGGTCGAGGACGGCGCCAGCGCCACCTACCTGCACGAGAGCGAGTCGCCCAATGGCGAGGGGCAGGTGCTCCACATGGGCGCGACGGAGCTCATCGCCGGGCAGGACGCCGACGTTCGCTACGTCGGCCTGCAGAACTGGGGCGAGCACGTCGTCAATTTCGGCCACCAGCGCGGGCGCGTGGGCCGCGGGGCCCGGCTCGACTGGGTCAGCGGCGAGATGGGCGCGCGCTTCGGCAAGGTCTTCATGACCATCGACCTGGATGGCGACGACTCGTGGGGCCGCATCTCGGCGCTGTACTTCACCCACGAGCGCCAGCACATCGACCTTGACACGCAGCAGAACCACCACGCGCGGCGCACCACGAGCGACCTGCTCTTCAAGGGCGCGCTCAAGGGCAACAGCCGCACCGTGTGGCAGGGTATGATCCTCGTGGACCCCGGCGCGCAGCAGACAGACGGCTTCCAGGCTAACCGCAACCTGATCCTCGACCGCAGCGCCCGCGCGGACAGCATCCCCGGGCTGGAGATCCAGGCCGACGACGTGCGCTGCACCCACGCGGCGACGATTGGCCGCCTGGACGAAACCGAGATCTTCTACCTGATGGCGCGCGGCATCGACCGCCACACCGCCGAGAAGCTGATCGTCGAGGGCTTCTTCGACCCTGTGATGCAGCGCATCCCGTTCGACGGCGTGCGCGAACGCCTGGGGGAATATATCGACCAGAAGCTGGAGGCGTAACCGCCTCGCCAGACTGACACCAAAGGCTCGGCCCGCCCCAGCGGCAGCCGGGCCTCTATTTCTTTCGGACACGGGCGCTCATGGACCGACAGGCTGCAATCGACCTTATCATCGACCACTTCGAGCACCCCCGGCACTACGGGCTGCTCGACGACGCGACGTTCCAGGCGGAGGGCGCAAACACCGGCTGCGGCGACGTCGTCCGCATCAGCGCGGTGGTTGGCGCGGAGGGCCGGCTGGAAGCCCTCACCTTCGAGGGCGAGGGCTGCACGATCAGCCAGGCCGCAGCATCCGTGCTCACCGAGCTGGCCGCCGGGCGGACGCTCGGCGAGGTGCTGGCGATGGGCGAGGACGAACTCGCCGAGGCGCTGGGCGGCGAGGTGGTCCGCTCCCGGCTGCCCTGCGTGTCGCTGGCGCTGCGGGTGCTGCAGTCGGGCATACGGGCGCATCTGGACGGCGATGGGACTGCCAGATAGAGCAGAGACGCGTAATCAGACATACTGGATAGTGATGATCCTCAGTGGTCGCGAGGCTGCAGACCGTTACAATAGTATCCGGCGTGCTGCAGCAGGCGGCACAGGACGCACGATGAAGCAGGAGGCGCGCACGCGCATGAATTCGCTAAAGACACCGCTCGACATTGAGGCAATCCGGGCGGACTTCCCCATACTCCACCAGGAAGCGCATCCCGGCGTGCCGCTCGTGTACCTCGACAGCGCCGCCACCTCCCAGAAGCCGCAGGCCGTCATCGACGCGGTGAACGACTACTACGCCCAGTACAACTCCAACGTGCACCGGGGCATTCACCGGCTGAGCGAGGACGCCACCGCCGCCTACGAATTCGCGCGGAAGCGAGTCGCCAGGTTCGTTAACGCCGGCTCGGTGCGCGAGGTCATCTTCACGCGGAACACGACTGAGGGCATCAACCTCATCGCGCAGACCTGGGGGCGTGCCAACCTCGGATCCGGCGACGTGGTGATCGCAACCGAGATGGAGCACCACTCGAATATCGTGCCCTGGCAGCTTCTCGCCGAGCAGACCGGCTGCGAGGTGCGCTGGGTCCCGGTGACGGACGACGGCTATCTGGACCTCGACGCCTACCATGCGATGCTGAACGGTGCGGTGAAGCTCGTCACCTTTGCGCACATGTCAAACGTGCTGGGGACCATCCAGCCGGTCCACGAGATGACACAGGCCGCGCACGACGCCGGCGCGCTGGTACACATCGACGGCGCGCAGAGCGCCCCGCACATGGCGGTGGACGTGCAGGACATCGGCTGTGACTTCTACACGTTCTCGGGCCACAAGATGCTCGCGCCGACAGGCATCGGCGTGCTGTGGGGTCGCCGTGACCTGCTGGAGGAGATGCCTCCGTGGATGGGCGGCGGCGACATGATCAAGCGTGTTACGCTGAACGGCTCGACCTGGAACGACCTGCCGTACAAGTTCGAGGCGGGCACCCCGGCCATCGCCGAGGCGGTAGGGCTGCGAGCAGCGATTGACTACCTGGACGACATCGGGCTGGATGCCATCCACCAGCACGAGGAAGCCATCACCACCTACGCCCTTGAGCGGCTGGCGGAGGTGCCGGGTGTGCGCCTGCTCGGCCCGACGGAGCCGTCGCACAAGGGCGGCGTGGCCGCGTTCGTGCTGGCAGAGGCGCACCCGCACGACGTCGCCCAGATCCTCGACGCGCAGGGCGTCGCGGTGCGGGCAGGGCATCACTGCGCGATGCCGCTGCACCAGCGCTACCAGCTTGCCGCCTCGTCGCGCGCCAGTTTTTACCTGTATAACTCATTCGCAGACGTGGACCGCCTCATCGACGGGCTTTACAAAGTCAAGGAGATGTTCGCCTTCTAGGCGACGCGCGGCCCGAGGAGAACGACGACCATCATGGACGACCTGTATCGCGAGCTCATTCTCGACCACTACCGCAACCCGCGCATGAAGGGGCTGGTCGAGAACCCGGACATTGATTACGAAGACGACAACCCGTTCTGCGGCGATCACCTCCACCTGACGATCCGGCTCGACGAGAATGACACCGTTACCGACGTCGGCTGGGAAGGCGAGGGCTGCGCGGTGAGCCAGGCCTCGGCGTCGATGCTGTACGAGTCGCTCGCCGGCAAGTCGCTGGAGGAGATCCGCCATATCGACAAGGACGCCATCCTGGAGATGCTCGGCATCCCGCTGAGCCCGGTTCGCGTCAAGTGCGCGCTGCTCTCGCTCAAAGTGCTGAAGGCGGGCGCGTACGGGCTGACGCACTGGCCCGGCGAGGACGAAGACTCAGACTAACACCCCACCCTGAACCTGCATCACAACGTACGTGGAGGACGCATGGCGAAGTTCGTGAAGGTCGCGGAGGTTGACGAGATTCCGCCGGGTGAGCGGATTGTGATCGAAGAGGACGGCATTTTCATCGCCATTTTCAATGTGGGCGGCACGTTGTACGCCATCGAGGACGTGTGCACGCATGACAATGGGCCGCTTGCCGAAGGCGAGCTGCACGGCTACGAGATCGAGTGCCCGCGCCACGGCGCGCGCTTCGACATCCGCACCGGCAAGGTGCTGAGCTTCCCCGCCGTGGTCGACGTGCCCTGGTTTGAGGTCAAGGTCGAAGACGGCGACGTGCTCGTCGACATCGAAGAGTAGCCCGGCAGTCCAAGCCGGGCAGACAGCAAGAGGCCGGGTGAAAACCCGGCCTTTTTGTGTTCCCCCTCGCCCCATGCAGCCCGACACGTCTCGGCGAGCAAACGGGGACCATCACAGCCGCCCCCGCGTATATGATTGCGTGACCTCCACTCAGTAAGGAAATGCTTTCATGGAACCTGACTCTCATCTCACCTATGCGGAACCCGGCCCGATGACGGTGCTGGGCCACCACACCGATCTGCTAGCAGGCCTGCCAGACGACCCCGGCGAGCTGCGACGCATCGTGCAGGGCGTGATGCTACACGTGTTCTGGGCGAGCGCCTACGGCGTGACGGACGATCAGCTTGCTCCGCGCAGGGGAGAGCTTGAGATCCGCTGCGCCAGCCACATGCTCGACCGCATCCGTGAGCTGGACGACCGCCCGCTGACCGCCGCCCGGGAGCCGCTCCGCAAGCTTGTCGGCAACTGCCGCGACTTCTCCGTACTGCTGACTGCGCTGCTGCGACACAAGGGCATCCCCGCGCGGGCACGCTGTGGTTTCGGGCGCTACTTTACGCCGGGCAAGCACGAAGATCACTGGGTGACCGAAGTCTGGCGGGCAGACGAGGGCCGCTGGACGCTCGCGGACGCACAGCTAGACGAGGTGCAGGTGGATACGCTCCAGGTGACGTTCGACCCGCTCGACGTACCCCGCGACGAGTTCGTCACAGGCCCGCTGGCCTGGCTCCAGTGCCGGGCGGGAGAGGCAGACCCGGCGACGTTCGGCATTGGCGACATGTGGGGGCTGTGGTTCGTGCGGGGCAACGTCGTGCGGGACATCGCCGCGCTGAACAAGATGGAGCTGCTGCCGTGGGACTGCTGGGGCGTCATAGACGAGGACGGCGCGGACGACAATGCCGAGGCTCTCGCCCTTCTCGACCATGCGGCGCGGCTGGCAGCGATGGGCGACGCGTCGCTGGACGAGCTGCAGGCGCTGTACGCGAGCGAGCCTCGCCTGCGCGTGCCGCCGTCGGTCACGAGCTACGGCGATGGCACACCGCGGCCTGTGGCGCTCAGCGAGCACATCGTCACTTAAGCAGGCTAGGCAGGCGTCTTACCGAAGCGGGGGATTCCTGTACAGGAATCCCCCGTGGAAAAGCCGAAGGTTAATCGACAAGCTGCAGCGTGATCTCCCCGACGCCGCCCTCCATGCGGATGTTGATTGTTACGTCGGACGTCTCATAGGCGTCGTTGGTGTAGACATTTCCATCCTCATTGAAGCCTGTCACGTTGAGGCTGCCCAGGCCGCCGCTGACCTCGACACGGGCGCCCACGTCTCTGCTGAGCATGAGGGTGGCGCTGCCCACCCCGCCGCGGATGTGGGCGTCAAAGCTCTCGTCATAATCACCCGTCAGAATGATGATCGCCTGGCCCGCACCCATCTCAACGTCCAGCGAGCTCAGAGCGACGCTGGATAGGTCCAGGTTGCCCTCCCCCGCGCCGAGACTCACGTCGAGATCGACCGGCACCGCGTCGCTGAGCTGGATGTCCCAGGTGTACTCCACACTCGAGGGCTCGGGGATGGAGACTTCGCTCGGCTGGGTGACACTCAATACGCCGCGGTTCCCGTCCACTTCATAGCTGATCTGCGGCTCCCAGCGATCGACGTTGTAGGTGAACTGCGCATCCATTAGCTCGGCTGCCCCACCTGACAGGTTGAGCTGCCCGGCTCCCATCGCAATCCTCACGTCCGCCGACTCCGCACCCTGGAGCTCGACCGTCTGTTCCTCGGTGCGCATCTCTCCGGGGCGGACAAAAGACTGGCAGCCGCTCACGATGAGCGCCGCCAACACCAGCACCGCACCGTACAGCCTGATCCTTGCTCTCATCGCTCCCTCGCTCTCTCTGAGAGTATTCTGGCGACTCTTCGCACAGGTTCATTGTACACGCAACCGCACCTGCAAAAACAGGCGCGGCGGGTCGCTGTGACAACCGCCGCGCCTGTTAGCGCGCCAGAATAGGACGAGTAGCTAATGGCAGCCGCAGCCGCCCGCGTGACTGTGCGCGCCAGCCTCTTCCTCGGTGCGGAACGAGTGACCGCAGCCGCAGGATGATACGGCATTGGGGTTCTGCACGCTGAAGCCGCCGCCCATCAGGGTGTCGATGTAATCAATGTTGGCCCCGCGCAGGTACTCGAGGCTGATCGGGTCGATGACAATGCGCACGCCGTCCGCATCGGTGATGGTGTCGTCCTCACGGGCATGAGGCTCAAAGGCCATCCCGTACTGCATGCCGGAGCAGCCGCCGCCTGCGACAAACACGCGCAGGCCGGTGTCGGCAGGCATGGCCTTCTCGACGAGCAGCGCCCTGATCTTCTCAATCGCAACCGGCGTCACGTTGATCACGGTGTTCTGTGTGCTGACTTGATCGGCCATACGTTGTGGCTCCTCCGTAACATGCTGTACTCAGTGGTCGTGGTGGACATTAAGATCGTCGCACAAGTCATCGCTGCTGATTTTAACATCGGCGATAATTTGTGTCAATTCTGTCTCTTTTATGCCGGCAGCGCTGGCCCAGTTAAGGTGCGCCCTTGAGGCTCAGGATGGGCTGACGAGGTAGGAGCAGCTGTCGCCGTTCTGGCGCAGGTGCGACAGGCGCTCAGGGGTGGCACCCAGCAGGCGGCCTATGTAGCGGGCGTCGAGGTGGCACAGGTGGTCGTGGCGCTCCACAACGCTGCTGTAAGGGCAGTTGCTGGTGTGCAGCACGTAGCCGCGCCGCGTCTTCTCCCAGTTGGCCTCGTAGCCGTGGCCCGTCAGGTGCTCGACGACGCGGTCAAGCCGCTGTTCCAGCGTCTCATGCGGATCGCCGGGCCCGGCGGTCTGTGCCATGCGCTCGGCAACGCCGTCGAAGAAGACGTTGATCTGCTCGGGGTTGAGCGTGCTCTTGAGCTCGGCAAGCATCGTATCGGTGAGCACGCGAAGGTTATCCGGGAAAAGCGATTCGGCCTTGGCGGTGAGGCGGTAGACGTACTTGGGGCGGCCCGGCGAGGTGCGGTGGCGCGCTTCGGGCGGGGCGACCAGGCCTTCGCCGCGCAGGATATCGAGGTGATGGCGCACCGTGACCGCTGTCAGGCTGTCGAGCGCTTCGCTGAGCTCGTCAACGGTCGCCTCACCGTGCTGGCGAAGGTACTCAATGATCTTCTGCCGTGTTTTCTGCATCATCGGGGGGCCTTCACACTCACTGAGCGGGTCGTTCCTCTGCCCAACTTTCCACATCACGCATTCTAGCTGAGCGCCGAATTATTGTCAAATAGGTTTACTTTAATATGGAATGGCCCTCGCTGATGACCAACCTGCAACCCCCTCTGTCGGGCTCCGCCCGACATCTCCCCCTATGAGGGGGCGAAAGGGCTGGCGGCCGCAGGCGATCCTACCGAGAACCACTACCTGCCCCCTGATTGAACCTTTACAAAATAACAGGTCAATCTGTGTTGGTAGGGGCGGCTCTGAGAG
>CAZDLX010000155.1:0-8239 GCA_964506005.1 uncultured Anaerolineae bacterium | reverse complement strand
CGATGGGGCCCGCCACGCCGATGTCGAACTGGATGCGGCGGTTCGGGGCGGGCTCGCGCATGGCGATCACCGCGCCCATCGTGCCCAGGATGTTGATCGGCAGCGGGATGAAGAACGGCAGCGTCACGTCGACATTGTGGCGGCGGGCCATGATGTAGTGGCCCATCTCGTGCGCGCCGAGGATGCCGAGCAGTGCGAGCGTATACAGTGCGCCGGTACGCAGCGCCTCCATGAGCTCCGCGCCGGTTGGCATGAGCTGGCCGTTCAGCCCGGCGGGCACCTCGCCTGTGATCCGCGCGCCGAGCACCTGGGGCAGCGGCACGTACAGCTCGCCCTGCACACCGACGTAGAACACGCTCAGGATCGTCGCGACGAGCAGCGCAACGTTCACCCAGGGGATGCCCTGCTTGCGCCCGTGAAATACGCCGGGGATGGCCGAGACGACATCGCGTCCTTCGTCGCGGCGGAGCTGCGGGGTGTAGCCCACCTCCTCGAAGGCGGGGCGCAGCCGGTCAAACGCCTGGTCGGAGGGCAGGGTGAGGCGGCCTCGGAAGCGCAGCGGCGCGGAGTCCAGCGGAAGCGCGATATCCTCGATGTCCATGACCTCGCCGACGGCCCGGCGCAGCCGCCCTTCGAACTCCGGCTGGAGGGCCGGGTGGGGCAGGGCCTCGCTCTGCCAGGCTGTCTGATCGCGGCGTGGGTCCTCGCTGGTCATACGGGCTCCTGTAAACGTTGGTCTGGTAGCATGCGTCACCTGATTGTATCGCGCTGAGGGGGAAGAGGTGAGGGAGGTGGTCAGCGAAGGCATCGGTGTCGAATGACGCACTGGATCGTATTACCGAGCTTTGACCCCCTTCGCCCCTTCGGGGCACTTCCCCCTTTCAGGGGGCAGAGGACGCGACACTTGTTGAGAATGGGTTTGTGCGCCTCAGCGTCGCCCCTCACCCCGAGCTTGAGGCGATTGCATCGCCTCAAGTCCACCCCTCTCCCACGGCGGGGAGAGGGGGCCACGCTCGCCGGGGACCCAACTGGCCCCTTCTCCGGCACGCAAGCGTGCGGCACGCAAGCGTGCGGCACGCGAGCGTGCTGGTGGGATGAAGGCGTGCTGCCCGCCGAAGGCGGGGCAGCTTGGGATGAGGGGCTTCGCGGGTCTGACATGCGCTATAGCCAGCGTCTTCACCCCTCTCACGGAATGATGGCGACGCTTTGCGCCGCCAAAGGAGGGCAAGATCAGAAGCAGGCGTGGCACAGGGGCCACGCCTGCCGGGTGTTGCGGAGCGATCAGCGCAGGGAGAGCACGTCCTCCAGCGGTTCGCCGTTGACCGTCACCTCGACGTGGTCCACGGTGTCGAACTGGGTGGCGGTCGCCTCGATCTGCGCCTCGACGCGCGGGTTGTCGCACACCCCGCCGAGTATAAGGTCGCCGGCAAGCGCGATGGTCGCGGTGCCATCGCGGACGGTCGCGCCCTCCACCGTCAGGTTGGACTGTGCGAACACGTTGTACAGGCCCAGGGCTTCGTAGTCTGCCGGGTCGAGCGTGAACAGCTCGGTCAGCGCCGCCTGCAGCGGCGTGCCCGGCGTGTCGATCTCCCGCGTGACGGCGACGAGGCTGTCCTCGCAGCCGAAGCCGCCATCCGAGTCAGGCGCGACGAGGTACACGAGCACCTGGCTGGCAGCGTCCTGTGGTTCGAGACCGCCACCCTGCGCGCCGCCGGTAATCGTCTCCAGCGGCTCGCCGTTGATGGTGATCTCGACCGCGCTCACGTCGTCGAACTGGAGCGCGGTCTGCTCAAGCTGCGTGCGGAAGCGCGGCAGGTCGCACTCGCCCGCAATCTCGACGTGCCCCTCCAGCATGACCTGCGCGACGCCGTCCACCACCATCGCTGACTGGAGCCGGAGCTCGGAGTCGTTCAGCGAGTTGTAGAGGCGCGTCTGCCCGTAGAACTCCGTCTGGACGCCCACAAGCTGCCGGAAGGCCTCCTCCATCGACATAAGCGTCGGGTCGACCCGGATAAGTACCGGCACGAGGCTGTCGTTGCAGCCAAAGACGCGGCCTATCTGGCCGTTGTCCTCCAGCGCGACCATGTACATGAACACCCGCTCGGTGGTATCAGGTCCGCCGGGGGTCGGCTCCTGCACGGGCTCACCCGCGAGGACATCCCGCAGCGGCTCGCCGTTGAGCAGGAACTCGACGCGCTGTACCTCGTCGAACTGGAGCGCGGTCTGCTCAAGCTGGGCCTGCGCGCGCGGCGTGTCGCACGTGCCGCCAAGCAGAATCTCGCCCTCCAGCGCGATGATAGCCGTGCCGTCATCCTCGAGCTGGATGCCCTCTACGTCGAGATCGGACTGGTAGAGTGCGTTGTAAAGCCCCGACTCGCCGAAGAACTCGTCGTCAAGGTCCAGCAGCTCTTCGAGCGCGTCCTCCAGCGCATCGTCGTCGTCCAACTCTTCGTCAGTCTGCACCGCGACGAGCGAGTCGCCGCAGCCGAACTCCTCACCCTCTGGCCCTGCCGTGCCGATGGCTACAAGGTACATGACGGCATACTCGCCGGCCTGCGTGGCTGGCGGCGCGGCGGTTGGCGGCTCGGTTGCGACGGGTGCCGGGGTGCTGGTGGCGACGTCCTGCGGCTCGGCGGTGATCGCGTCCGTCGCGGCGGGCGCCGTCTCCTCGGGCGTCGCGTCCACGTCCTGCGGCTGGGCCGGCGTGCAACCGGCGACGATCAGCAGGAGCACCGCGGCGAGCGCGGCCAGCATCAGGGTTCTATTCACGGGCATCCTCTCCTTCTCCGCGCGGCCCGCCGGGGAGGCTGGCCGCAGTTGCCGAGCAGCCCGGACGCACCCGCGCCGGGCTGCCTCTGCCCTCTATTGTACAACGAAGTGCGCGGGGAGGAGGTTCCGCAGAGCCAAGAGTGTGTTCAATGCCCGAGCAAACCCCATCCCCCGGCCCCTTCCCCGCCAGCAGGGAAGGGGAGTATGTTCGGCTTCCCCTCCCAGCTGGCGGGGAGCGGGTGTCGTTCTGCCACGGCGGAACGACGGGCGTGGGGTTTCGATTTTGCACACGCTCTAGCCCGCCTCGCCGACCTCCTGCCCCAGCACCGCGGCGAGCGCCCCGTACACGTCTTCACTGCCGCCGCTGTAGAGCACGATCAGGTCCGCGTCGTGGAATACGTATGTCTGCGGGGTGAGCAGCGCGTCAAGCTCCGTGCCGGTGACGCCTTCGGCGATTTCGTCAGCCCGCTCTGCCGCGGCCTGCTCGGACTCGTACTGGTAGACCTGCACTTCCTGGCCGTTGACCATCAGCATGAGGCCCTTTAGCACGAGATCGGGGTCCTGCACCTCGCCGGCCACCTCGACGGTGACGCCCTGCGCGGTGAGCTCGTCGATCAGCCGTTCGACCGACTCGCCGAGCGGCTGCGCGGGGGCCTCACCCGCCTCGCTGAGCGTCTCACCGCTGACGGTATCACCGCCGGCAGAGGGCTCCGCCTCCTCAAGACCCGCCGTCGGGGTCAGGCCACCCTCGCCGCTCTCTACTTCGACCGAACCCAGCTCGCCGCCCTCCTCGACGCTGCCCTCGCCTTCAACCTCGCCGAGGTCCGAGAAGTCCGGCTCGGCATCGCCGCTGGCCCCCGGATTGTCAGCGGTCGGGTCCTCGGCGCAGGCGGCAATCGCCAATGCGGCCAGCAGCACTACCAGCAAACCTAACACACGCTTGAATGTCACGTCCTATCCTCCAGATTGCTACCATAACAACGCTTTACGTACTCCTAGCCTACCATCCCGGCGCGGCGGGTATCAAGGCGGGGGGCTCTCGCCTGTGCCGCTAGATGGCTGCCGAATGCCGCCTGATGCTGAAGCATCAGGCTACTTAGCATACGCCGGCTAAAGCCAGCCTGCCGTTTGGCGGAACCGCTGAAGGTCGCCTTCAGGCGACGCATGACTGATAGCCTGAGAATTCCATTCTCAGGCGGTCAGAGGCGAGCAGCCAATTCCGTACCACGGCCCTGCGATCTAGCCTCGTACAAGCCCCTTGTTCTCGATCAGGCCCTCTCCACCGTGTGTAGCCGCTCTGCAGGGGGCGCGATATACTGTGCCGCAGCATGCCAGGTATAAGCAGACCTGAACCATGGACAAAACGTTTCTAAGACTTTCAGTTATCATCATTCTTTCGCTTGCACTGAGCGCGTGCTCCATCATCCAGCTGCCGTTTGGTCGCGGCTCGGCGGGGCTGGATATCGCGACCGGCGTATCTGACGGCAACGGGCTGGCGCGTGTGGAGAGCGCTGCCGGAGTCGTCGAATTTCAGGTGACGTCGGGGCTGTCCGGCGAGCGGATGACCGGCGTTCGCGTGCGTATGGCGGTGTTCGGCGACTCGCGGCTGCTGATCGCGGAGGACCCGACAGGGAACCACCTGCCGGTTGCAGTGCCGGTTGATGGCGAGGCGCGGGTGCGCCGGCTGGTGATGCCGCCCACCTCCGACGTGAGCTACAACCTGACGTCCGCCGCGGGCACCATACGCCTGCGCGACCTGACGCCGCTGGAGTCGACGCTCGACGAGACGGCGCTGCGCAGCCGCCTGCGCGGCGGCGGCGAGTCGTCGGTGCTGCTGTATCTCTATAACCCCGCCCGCCCGCTGGCCCTGACCAACGCGGCGCTGGAGGTCTACGAGACGCCGTTTGAGAACGTCAGCGTGCTGCGCGCGCCCGGCGAGCCGGAGGATGCGCAGCTTGCGCTCGTCGTGGCCTCCATCGGGGACGACGCTTACGAGAAGTGGACGCACCGCAACATCGATCGCTACCTTGCGGGGCGGATTGGCGAGCTGCCTGCAACCGACCTGCGCGGCGATCTGGCCTTCCGCTGGTCATACCCCGTCTACGACGTCTTCCCCGACGAGGAGCCGCTGGCAGCCGGCGAGGGCGAAGCGGTCACATTCCGGGTGAACTGGCGCTCGCAGAACCCCGACCCGCCGCCGCCCTGGAGCTTCTTCGTCAGCGTGGACAGCGAGATGCTGAGCGTCGAGCCGGAGGCGTTCTCGCTCGACCCGCAGGCGCCGCCCGCCGAGGTCACGGTGAACATCAACCGTGACGGGCTCGCCGCGGGCGAGTACGAGGCGATGGTGTTCATCCAGCCGTTCAGCGAGGCGTTCGGCATGATCGAGCAGCGCTTCGAACGGGCGGTCACCTTCACGGTGGGGCAGGCGGAACCGACGCCCACGCCGGGGCCGCAGGCCGAGACGCTGACCATCGACCCGGAGGAGCCGCGTGTCGGGCAGACGATGACCGTCACCGCCGGCGGCTTTAACCCCGGCGAGCCCGTCCTACTCGAATTTGTGGGCGAGGAGCACGCCATCCGCGACTCGCTCCAGCTTGCCGACGACACGGGGCTGTTCACCTACGTGGTGGACCTGACGCCGGTGCCGCCGGGCAGCTACACGCTGACGCTGACCGGCTCGGAGAGCGGGGTCTCGGGGCAGTCAACGGTGAGCGTCGGCGAGTCCGTGCCGGATGCCGTCGTCACCTCCGCCGAGCTGAACGTCCGCACCGGGCCGGGCTACGAGTACCCTGCCATCGACGTACTGGTGACGGGGGATACAATGACCGTCATCGCCGTGAACTGGGACGACACCTGGCTGGAGGTGCAGACCAGCACGGGCCGCCAGGGCTGGGTCGTGCGGGACCTCGTCGAGCTGAACATCAGCCTGGATGACATCCCTTGGAACTCGAACTTCCCGAACCCTGACGCATAGTGGCTCTATAGCCGCCCACATCGAGTCGCCTGCCCGGCGCGGGGCGAGATCGTCGCGCTATTTGCTCGCGAAGGCCTGATCGACGAGTATATGGTGTTCGTGATGCCGGTGCTGCTGGGGGAGGGCGTTCCGCTGTTCCCACCCGTCGCGGTGGAGGACACCACGCTCACGTTGGCGGATGTGCACCGGTACGACAGCGGCGTGGTGAAGCTGCACTACCGGCATACCAGGGGCTGAACGCCCACCCATCGATCCGCAGTTAGAATACAGGCAATTCCCCGCGCCTAACTGGGCCCTTCGGTGTTATCATACCTGGCGTCAGGGCGCCCTGCCTTGATCGCTCGATCCCGCCCGCTATACTGGAATCACGTCCCGCGTCCGCGGACCCAGTTGATGAGGTAAGCTGTTTTGACGACGACCGACGCGCCGACATCGATTAACCATGCCGAAATGCTGCGGCTGGTGAGCCGCACGTTCGCCCTGTCCATCGAACATCTGCCCGGCATCCTGCGGGATGCGATCACGCTGGCCTACCTCGCCTTCCGCATCTCCGACTTTCTGGAAGACAACCACGAGATGCCGCCCGAGCGCAAGGTGGAGCTACTGTACCTGTGGGAGCGAGTGTTAGGCGGCGAGGTCGATGCAGACGAGCTGACCGCCCGGCTGGCCGACGTGGACGACAGCGACCCGGAGGCAGCCGTCGCGCAGCATGCCGACGACGTGCTGGCGGCGATCCGGCGGCTGCCCACCGAGGTGCAGTCCTACATCATCGAGGAGGCGCGGGAGTCGGCGCGGGGCATGGCGCGCTGGCAGGCGCGCGGCCCGGTCGTCCATGACGAGGACGACCTCGACGACTACATGTTCGAGGTGGCGGGGCGCGTGGGCCACATGCTGACCCGCATCTTCGCGTGGCACTACGCGCCGCTGCGCGAGCTGCGAGATGAGCTGATGCCGCTGGCGCGGGAGTTCGGGTTGGCGCTGCAGACGGTGAACGTGATCCGCGGGCTGGCGAAAGACTACGAGCGCGGCTGGATCTTCGTGCCGGAGAGCTTTTGCGCGCAGGTGGGGCTCAAGCCGCCCGACCTGTTCAAGCCGGAGCACCTTGAGAAGTCGATGCAAGTAGTCGACATGCTGGCGGATAAGGCGGAGGGGCACCTGCGCGCCGGGCTGTCGTACGTGCAGCGCATCCCGCGGCGCTTCCACCGCATCCGGCTGGCCTGCATGTGGCCGCTGTTCTTCGCGGTGCGGACGCTGGCGATCAGCCGCAACAACGCGCGCGTACTGCGCTCCGAGGCGAAGATCACGCGGCAGGAGGTCAAGCAGATCATCGTCGATACGCAGACGATGGGCTGGTCGAACCGCTGGCTGGACGGCTATTACGAGCGCCTGAGCCGCAGCTAGCTGAACAGGGGGAGGCAGAGGCGATATTCTCCGGCCAAAGGGGCACGATGCAAGCTGCGCACCCCACAGAAGGGGAAGGGGTGGAGAGGGGTGCAGTAAAGAACGCTGATTGAGGGGACGGCTCTGCGCGCGGTTGGCTGCATCACGGCAAGCCGCGCCTGGAGCCGTTAGTGTGAGACAATGAATACCTACGTGATACTTCTGCGCGGCATCAATGTCGGCGGCAAAAACAAAATACCGATGGCGGAGTTGAGAAAATGCCTGGAGGAACAGGGGTTTTCCAACGTCTCAACTTACATTGCCAGCGGAAACGTGATTCTGCAGTCTGACAAGCCTGCGGATGAGGTAAGGACTCAGGTCGAAGAGGCACTGCCTGAGTGCTTCAAACTTGACAGCGAGCTTATCAAAGCCCTGGTGTTGTCTCGCGAGCAGTTCCAGGCTGTTGTCGACAACAAGCCTAACGGCTTTGGCGAGCAGCCAGAGACATATCACAGCGATGCAATCTTTCTGATGGATATTGACTCGGACAGTGCGATGTCTATCTTCGCTCCTCGAGAGGGAGTCGACAAAGTCTGGCCGGGTGACGGCGTGATCTATTCACAGCGCGTCAGCGAGCTGCGTACAAAGAGCCGGCTGTCCAGGATTGCCTCAACGCCACTCTACAAATCCATGACCATCCGCAGCTGGAGCACCACGCTGAAACTGCTGGAGATACTGGAAAGAGTAGATGGGGATGGAGGAGGCTAGATGGCGAACATAACGCATATCAACCCGAACGGGCTGCACAGTTGTGTCAGGTGTAGACTTTACCCCCTGCGTAGCGCGCCCCTACATCGTTTGCTAACCAGCCGAACGTGCCCAATGGCTGAACCTGTCGTGTGACCTACCTGCGACCCCCTTCGCCCCTTCGGGGCACTTCCCCCTTTCAGGGGGCAGAAGATACAACACTTCTTGAGAATCGGTTTGTGCCGGCTCAGCATCGCCCCTCACCCCGAGCTTGAGGCGATTGCATCGCCGATGCCATCGCCTCAAGCCCACCCCTCTCCCACGGCGGGGAGAGGGGGCCATGCTCGCCGGGGACCCGGCTATTCCCTT
>CAZDLX010000154.1:0-8297 GCA_964506005.1 uncultured Anaerolineae bacterium | reverse complement strand
CATGTGCAGCGTTCACAGAACTGGGAGGGCGAGGGTATGGGGTTGAAGCAGGGTTACGAATACGCGACGGGGCGGCCTGTTGTGATGACCACACGCGGTATGGTCGCTGCCCCGCACCATCTGGCGAGTGAGGCGGGTCTCCATACGCTACGCCTGGGCGGCTCGGCAGTGGATGCGTGCATCGCCACGAACGCCGTTCTCACGGTCGTCTACGGCCACATGGCCGGGCTGGGTGGCGACGTCTTCGCGCAGATCTGGGACCCGGCAGAGGGCCAGGTCAAGGCGCTGAACGGCTCAGGCCGCTCGGGTGAGAATGTGACGGTCGATTTCTATAAGCAGAAGGGCTGGGACAGCATCGAGGCACGCGGGCCGCTGGCAGCCAACACCGTGCCGGGCGTCGTCAGCGGTTGGGCCAAGATGCACGAGCGCTACGGTAAGCTGGACTGGGCCCAGCTCTTCCAGCCGGCTATCGGCTACGCGCGCGACGGCTTCCCTGTGTCGCCTAAATACCGTGACTACATCGCCAGCTACCGCAGCACGCTCCAGCAGTTCGACGCCACCGCGAAGCTCTACCTGCCCAATGGGAACACACCCCAGGCAGGCGTGCTGTTCAAACAGCCCGACCTGGCCAATGCCTTAGGGCTGGTTGCCAGTGAAGGCCCACGCGTCTTCTATGAGGGCGAGCTGGCGCAGCGCATCCTGAGCGGTCTGCGGGAGGCGGGCGGCCTGCTGACTGAGACCGACTTCGCCGAGCACACCGCCGACTGGGTCGAGCCGCTGCGCACGACCTACCGCGGCTACGAGGTAACGGAGCTGCCACCCAACACGCAGGGCATCGCCACGCTGATGCTGCTCAACCTGCTCGAAAATGCCGATCTGCAGCAGATCGGGCACGGCACTGCCGATTACTATCACCTGATGGCCGAGGCGGTCAAGCTGGCCTTTGCCGACCGCGACGAGTGGGTCACCGACCCGACGTTTCTCGACATCCCGTACAAAGACCTGCTCTCCAAGCAGCGCGCGAAGGAGCGCTACGGCCAGATCGATATGCAGACCGCGCGGCCGGAAGACGAGATCCGGGTGGGCATTGAGCGGCAGCCGGCAGGCGGCGACACAGTGTACCTGTGCGCGGTGGACGAGAACGGCCAGTGCTGCTCGCTGATCCAGAGTGTGTACTTCGAATTCGGCTCGGCATTCATGCCGCCGGGCACGGGCATCCTCCTACAGAACCGTGGCTCGTTCTTCAGCCTGAATCCGGACGCCCCGAACGCGCTGGAGCCGCGCAAGCGCACGTTCCACACCATCATCCCCGCGATGGCGCTGCAAGACGGGCAGCCCGCGCTGCTCTTCGGCTCCATGGGCGGTGAGGGCCAGCCACAGACGCAGGCCGCCATGCTCACCCGCTTTGTGGATTACGGCTTCAACGTGCAGGAGATGATCGAAGCGCCGCGCTGGCTCTACGGGCGCACCTGGGGCCAGGAGTCGAGGTCGCTCAAGCTCGAGAAACGGATTCCCGATGGGGTCGCCGCCGAGCTCGAACGCCGCGGGCACGAGGTGCAGTACGTTGACAGCTACTCGCAGCTAATGGGCCACGCGCAGGCGATCTGGATTGACCGGGACGAGGGCGCGCTGCACGGCGGCGCGGATCCACGCGGCGAGGGGCTTGCGCTCGGGTACTAGGTCTTTTGATCGACTCGGAGCGCCACCCTGCTCCATAGTCAGGAGAAGAAGACGCCAGAAGTACGATTCCCGTCACGATCGGCCACTGGCTGGTGGCACTGCTGCCACTCGTGATGATCCTCTTCCTGCTGGTCGGCCTGCGGTGGGAGACGAGCGGGACCAGCAGTCGAGTTAGGGGGCCAGCGAGGCTGGCTGACGGGCTGCGCCGTTCGCCTGCCAGAACACGTTAAGCTCAACGATATCCTCACGGATGCCCGCGGCCTCCTCCGTGCTGCCCTGCGCCTCGTACAGCCGGAGCAGTGCGAAGTATGGATCCAGGTTGAGCGAGGCGGGCATCTCGAGGCCGGGCAGGTAGCGGATTTGGCCAAAACGCTGGTAGACGATGCCATCCCACCAATCGCGGTGCACGTGCTGCACGCGCGCATCGAGGTAGTGCTGCTCGGCTGTGAGTAGATCGCCACGCTGCTCGGCCAGCGTGCCGAGCCGGTAATCCGCCTGTCTGTCGCCAAGGTAAGCTGCCACCCGCAGATCGTACCCGGCTTCAACCTGCTGGCCGAGTGCGAGTCGCGCCTCGGCGCGGGCTGTGTAGGCTTCCGCCAGCCCCGGCTCTACTTCAATAGCACGGCTTAACAGCGCGACGGCCTCCGCCGGGTTGCCGTCAAGCACGAGCGCACGTAGACCGTCGCAGTAGGGTTCGAGATCGGGGTTGGGGCCTCCCCAGCCGTGCCAGTGATCGGGAATATCGGCAGGCCAGCAGATGGGCACCAGTACAGCCAGCGCGCTGGTTGGGGTGCCTTCAAGCGCGTAAGCCTCCAGGAAGGCGTCCCGGGCCTCGCTCCGCAGCGGCGTCTGGCCCCAGAAGGCGGAACCAACCCAGACGGGCTCCAGCTCCAGCGCCTCGATGTAGGCATCCACTGCGTGGGCATCATCGCCAGTCTGCTCGGCGAGGACGCCGCTCCACAGGCGATATTCGCCTTCGTCGGGTTCTATGGCGCTGGCAGACTGCAGCGCGCGCTGAGCCGCTTCCATGTCCCCCGAAGCGGCGAGCACTGCGGCGTAGTTGGCGTACATCACCCCCGACGTGCTCTCGTCGGCCAGTGCCGCCTCGAACGCCTGCCGGGCGGCGGGCAGGCAGGACGGATCTACCAGCGCCAGCTCGCCGAGGTACTGCGCCTCCTGTGCCGTGTAGAGGCCGATGTGCGGGTCGAGCCGCCGGGCGCTGCGAACCATCTGCAGCGTACCCGCAAGATCGCCGCTCTCCGCAAGCTCCACCGACCGGTCGAGCCGGCTCTGAGCGATGTGCGAGACTGTCCAGCCCACCGCCGACAGCATCAGCAGAGCAAGGATGGCCGCCGGGGCGAAGCGGCGCACCACGCGTGCCGGAGCAGAGAGTTCCAGTGGCACGACGACGTACGCGGCGAGTGTGATCACCATGAACACGATCACCATGCTGTTGGGCACGGCGGCCAAGAATGTCTCGACGAGGCTGTGGGTCGCGAAGGCAGAGAGCCCCGCCGCCACGCCTGCGAGCCGGATACGTGCCGGGCCCTCGGTGCGCTGCCAGTGCGCGACCGTCGCCGCCACCAGCGCCCCCACTACGACCGCGAGCACGAGGACGCCCAGCAGGCCACCGTCCGCCCAGGCTTGGAATAGGAGGCTGTGGGTGTGGTTGTGGTGCTGAAGCGGTATCCAGGGGTCCCCGTAGAGGCGGCGGGCGCGTGGATAGCCCGCCGGTCCGACGCCAGTGAGCGGCTGCGACAGTCCGGCAAGCCACGCGCTGCGCCACAGATCCAGGCGGGCCGCATCAGGGCTCCACGTTCGTGCGGTGACCAGCCGGATCAGGATCGGCAGACCGGCGGCGAGTGCGACTGCGCCAGCGGCAAGCAAGCGGCGGTTCCGCAGGACTGCACTCGCGCGCTCGCGCATCGCCGGCACACCGGCAGCCAGCAGCACGACGAACACCCCAAGCCCGGCAGCCAGCGCCAGCAGCCCCCCGCGTGACATGGCCAGTGCAGCCAGCGCGAAGCCGCCCGCGCCGGTCGCCAGGAGTGCGAGGCGCATGTCCCGGCGGCGCATCGACAGTCCCCAGCCGAACAGTACCGGCACCAGCGGCGACAGAAAGCCGGCCAGCCGGTTCGGGTTGCCCGCTAGCAAACCGGAAAGGCGCGGCATCACCGGCGGGAGAGGGTGGCTGAAGCCGCCTATCTCGAACCACCACGAGTAGCGTAACAGCAGTTCTAGTGCGCCGCCGACGATGACGAGGGCGGCGGTGAAGAGTAACGGCTCGACAAGCGTCCGCGTTCCGTGCTCGCGCATCCAGTCCACGGAAAAATAGAAGAGCAGGATGTAGATCCCGAGCCGCCACAGCCCTTCAAGCGAGATGCGGGGATCGACCGCGAAGATCGTCGAGAGCGTCGCCGCGGCGAAGAACAGCAGGAACGGCATGTCCAGCCGTGTGGCGGGGAAGGGGCGGCGCCGGACGATCAGGCTGAGCAGCCACGCGCCGAGTAAAAGCGTCACCACGCTCTGGAAGACGATGCGGAGGGTCGTCTGGAAGGCGTCGAGCCACGGCAGAGACAAGAGCAGCATGAAGGCCAGGACGAGCCATCGGCGCCATGAGCGAGTGTTGAACTGCGGCATTAATCTTCCCTGCGGCGGCTTGTGACAGCAAACGTCACCATCGTACACGTGAGGGAGCTGTCACGCCATTGGGAGGATCCTTTAGTTTATAGGCTGTCCGATGGCTCGAACAGCCCGGCAAAAAACAGTGCGTTCGTCACTCGCCGGCGCGCACGGCTTCGACCATCTCCGCGATGCCCTGGCTCGTCTCGCGAGCGTGCTCCGGGTTGAATGCGAGGGACACGTGAGTCGCGCCCTCCACAGTGACATGCTGGCTGCGGCTCGACAGCGCTGCCAGCTCGGCCTGGAGCGTCGCCCACGACTCACGGCTCTCGCCCGCGCTGATCACCATGAGCGGCAGGTCGCCCAGCGGGCGCAGCTCCTGTGCCTGCGCGTAGAGCGTCCCGGCGAGCGCGCTCTCCGCACGCTGGTTGTGGAAATAGGCCGGGGATGACCACAGGGCCGCTACCTCCGCGTGCTGCCGGGCGGGCAAGTCCTGAAAGTCGATTTCGCCCCCGGTGGCAAAGTACAGCCGGAACAGCCCGATCCGCGCCAGCGCCGGGAAGATTGACGTTAGACGGGAGTTCGCCCGCTGCTCCTCCTGATACTCCGGGTACCGTGCGAGCTGTTCGGGGTGGGCAGAATCGAGCAGCACCAGCGCGGCTACCTCATCCGCGAAACGGTGGGCAAATCCACGGGCGTACAACCCGCCAATCGAGTGGCCTACCAGCACGTATGGGCCATCAACACCGGCGTTCTGAAGGAGCGTGTGCAGGTTGTCCACCGTGCCCCAGAGGTCTGCCGGGGCTGCACCGGGGTCGCTCCATCCCCGCCCTACGCGGTCGTACGCGCAGACGCGCGTCGTACGTGCCACCTCGGGTTGAACCCAGGCCCAGTAGCTGGATGTGCCACCGGCGAGGGCCTCGAGGATCACTGTTGGGCTGCCCTCGCCCATGCAGTGCAGGTGCAGCCGGTGAGGCCCCACGCTGACCAGCTCGCCGGGCGGCGGATAATTCCGCGCGTCCGCTCGCTCACCTACAGCCTGGTAGACGGTGCCAGCGATTACCAGTACGGCGAGGACGAGAAGAACCGCAATCGCGCCACGCTTCAGCCAGCGCGGGGCGGCCGTGGGAGCAGGAAAATCGCCGCGAACTGTCACTTCCACTACCTCCGCCAACTAGGAGATCGTCAGCAATCGCAACGAGCCAGCCCACATGTGCGGAGGCGGAGTGAAGACGGGTGCGACACGGGGTTGGAGGCTTTAAGGGCATCGCACCCGGGTGGCTGTGACACAAGTGTAAGGAGGACGGCCCATCGAGTCAACACGCAAGAACAAAAACCGTCGCCCGAGGCACCGCTAAGGTATCAGCGCTTCGAGCTCCGCCATGAGCGGGTCGTACGGAACCTGGTGCCCGCCCGGCACCTCCTGCAGCGTCGCGTCGAGCCCGGCTTGGACGAGTTCCGCGACGTACGCCTGCCCCACGTCGATGGGCACCGTCGAGTCGGCTGCGCCGTTCAGGAAGCGCACGGCAAGCTCGGGGTTATGTTCGGGGCGGGCGTACCCGGCGAGCAGCTCCGCAAGCTCGGCGTCCTCCTCCTCGACGTCCGGCAGCCAGGCGGGAAGCGCCGGCGACGCGGCGGCGATCAGCGTTGTGACGCGGGCGGGCTCGCCCTCCGCGGCGCAGGCGAACTGCGGCGGCGGGCCGCCTCGCGTCTCCGCCCACGGCTCCCACAATTCGGCCTGCGTCATGCCGCCGAGCGCGATCAGGTTGCCGATGGCCCCACCCGCCGAAAAGCCGATCCACGCCGCCTGCCCCTCCGCTGCGCCGTGCGCACTGCCCTCTGCACCGGCTGTCCGGAGTGCACACTCAACCGCCTCAAGCTGCGTGCGGAACCCCTCTCCACCGTCCCGTGCGGCGCGGGAGGGCAGCAGCGCTGGCCAGTCGAGCACGAACACGACAAAACCCTGCTTGGCGAGGACGCGCCCCAGCGTCAGGCCGGAAGTTTTGTTCTGGTTCGTGCCATGCGCGTAGATCAGCGCCGGCGCGCCGTTCGGAACGGCTGGAATGTAGATGTCCAGCGCCTGGTCGGCGTTGTCGGGGTTGGCGGCGGTCGCATAGACGACGTCCGCCCGGACGGTGTACTCAGGCGTGGGCTCCGCCTCGGTCGCGGTTGCATCGAGCGTGGGTGATGGTGGCGGCTGGGTAGGAGCCGCCGCAGCGGTCGGCTCCGCGGGCGAGGCGCGTGCCAGCGGCGTTTCCTCCGGCACGGGTTCGGGCGGCGTTGTGGTACAGCCCACCGCCAGCGCTAACAGCAGAACGATGCCCCCAACCCGCGCCCACCCCCGCATCTCGACCTCCACATGCAACCACACAGCGCTGCCGTTACCATCCCGACGAGATGCTAAATATTATAGGGGCAAATCTGCGGTAATAGATCGCTGCCGCCTGCAGAATCTGGACGGTCGCCACGCCAATGGCGACGGCGGCGAGCACCGGCGCGACAGACCTGCAGCGCAAGAGACAGTCAGCGGCTCGTGCGGCGGGCGTGCAGCCGGCCGCGCAGGGTCGTCACCGCCAGCACGAACAGCGCCACGCCGAGCCAGATGCCAAGCTGGAGCAACGCGCTGCGGGTGAAGTAGTTCTGCGCGTCGGAGATGTAGCCGAAATAGCCGGGGTCGAGCCAGCTCCCGTCGTCGGTGGAGAGAAACAGGTGGTGAATAAGGGGCAGCAGCAGGTAGTGAACGCTCGCACCGGCGATGAGCACCGGCACTGCACGGGGCGGCTCCCGGCGGCGCCACGCGTACAACACGGTCACGGCGAGCAGCACGCCGAGCCCCGCACCGAGGGCCAGTGCGAGCCCGGCGATCATCCAGCCGCCCTGTGCCAGCCAGCGCCGCAGGTCTTCGACCGCGCGCAGCGCGGCCAGCAGGGCCGCCACGCCGGACCCATCGGCGAGCAGCAGGAGCAGCCCCAAGGGGCGCTCCGCCGCCCACTCGCCCAGCCCTACCGCCACTGCCAGCCCGACGAGCGTCGCGGCGGTGAGCTGCGCGGCGTTGGCGAGCGGCAGCACCGGGTCGTTGACCGTCATTACAATCGCCGGGATGATGAGAAGCAGCGGCGCGGCTGCCAGCAGCCACACCCGCCACCACACCGGGGCGCGGTACGCCTTGACCAGCCTGCCGAGCACGAAGTTGGCGGCGAGGTAGAGCACCAGCACCGCGCCGCTGGCCACCAGCCCCGACATCCAGTAGCGGCTCGCCGTCACCCGGCCAAAGGGCGTCGTGTCGAAGCCGGGCCCCATCTCGTGGAAATAGAGGAAGATGAAGTAGCGGTCGGCCAGAGCGAACCACGTGTAGATGAGATACGTGACGAGCGCGACGATGGGCAGCGCGAACGCGATCTCCACGCGCCAAGCCGTGATCTCAAACCCGCGCCTAGATTCCGTCTTTACCTGTGATGCGAGCATCTCACCTCTCCTGCCATCCGGTACGGCCCGGTGGCAATTGTCGCACCAAAGCGGTGGGTTGGCGAGACCAGCGCTTCCCCAACCACCGCTTCTATGCTAGAGTCGTTGCCGTGCGCTCTGGCCCACCGGATGTTCAGGACCACCTGCCGCCATGCACTCAGTCACCATTATCTATGGCGAAGATACCCGCGTCGTCGAGGCGGCGGACGGCACGCTGCTCGGCGACGTCATCGCGCAGGCGGGGCTGCCCATCGAGCAGCCGTGCGCCGGGCGCGGGACGTGCGGCCTGTGCAAGGTGCTCGTCGAGGAGGGTATCGCGCCGCCCGACGAGATCGAGCGCAAGCACCTCTCCGACGGCGAGATCGCGCTGAACAACCGGCTCGCCTGCCGGGCGCGGGTTCGCAGCGACTCGCGCGTTGTGCTCTCGCCCATCGTCGTCTACTCGAACAAGATCTTCACGCAGAGCGACCGCCATCGCCGCCAGCGCGACGTTCCACTCGGCCTCGCGGTCGACCTCGGCTCGACGACGG
>CAZDLX010000153.1:0-8324 GCA_964506005.1 uncultured Anaerolineae bacterium | reverse complement strand
GCGCTCCTCATGGGTGACGGGCGACTTCGAGCCGCTGCGCTGGCGGCCAATCGTGTCCAGCTCGTCGATGAACACGATGCAGGGCGCGTGCTCGCGCGCGCGCTTGAAAAGCTGGCGGATGCGCGCCGCACCTACGCCCACAAACATCTCGACGAACTCGGAGCCCGAAATGCTGAAGAACGGCACGCTCGCCTCGCCGGCGGTGGCGCGCGCCAGCAGCGGCTTGCCGGTGCCGGGCGGGCCGACGAGCAGCACGCCCTTCGGCGCGCGCCCGCCGATGCGCTGGTAGCGGTCGGGCGCTTCAAGGAAGTCCGCAATCTCGCGAAGCTCCATCACCGCCTCGGGCGCACCGGCGACGTCGTCATACGTCACACGGCGGGCGCCGGCGTCGAGCGGCTGGGCAGCGTTGCGCCCGAAGCTCGCCATCTGCTGGCCCGGCATACGCCGCAGCAGGAAGTAGAAGCCGGTGCCGATAACCGCGATCAGGACGATGTTTCCGGCAAGGTTGCTGCGGTTCTTGCCCGCGAACTCCACGCCACCATCGACCAGCTCGAGGATGAGGCTGGTGTCGTCAATCCCAGGCAGCCGGTCGCTGGAGAAGACCTCCTCCACACCGTCCACCACGTGACTCCACTTGATTGTACTCTCGGTGATGCGGACGCTCGTCACCTGACCGGCGGCGAGCTCGCTGAGGAAGCGGCTGTAGGGCACTTCTTCCGTGCGCGACCACTTGAACAGCGGCGAGCTATAAAGAAGCAGGACAGCGATGAAGAATATGATGAGGGCCGCTGTAGCAGTGAGATAGGTCTTTCTACTGTAACCGCGGAGCAGCGAGAGCGGGTTCTTCTTCATGGTGATTAAGTTGAATAAACTCCGTATGCAGGCGTACGAGGCGTGCGAGTGTGGCAGGGCACCGGAGGGCTGCTGGCCCGCAGGGGCAGCTCCTCGCGGCCACGCCAGCCTGGATAAATTTGTAAAGGATGCGGCCACCAGCTCCCCGCCGATGCCGCACCCAGCCTGTTCACTCGTGGCACATACCTTACCTGCTTGGCTTTTGTCGCGCCAGTATTTAGGCAGAAACGCTCCGATTATTCCGGCACAAAGTGACGAATGTCATATCCTGCGGTGCGGGATAGTAGTGGGAGAGCCGGCGGCTCTCCCACCCCTGTCGCCTATCAGGCGACAGCGCCTAACTGCCGCAGCTCGTTCTTGACCGCGCGGTTGGCCGTGTCAACCGCGTTGATGAGCTCGCCGTCGCACGGGATCTCCTCGCACAGCGCCGGGTTGCTCCACAGCATGATACCCAGCTCGCGGTGCTGGCCGGTCTCCCGCATGTAGGTGAGCCGGTCGATGGCCTCGACGGTGCCCTCCTGCACGGTACCGAGCCGTTCCTCCGCCAGCTTGACCGTCTCCTGGAGCAGGATCAGCTTCTCATCCGGCCAGGCAGCCCGCCACGGCATCGCGTAGCGGCGCAGGCGGCGCTTCGTCTCGCGCAGGTGCTGGATGTACTCTGCTTCCTGGTCGCGGAAGACGCTCGTCACGCGCTGGAAGTTGTGCGGATCTTTGAGGTAGGTCTCGCCAAGCACCTCCAGCGAATCGTTGAGCGTCCGGTTGGCGCGGTCCACGTGGCGCTTCTTCAGCGCCTCGCCGAGCAGCGCGCCACCGACCGCCCCGGCGACTGCGCCGGTGACCGTCCCGACGATGGTGCCGACGCCCGGCACGACGAACGTACCCACCGCCCCGCCGATCTTGCCGCCGAGCAGGCCGCCGCTGGCGCGCGTCGCAACCTCAACCGTGGCGAATTCGAGGTTGCGGCGCAGGCCAGCGCCCTTCTGCGAGCGCCGCCACATGCGGTACGTCGCAAAGCCGATAGTCACGAGCGGGATGTGCACCATCGCACCGGCCATGTCGCCAGCACCGGCGCCGGCGACCACGTCGGGGCTGGTGTTCTGCACCAGCGCATCGACGGCGGACTGGCCGTGCGTGTCGAGCACGACTGCGCTGGCATCCGCGCCTGCCGGCAGCCTGTCGAGGAGGTCGGCGAAGACCTGGGACGCCTCAAGGCCGCGCAGGTACTCCAGGATGTTGTCCACGACCGGGAACGCGCTGTCGCCGAGCGCCGACTTGAGCACGTCGAGGTTCTGCACCGCGTCGGAGATGTGGTCCGCTGCCGGGCCAGTGAAGTGATCCCAGATCGACGGGTCCGCCATGCTGTAGTGCCAGGCGAGGTCGACCAGCGTCACCGTGCCGATGGCGCCCATCTCCGCCACGTCGGCGTTCAGCGCCTTTGCCAGCGTCTCTTTGAGCCGCCCCGGCATGCCGAGCTGCCCGTTGAGCCGCCGCCGGATGTCGCGAATGTGGCGGTTTCGCGAGCGCCAGAACAGGATGATCAGGGCGAGCACGCCGACGACGGCAGCTACCGTGATCACCGTGGCGGTATTGGCCGCCAACTGCTCCAAAAACGTGTCGAGCATCGATCCCTCCCCTCCTCGGCAGCGCCGGACGCCCGGCACAGCCATCGCTCTATGCCTCAATTGTACCTGATCATCGTGCAAGCGGCGCAAGAAAGGGCGCACAGCCAGCCCCTGTACGCAAACCGGCCCCGCCTGCAATGCAGGCAGGGCCGGGGCGTTAAGATGGCCAGCACTACGCAAACGGGCCGGTTTCGCCGTCCTCCGGCATCCACTCCTCGGTGGGCGGACGCTTCAGGTGACGCTCCGCCTCCTCTCCGAGGAAATCTTCGGGCTTCTTATGCTCCACGCCGACGATCTGCAGGACCAGCTCGCCGGGGATTTCCTCGTTCTCCAGCAGCGCTTCGGCGATGGCGTCAAGCTCGGCGCGGCGCGACTCCAGCACTTCACAGGCGCGCTTATACGCTTCCTCGGTGAGTGCCCGCACTTCCTGGTCGATCTCGCGGGCCGTGGCCTCGCTGTACTGGCGGCGGTGCGCCAGGTCCTCGCCGAGGAATACCTGGTCGTTGTCGTCGCCCAGCGCGACATGCCCGATATTCTCGCTCATGCCCCAGTCGACCACCATCTTGCGCGCCCACTTAGTCGCCTGCTTGAGATCGTTTTCGGCGCCGCTCGTCGGCGTGCCGATGATCAGGTCCTCGGCGGCGCGCCCGCCCATCATCACGGCCATGCGGTCGACCATGTAATCGCGGGAGTACACATACTTGTCGCGCTCGGGCAGCATCTGCGTGACGCCCATTGCGCGGCCGCGCGGCACGATGGTCACCTTGTGGATGGGGTCCGCCTCGGGAATCACCGCCGCGACGAGGGCGTGGCCCGCCTCGTGGTAGGCCAGCAGCCGCAGCTCTTCGGTGGTGAGGGCCAGGTTCTCCCGCTCAAGGCCCATGAGGATCTTGTCGCGAGCCTCCTCGACGTCCTCCATCTCGATCACGGACTTGCCGTGGCGGGCCGCCATCAGCGCGCCTTCGTTGAGCAGGTTGCGCAGATCCGCGCCGCTGAAGCCCGGCGTGCCGCGAGCCAGCCTCTCCAGGTCCACGTCGTCGGCCAGCGGCTTGTTGCGGGCGTGAATCTTGAGGATCTCCAGGCGGCTGCCCGCGGTCGGCAGGTCAACGGTGATCTGCCGGTCAAAGCGACCGGGGCGCAGCAGCGCCGGGTCGAGGATGTCCGGGCGGTTGG
The DNA here is from genome assembly GCA_964506005.1 of uncultured Anaerolineae bacterium. GTDB lineage: Bacteria > Chloroflexota > Anaerolineae > Aggregatilineales > UBA3940 > UBA3940. The sequence continues at coordinate 4,677 of CAZDLX010000153.1, read as the reverse complement.
TCGCCGCCATCACGATCACGTTCTCGTTCGGATCGAAGCCGTCCATCTCGGAGAGAAGCTGGTTCAGCGTCTGCTCGCGCTCGTCGTGCCCGCCGCCGAGCCCCGCGCCGCGCCGCCGCCCGATGGAGTCGAGCTCGTCGATGAAGATGATCGAGGGCGCCATCTTCTTGGCATCCTCGAACAGGTCGCGCACGCGGGCCGCGCCCACGCCCACGAACATCTCCATGAAGTCGGAGCCGGTGATGCTGAAGAACGGGACGCCCGCCTCGCCGGCTACCGCGCGGGCCAGCAGCGTCTTACCGGTGCCCGGCGGGCCGACGAGCAGCACGCCGCGCGGGATCTCGCCGCCGAGACGCTCGAAGCGCGCCGGGTTCTTCAGGAACTCGATGATCTCTTCGAGCTCGGTCTTGGCCCCCGTAGCCCCGGCAACGTCGTTAAACGTCACGGACTCCTCGCTGCGGTGGTACAGTTTGGCGCGGCTCTTCCCCATCGAGAAGAGCCCCTGCCCCTGCGACCGCGACCGGCTGAGGAAGATGTAGGCCACGCCGAACAGCAGCAGCAGCGGCAGCAGGTTCAGCAGCAGCATCCCCCAGGGGAAGGTGCTCTCCGGGCGGCTCGTGACCTCGACACCCTGCCGGGACAGCAGTGTCATCAACTCGTCGTCGCCAAACGAGGGTACAAACGTGACAAACTCGCTGACTTCCAGCGTGTCGTCGCCCTCGCCAACCTGCTTGGTCACCGGCTCGACGAATTGGCCGGTGATCTGGTCACCGCTGACGGTAACGGACGCGACGTTGCCCGCCGCGAGTTCTTCGCGGAAGTCGCTGTACGCGACCTCCGAGGCGGTCGACGTGCCCAGCCCGAGCAGACTCCACAGCCACGGCGCGATAAGCGAGAGGATCAACACCCAGATCAGGATGCGCCAGATCCCTCCTCCCGGCATCCGGGGCAGGCCGGGGCCTTCCGGTTCCCGCCGTGGTCCACCATCTCTATTCATCCAAACCTCCGGTTTAGCGCCCCGCCGCGTCAGGGTTGAGCCGCCGGAGCGAGCTCCGTGCGAGGCGGCTTGAGAGCAAGTGTCGAATATCGTGGCCCCGCCTGACCAGCGGGCCTCCACTGACTATAGCGGTTTCCGGCGGCCAGTTGCATGCACAGCCGCCCACCGAGCGCGCCGCCCCGCGCATAACCCACGCCCGGTGGGGCAGATTCCGCGCATGCGCGCAACCCGCCAACAGGACCGGGGTTACATATTGACAACGGAACTCACCTGGCCTTATACTGGTCATGTGTTCGCTCATTGGGCAGATGTGCAAGACCTCACCCTGGTTGTGAATGCAGTCATTGTAGAGCACAACATCCATTCATTTTCGATCTATGCGACCTCAGCCTTCCTAGTTTGTGGTTCCTTGCCAGTCCTTTAGCCGCTCCGGGCGCGGTTGGACGGGCCAATCGTACAACTAACCGCCAAACAAGAATCCAAGTCTCGTTGTTCCGACAGGATTAGCGGCGATGCGTGCTGTTGCCCCGAACGCGTGTAGGACAAATCCATCTTGGAGTCCCCACACTGTGAGCCTGCCGCCGGCTGGCAATGCGCAGCGGATGCGGCTTACCTGGTACCAGCTCTCCATGCCTGTCACTCGCTGGCAGATGCAGGCGTGGGCTGTGCCTTCCAACTTACAGCTATACCTGGCGCCCTGAGATCGATCGGGCGCTTTTTGATCGTTTCGCAGTTTTGCTCGAATTATCCGTCGTTCCCAGCAGGAGGAGGTGTCACAGAGCAGCTTGACGCAGGCCAACCCAACTCGTTTTGATCAGCACTTGAGAGAAGGAGAAATCCCCCATGTCACCGTTCCTTGCCGAGCTCCTCGGCACCATGTTCCTGATCATCCTGGGTGATGGCGTCGTCGCCAACGTGGTTCTCAACCGCACGAAGGGTGAGGCCTCGGGCTGGATCGTCATCACGACCGGATGGGCGCTCGCCGTGTTCTTCGGCGTGTTCGCCGTCGGCGCCTACAGCGGCGCGCACATCAACCCGGCTGTGTCGTTCGGCCTCTGGGTGGACACCATCATGGGTGGCCCGAGCAGCTTCCCACTGGGGACGATGCTGTCCTACTGGGCGGCCCAGATGATCGGCGCCTTCCTCGGCGCAGTGATCGTGTGGCTGGCCTACCTGCCGCACTGGGGCGCAACCGCCGATGCCGACGGCAAGCTGGCGGTCTTCTCGACCGCCCCGGCCATCCGCAACTACGGCCAGAACTTCGTGACCGAGGTGATCGGCACCTTCATGCTGCAGATCGCGGTCTTCACCATCGATGGCCCGGCGGTTACGTCGGACTTCGCCGCGCTCGGCGCGATCCCCATCGCGTTCGTCGTGTGGGCAATCGGCCTGAGCCTCGGCGGCCCCACGGGTTATGCCATCAACCCCGCCCGCGACCTCGGCCCCCGTATCGCCCACTTCATCCTGCCGATCCCCGGCAAGCGCGACTCGGACTGGGGTTACTCCTGGATTCCGGTCCTCGGCCCGCTCGTGGGTGCGGCGCTGGCTGCTGTCGTGTGGGCAGCGTTTGGCCGCTGGTAAACCGCTCTTTGTCTTTGCGTCGCAGGGGCGATGTGGGCGTATCGATGGTCCATATTGCCCCTGTGATTGAGTAGTACCTGTGTAAGCGCTTACGGGTAAGGGGTAAACCATGAAGAAACTGATCAACGCGACCGCGGACGTCGTTCGGGAAGAACTCGAAGGTATTGAGAAGGCGCACCCGGATCTGGTGAGGGTGCACTACGACCCGCACTTCATCGTCCGCGCCGATGCGCCCGTACAGGGCAAAGTAGGGATCGTCTCGGGCGGTGGCAGCGGCCACGAGCCCATGCACGGCGGCTTCGTCGGCATGGGTATGCTGGACGCCGCCTGCCCCGGCGAGGTCTTCACCAGCCCCACTCCCGACCAGATGCTGGAAGCCACCAAAGCCGTCAACGGCGGCGCGGGTGTGCTGCACATCGTCAAGAACTACACCGGCGACATCATGAACTTCGAGATGGCCGCCGAGATGGGCCAGGCTGAGGGTATCGAAGTCACGAGCGTCGTGATCAACGACGACGTCGCCGTACAGGACAGCCTTTACACCGCAGGCCGCCGCGGCGTGGGCGGCACCGTCCTCGCCGAGAAGATCTGCGGCGCTGCCGCCGAGAAGGGCTACGACCTGCAAAAGGTCACCGAGCTGTGCGAGCGGGTCAACGCGAACGTACGCAGCATGGGCATGGCCCTGACCTCGTGCGTCGTCCCCGCCGCCGGCGAGCCCACCTTCGAGCTGGGCGAGAACGAGATGGAGATCGGCATCGGCATTCACGGCGAGCCGGGCCGCCAGCGGATGGAGATCCGCCCGGCGGACGAGATCACCGAGATGCTGACCGAGCCGATCCTCAACGACCTGCCCTTCCAGGAGGGTGATGAAGTTCTGGCATTCGTCAACAGCATGGGCGGAACACCGCTGATCGAGCTGTACATCGTCTACCGCAAACTCCACGAAATGCTGAGCAACCGGGGCATTACTGTTGCCCGCAACCTGATCGGCCCCTACATCACCTCGCTGGAGATGGCCGGCGTCTCGATCACGCTGCTCAAGCTCGACGACGAGATGAAGGAACTGTGGGACGCACCTGTCAACACGCCAGGGCTGCGCTGGGGCGTCTAAACACAGCTTGCCCAATCAACTGTCTGGTAGGCCGCTTGTAGCTGTGCGGGAGAGAGTCCTTCGATGATCACGAAACAGTCAATCCTCGCCTGGATCCGCGACCTGGCGTCCGTCTACAACGAGAACCGGCAGTACCTCACCCGGCTCGACTCCGCCATCGGCGACGCCGACCACGGCACCAACATGGACCGGGGCTTCACCAAGGTCATGGAAAAACTGGCTGACGTCGAGGAGAAGTCCATCGGCGACATCCTGAAGATGGTTGGCATGACCCTGGTTTCGTCAGTTGGCGGCGCCGCCGGCCCGCTGTACGGCACGTTCTTCATGCGCGCCGGCACGGCAGTGGGTGACAAGGACAGCCTCGCCAACGGCGACGTCGTCGAGCTTTTCGACGCGGGTCTGCAGGGTGTCCTCCAGCGTGGCAAAGCCGAGCTGGAAGACAAGACGATGGTTGATGCGATGGCCCCCGCCCTCGACGCTCTAAGAGACTCCTTCGAGCAGGGCGCATCACTCAGCGAGGCACTTGGCAGGGCAACCGAAGCTGCAGAGGAGGGCATGAAGGCGACAATCCCCCTGCAGGCACGAAAGGGCCGCGCCAGCTACCTGGGCGAACGCAGTATCGGCCACCAGGACCCCGGCGCCACGTCCACCTACCTGCTCTTCAAGTCCGCATCCGAAACGTGGTCTGACGAGGGCGAGTAACCGGTGCAGGCGAGCGGCCTGCCAGCACGGCTTGAACGACTGATTGGCCAACGGGGCTGAACCCCGTCCAAAGACAAGGAGAAAGTCTAAATGGCTAGATACGTAGGCGCAGTCGACCAGGGGACGACCAGCACCCGCTTCATGGTCTTCGACCATGGTGGGAACGTGGTATCCGTCCACCAGCTGGAGCACGAGCAAATCTACCCGCAGGCCGGCTGGGTCGAGCACGACCCGATGGAGATCTGGGCGCGCACCCAGGACGTGATCAAGGGTGCGATGCAGAAGG
>CAZDLX010000152.1:0-8338 GCA_964506005.1 uncultured Anaerolineae bacterium | reverse complement strand
CGACCAGTCGCCGATCGGGCGGACGCCGCGCAGCAACCCGGCGACCTACACCAAGATGTTCGACCCGATCCGTGCGCTGTTCGCGGAGCTGCCCGAGAGCAAACTGCGCGGCTACAAGCCGGGGCGCTTCTCCTTCAACGTGAAGGGTGGCCGCTGTGAGGCGTGCGCGGGGCAGGGCATGATCCAGGTCGAGATGCAGTTCCTACCGGACATCTACATCCCGTGCGATGTCTGCCATGGCACGCGCTACAATCGTGAGACGCTGCAGGTGAAGTTCAAGGGGCTCTCGATAGCCGACGTGCTCGACCTGACGGTGAGCGAAGCCATCGGCGTATTCGAGGCGTTCCAGCCTATCGTAAGCCGCCTTGAGACGCTGGAGGCTGTCGGGCTCGGCTACATCCGGCTGGGGCAGCCCGCGACGACGCTCTCCGGCGGCGAGGCGCAGCGCGTGAAGCTCAGCCGCGAACTGGCGCGGCGCTCGACAGGGCAGACGCTGTACGTGCTCGACGAGCCATCCGTCGGCTTGCACGCCGCGGACGTCGCCCGGCTGATCGAGGTGCTGCAGGCACTCGTGGACCAGGGCAATACGGTGCTGATAATCGAGCACCATCCCGATATCATCAAGGTGGCCGACCACCTGATCGACCTTGGCCCTGAGGGTGGCAATGCTGGCGGGCGTGTGGTGGCTGAGGGGACACCCGAGCAGGTCGCCAGGGTCGAGGAGAGTTACACGGGCCGCTTCCTGTGCCAGATCCTGAATCACGAGGCGGCGCAGGCCGCCGACTGAGCGCGCTGTGGTGGCCTTAAGCACAACTAAAAGGCAGAGATGAGCAGCGAGAACGGAGCCTCGCGCCGCATGCTCGTGGCGCTGGCACATCCCGACGACGAGTCCTTCGGCATGGCGGGCACGATCGCCCGCTATGCCGCGGAGGGCGTTGAAATCACCCTGATCTGCGCGACGAACGGCGACGTCGGCAGCGCGGACGACGAGTTCTTACAGCAGTACGAGTCGATGGCCGAGCTGCGTATGGCGGAACTCTACTGTGCCGCAGACGAGCTCGGTTTCGCCGATATTCACACGTTCGGCTACCGCGACTCCGGCATGCCGGGCTCGCCCGACAATGATCACCCCGACAGCCTCCACGCCGCGCCGCTGGAGGAGGTCACCGAGCGCATCGTGAGAGCGATCCGCACGGCGCGCCCGCAGGTCGTCATCACCTTCGACCCATTTGGCGGCTACGGCCACCCCGACCATATCAAGATGCACCAGGCCACAGTGCGTGCTTTTGAAGCCGCCGGCGACCCTGCCTGCTTTCCCGCACAGGTCGAGGGCGGCCTGGAGCCTTACGCACCCCAGAAGCTGTACTACCTCACTCAGGACCGCCGGGTGCTCAAGCTCCTGGTGCGCCTGATGCCGCTGCTGGGGCAGGACCCTGAGCGCATGGGGCGTAACCAGGACATCAACTTCCGCGAGATCGCCGAGCACAGCTACCCGATTCACGCCTACATCGATACCCGGCACGTGGCGGAGCAGGCCGAGCGCGCGCGGATGTGCCATGCCAGCCAGCTCGGCGGCCTGGGCAGCTCGACACGGTTCTCGCAGCTAATGTACCGGATGCGCCGCCTGCTGGTGGGCGTTCACACCGACACCTACATGCGGGCACAGCCGCCCGTGCTCAACGGGCGGGTGCGCGAGCGTGACCTGTTTGCCGGCGTTGTGCCAGACTGAGCAGTTCTCCACCCTGATCACGGCGAGAGGATAACTGGTGCACATCGACACTCTGCCCGTCGGCCCCCTGCTCACGAACTGCTACCTGGTGACCTGCCCCGTAACGCGGGCAGCCATCCTGATCGACCCTGGCTGGAAGCAGGGCTCGATTCTGCAGGCCATCGAGGCGCGCGCGGCGGCGGTGCAGTGGATCGTTATTACCCACGCGCACTGGGATCACATCGGCGGGGCAGCCTGGGCTGCAGCGCAGACCGGCGCGCCGCTGGCCATCCACGAGGCAGATCTGCCACTGCTGCGCCGCAAGGGCGGGGCGGACGCCTGGCACATCCCGATGCAGCCACCGCCCGAACCAGGGCGGCTGCTTGTGCCGGGCGACGTGCTTGAAGTCGGGGCACTGCGCTTCGAGGTATTGTTCACGCCGGGCCACTCGCCGGGGCACATCTCGCTCTACGAGGCGGCGCACAGGGCCGTCTTCGACGGGGACGTGCTCTTCCGGCAGGGCATCGGGCACACGAACATCCCCGGTGCGGATGGCGCGCTCCTCGCGCGGTCGATCCGCGATGTGCTGTTCAGCCTGCCCGGCGACGTGACGGTGTATCCGGGACACGGCGACCCGACGACTATCGGCGAAGAGCGCGAGCACAACCCCTGGCTGGCGGGAGTCTGAACCGATCAGTCGTTCACGGCGAGCATGTGCCGCCGGACGATCTCCTGCCCCTCCGCCGAGAGTATCCAATCCAGCAGCGAGCGCAGCGCATCTTCCGGCTCCTCTTGTGTTACGAGCACCACCGGTGTGATCAGCGGGTAGGTGCCGCGTGTCGTGCCGTGGGGCGGCGCGGTGTGACCTTCATAAGCGAGGATACGGCTCTGGCCGTCCAGCGTACTGAGCGCCGCGACGCTGATCGCGCCGGGTGTTGCCATGGTGAGAGCGACCATGTCCGCGGTACTCGGCGCGAGGCGGGCAGAACCGGTCACCGGCTGGCCTTGCAGCACCAGCGCGTCGAATGCCACCCGGACGGAGCTCGTCCCCTCGGTGGCAACGACCTGGATCGGCTGGCGCGGCTGCTCGTTGGTTGCGGGCCAGGTCGTGACCTGCCCTGCGAAGATGGCGCGTACGTCGCGGCGGCTGAGGCTCTCGTAGGGGATGTCCGGGTGGGCGACAATCACCAGCGAATCGCGGGCGACCGGCGTGTGGAACAGCGATGTACCGTCGGGTGGATGCAGGAGCAGCGCCGCGTCCGCTGCGCCGGAGCGTACGGCTGCCAGAGCTTCTTCACGGCTCATGGGTGACAGCGTAAGCAGCGCGCCGGCGTGGAGGCTCTCGTAGCCGTTGAGCAGGCTCCCGGCGAGAGGGGCACTCGTCTCGTCGGCGGCAATGTGGAGAGCGGGCTGCCCACCGGCCGGGGCCAGCCGGGCACAGCCGCTCGCCAGGAGCGCGCAGGCGGCGAGCGCAATGGCGCAGAGAGCACGGCGCGTCATAAGTCTCCTGCCGGGTGGGTCAGCCGCGTACGAAGTAGACGGCGATGCTGACCAGCGATGCAACCACGCAGTAGGCGGCGAACACGGTGAGCGAGCGCGAGCGCAGATAGTTGAGCATCCAGCGAATGACGAAATAGGCGCTGACAAACGCCGCTGCGAAACCCGCGATGAGTGGCAGGGCGCTGTTGAGCGACATACCGGTGCGAATCAGCTCTACGAGCTGTACCAGGCCCGCACCGAGGATGATTGGCAGCGACAGCATGAAGCTAAAACGGGCCGAGTCGCCGCGTTCGACATCGCGCAGGCGCGCGGCGGCAATGGTCGAGCCCGAACGGCTGATGCCGGGCAGGATGGCGACGGCCTGAGCGAGCCCCACGATGAGGCTGTCGTACCAAGTCATACTCTCGACATTACGCAGGGAGCGGCCTATCCGATCGGCGATCAGCAGCAGCGCCGCCGTGACCAGCAGCATGATCGCCGCAAAGAGCGGGTTCTGGAACATGCGCTCAAGGACGGATTGAAACAGCAGCCCGAGGATGGCGGCGGGAATCGTTGCCAGCACCAGCAGCCCAAACATCCGCAGCGCAGGCGTCACGCGCCGGGTTTGAGCCCACTCGATACCGCCTCTGAACATCGCGAACCAGTCCTGCCAGAAGAACGTGAGCACGCCGAACACCGTGCCGAGGTGGACGACAACCGTGAAGGCCAGGCCCGAGGGTGCCCAGCCGAGCAGCCAGGGCACCAGCACGAGATGACCCGAACTCGAAACGGGGATGAACTCCGTTGCACCCTGCAAGACGCCCAGTACAATCGCCTGAATAATGTTCAAATTCCTGTGAATCCTTGTTCGTACTCAGCATCGTGGGCCGCCTGTTGGTGCGGCAGCGCCCATGACATTACATCTTCTCATCGAGCTTCGCCAGTGCCGTGGCAGCAACCTGCGTGAAGGTTTTGTGAAGAATTGCCGCCCGCATCTCCCGGGCCAGCCTCACCAGGACCCGCACGTTGTGAATTGAGAGCAGCGTCGAGGCGAGCAGCTCCTGGCTCTTGACAAGATGGCGCAGGTAAGCCCGGCTGAACGTCTGACAGGTGTAGCAGTCGCACGTCTCTGACAGCGGCGACGGATCCCGGGCGTAGCGCGCGTTTCCGATGTTGATGCGCCCGTACTCGGTTAGCGCGGCGCCGTGCCGGGCCAGCCGGGTCGGCAGCACGCAGTCGAAGATGTCCACGCCGCGCGCCACCCCGTGCACGAGGTCCTCAATCGTGCCGACGCCCATCAGGTAGCGCGGCTTGCCCTCCGGGAGAAGCGGCGTCGTTACCTCCAGCGTGCGGTACATGTCCTCTTTCGACTCGCCGACGGACAGCCCGCCGATCGCGTAGCCGGGAAAGTCCATCGCCGCCAGGGTCCCGGCGGAGTGCCGGCGCAGATCCTCGAAGATGCCGCCCTGCACGATGCCGAACAGCGCCTGCCGGTCGCGGTTAGTCCACGCCTCGTAACAGCGCGCTGCCCAGCGGTGCGTGCGGTCCAGCGCGATGCGCATGTAGTCGTAGTTGTCAGGGTCGGCCAGCTCGTCGAAACACATCATGATATCGGCGCCGAGGTTCTGCTGGATCGCAACCGAGCTCTCAGGCGTAAAACGGTGCAGCGAGCCGTCGAGGTGCGAGCGGAACGTCACGCCGTCGTCGTCCACCTTGTTGATGCCGCTCAGACTCCACACCTGGAAGCCGCCGCTGTCCGTCAGCATCGGGCCGCGCCACTGCATGAACTGGTGCACGCCGCCCATCTCCGCGATGAGCTCATCGCCGGGCCGGATATAAAGATGGTACGTATTTGCCAGCACCAGTGTTGCGCCGAGCTCTTCGAGCTGGCGCGGCGTGAGCGCCTTCACCGTCGCCTGAGTGCCAACCGGCGCGAAGACGGGTGTCTCAAGCGGGCCGTGCGGGGTCATGAACGTGCCCGCCCGCGCGCCGCCGTCGGTTGCTTCGAGGTTGAAGGTAAAGGGGGGCTCTGCCATGGGGTGGAGTATACCAGACAACCCAGGCTAGGAGCCGTGCAAATGTTCCTGGTCAAGGTGCTGCAGCACACGGGCCAGAGGCCGCGCCACCCACGAGCCGCGGATTGCTGCCAGCCGTTCAACGGCGGGTTCCTGGAGGCGCGGTCTGTCGTCGGCCATCGCGTCGGTCATCGTGAAGAACATATCCGCCTCGCGCCTGGCGTCGATAATTTCGGCGGTGTGCGCAAGGTGCAGGAAAGGCCGGTACTCCTGGAAGTCCATTACCGCACACTGCGCGACGACACTGCGCGACCACCACACCAGCGCCTCGGCCAGCCGCCCGCGGTCAAACTCCGCCAGCCCTGCCATCGCATACAGCCGGTAGCGGCGCGGGCACTGCGGAATAGCGTCAACCGCAATCTCCAGGGCCTCGTCCGGGAAGTTCCGCTGGTGGTAGATGGTCGCCAGCAGGTAGGGAATCAGGTCGTTGTCCGGGTACATCTTCATGAGCGAGCTGCCATACTCGATGGCGCCCTGTGCGCTGCCCGACTCGTACAGCTCGACGACATTGGCGAGCTCGGGAACGCTGCTCTCGTCACGTTCGTCGCTGCGCTCGGGGTAGGGGAGGGTCGTGCTCAGCTTGAAAAACCTGTCTTCACGGCTCACGGCTGGTTCCTTGTGCGGGCATTCGGAGTATTATGACCGGGCACAAGCATAGCACCGCTGCGGCGGTTCGGCTAGTGTGACAGCCGGCTCGCCATCAAACCAGGGTATACTTGGATTGACCACCCTGATATCCACGCCAGTGAAGGAGCCAACGTGAAGACGATCGCGCTGATTGCGCATGACGGCAAGAAGGACGAGATGCTCGCATTCGCCCGCGAGTACCGCGATACGCTGGCGAAGTTCCACCTGATCGGTACTGGCACGACCGGTGGCCTGGTGCACGAAAAGGTCGGGCTGGACGTCGAGCGGATGCTCTCTGGTCCCATCGGGGGCGACGTGCAGATCGCGGCGCGGGTTGTCACCGGCGAGGTGGACGCCGTGCTCTTCTTCATCGACAGCCTGGCCCGGCACCCGCACGACCCGGATATCCAGACGCTGCAGCGCCTGTGTGTCGTCCACGACGTGCCGCTGGCCACCAACCCGGCGACGGCGCGGCTCATTCTGCAGGGTGATCTGTAGCGGCGAGCCCCGCGCAGCGGCCTTTCGGATTGACGTTTGCGGCGCTCGCGTCTACAATACGGGCGGATAACGGCCACCGGGAAGCAGCCGCCCGCTGAATTGACAACTGAATCGTGCGACGTGGGATGGGGGAGAGTCTCCCGTAGGGAGCGCCGAAGGGGCAAGGCCGCAGCCACTGCTGCGGTGCGAAACTCTCAGGCACCAGGACCCTATGCCGCCATTTCTCTGGAGAGCCTGCACGACGCCTGCCCGCCACGGGGCACGCCTCGCGCAGCACCGATGGAGCAAGCCCGCCTCGGGCGGGCGAATCTCACAGGTTGATGACAGGGGAGCATAACGGACGGTTGATTCTGTCTGCGCTATGCTCCCCTGTTGTGTTGTCACGACGACCGGTTTGCTATCGATCTTTCAGAAAGTGAGGATATCTGCATGGCCGACCTGAATATCCCCGCCGAGGGGTACAAGTTCACCAAGTCCGACGAGTGGGTGAAGCTCGAAGGCGACGAAGCCCTGATCGGGATTACGGACTACGCGCAGGATCTGCTCTCCGACCTCGTGTTCGTAGAGCTCCCCGAGGTAGGGGATACCTTCGACCAGGGCGACACGTTCGGCGTCGTCGAATCGGTGAAAGCAGCTGCCGACGTCAATATGCCGGTCGGCGGCGAGGTCGTGGCGGTGAACTCGGGGCTGGAAGATGCGCCCGAGACCATCAACTCGGATGCCTTCGGTGAGGGCTGGATCATCCGCATCAAGCCGTCAGACACCTCGGAGCTGGACGGACTGATGGATGCCGAAGCCTACCGCGCTTACTGCGAGGAACGCGCGTAAGGTGAACCGGGCGGCTGCGCCGGCCGCCTCAGGGCTGCCGCACGGCAGCTTGCCGCACGGCGTTTGCCGCACGCACCCACCCGGACGGGCGCAGCCCGCGAGGGTTGTGAAGGAGCAACAGAATGGCATATATACCCCACAGTAAAGCCGACGTCGAGCGGATGCTCGACGCCGTCGGCGTGGCGCGTATCGAGGACCTGTTCCACGACGTGCCGGAGTCCGTGCGTTTCCCGGAGCTGGACCTGCCCGACGGACTCTCCCAGATGGAAACGGCCTGGTTCCTTGAGAACCTCAACAACGACACCTTCCCCGGTGGCAAAACCGCGATGTTCCTCGGGGCGGGCACGTACAACCACTACATCCCGCCGGTTGTGAGTCACATCATCCTGCGCGGCGAGTTTCTCACCGCGTACACTCCGTACCAGCCCGAAGTGAGCCAGGGCACGCTGCAGGCCATCTTCGAGTACCAGAGCATGATCGTGCAGCTGACCGGCATGGAGGTTTCCAACGCCAGCCACTACGACGGCGCGACCTCTCTGGCGGAGGCGGCGATCATGGCGTACAGCCGCTACCGCGGCAAGCGCAACCGCATCGTGCTCTGCTCCGGCATCCACCCCGAGTACCGCGAAGTTGTCCACACTTATATGCAGGGCATGGACGTCGAGATTGTCGGCGACACCGCCTGCTGGGTGGACATGGACAAGCTCATCGAGCTGATTGACGACAACACTGCGATGGTCGCCGTCGCCTACCCGAACTTCTTCGGCGAGGTCGACCCCATTGAGAAGGCGATCCAGGCGGCGCACGACCATGGCGCGATGGCGACCGTCGTCGCCGACCCGATCTCGCTCGGCCTGCTCAAGCCGCCCGGCTGGATGGGCGCTGACATCGTCGTGGGCGAGGGGCAGGGGCTCGGCATCCCGATGGGCTTTGGCGGCCCGCACCTGGGCTTCTTCGCCACGCGCGACGAGTACGTGCGCAAGATGGCCGGGCGGCTCGTCGGCGAGGCGACCGACGCCAACGGCGAGAAGGGCTACGTGCTGACCCTCGCCACTCGCGAGCAGCACATCCGCCGAGAGAAGGCGACGAGCAACATCTGCACCAACCTGGGCCTGATGGCTCT
>CAZDLX010000151.1:0-8361 GCA_964506005.1 uncultured Anaerolineae bacterium | reverse complement strand
TTGTGAGGGATTTCACACATTTCGCTGCACAGTGCGTCCCCCGGCACTTGATGCCTTTAACCCCCTGTTTGCACATGCTATAATGGCGTTATGGCCGAGCGAATGGCCTCTCGCGCGTCTCGCCAGATTACCAGCTCCGCAGCCAGCCTGCGGAGAGTGTTGGATGAACCCTACACCGTGTATGCCTGCCAGAACGCCGTTCGTGCTGGCGCTGGCCGGGCTGGCCTGCGCCCTGTGCGCCTGCCGCCCGGTGCCGACTGCCGGCGAGCCGACACTGCGGAGGCCCGGCGCCCCGCCCGCCTCTGCGCTGACGGTAACACCTGACCGGGCGCCGCCAGACCTGGCGCCGACCGCCGAGCCGGCGCTCACACCGCTCCCTTCCGCGACCGCTACGCCTGCTCTCGCCCTCAACTCCCAGCGCATCTGGGTGGGCGTTGATGGCCGGGCGGATGTGGTAGTTGAGGTGGGGCTGGACGGTGCGGTGAGGCCGGTGGCGCTGCCGCTCGAAGTGGGGCAGACGGCGTCGAACGTCACGGCGGCGGCGGATGGGCACACGCTGGCCTACCTCGTCTGGGGTGCGGACGGGCGGCAGCTCGGCGCTGCCGTGTGGCCCCTCGACGAGGCGGAGGCGAACCTGCTCGCCCGGCCCGGCGACGGAACGCGCATCGCGGCGCTCGCGCTGGCGAGCGATGGCAGCGCCGTCGCCTACACTGAGCTTGAGGACGGCGCACCGCTGGAGGAGGCAGGTTGGGCGATCTTCACCGCCGCGGCGAGCGAGGGTACTGCAGTTCAGATCGTCAGCCGGGCCGCGCTGCCAGGCGCGCCGCCGCTCGCGCCGTTCGCGTGGCCGGCAGGTGGCCCGGTGCTGCTCAGCCCGCTCGTGCCGGGCGCGGGCGCTCAGGGAGTCTACGCGGTCGATCCCGCGACGGGCTCGGGCCGCCTGCTGCTGCCGGTCGAAGGCGAGCTCGGGGGGACACCGGTGCTTGCGCCCGGTGGCCGGAGGCTGGCTTACCTGGCGCTGCGGGCAGACCCCTCCGAAGAGCGGCGCACCGTTCTGCGAGTCCACGATCTGAGGCTCGGCGAAACCCGCGACGTGGAATCGCCGCCGGGCCACACGATCTACGGGGCGCGCTGGCTGCCGGACGGCGAGCGCCTGCTGCTTGACGTCGTCGTGGAAGCCGGCGCAGACGGCGAGCCCACCGGGCAGGCCTGGGCGGTGGTGCGCCCCGGCGAGCCGTGGGAGACGTCGCCGCCCGGCCCGGAAAGAGAAGGCCTGTTCGACTACGCCCCGCTTGGCGAGGGCGTGCTCTACACGACGCTGCCTTCGGGCAGCGGCTGGACGCTGACCATCGTCCCCGAGCTTGCGCGGGACGGCACGGCGCAGACCATCGCGCTGGACGAGCTGGCGCAGGCATCCGGGGCACCGTTTATCATCCATATGCCGACCCAATGACCTGAAAGCAGAGTAGGAACGCGATATATGCTTGACAAGTTCTTCGAACCCCAATCAGTAGCAGTGATCGGCGCCTCCCGTGACCCGGACAAGCTGGGCTACGCGGTGGTAGAGAACCTCGTCAACGGTGGGTTTGCCAGCACCGGCAAGGTGTACCCCATCAACCCCAAGGCGGACGAGATCTTCGGGCTGAAGGTCTACCCGAGCGTGCTCGACGTCGAAGACCCGATCGACCTGGGCGTGATCGTCATCCCGTACAAGTTCGTGCCCGGAGCCATGCAGGAGTGCGGCGAGAAGGGCATCCCGGCGGTGGTCGTGATCACGGCTGGCTTCCGCGAGGCGGGCCGTGAAGGGCTGGAGCGCGAGCGCGAGCTGATGGAGATTGCCAAAAAGTACGGCATCCGCGTGATCGGCCCCAACTGCCTGGGCGTGATCGACACCTTTACCCCGCTGAACGCCTCCTTCGCCGCGGGCACCCCGCCGAAGGGCCCCATCAACTTCATGTCGCAGTCGGGCGCGCTGGGTACCGCCGTGCTTGACTGGTCGCTCGCGGGCGAGCTGGGCTTCTCCAAGTTCGTCTCGCTCGGCAACAAGGCGGACGTCAGCGAGATCGATCTGATGGAGATGTGGGCGGACGACCCCAACGCGAACGTGATCATGGCCTACATCGAGGGTGTGCCCTCGGGGCGGGAGTTCATCGACACGGCGCGGGTCGCCAGCAAGAAGAAGCCCATCGTCGCGGTGAAGTCCGGCGTGACGCAGGCCGGGTCGCGAGCGGTGTCCTCGCACACCGGGTCGCTGGCCGGCTCCGAGCAGGCCTACGCCGCCGCCTTTAAACAGGCGGGGATCATCCGCGCGCACACGATGGAGCAGTTGTTTGACTTCGCCCGCGCGTTCGCTTACCAGCCGCTGCTCAAGGGTGACCGCATCGCGATCATTACGAACGCGGGCGGGCCGGGCATCCTCGCCACCGACGCCATCGAGCGCAGTGGCCTGAAGATCGCCCGCTTTGACAACGAGACGATCAAGAAGCTGGAGAGCTACCTGCCCGACGCCGCCTCCGCCGCCAACCCGGTTGACGTGCTCGGCGACGCCGCCGGCGACCGCTACGAGTACGCCATCCAGACCGTTTCCGAGGACCCGAACGTCGATGCCATCCTCGTGATCCTGACTCCGCAGGCCATGACGGACATCCCCGGCACGGCGGTCGCTGTGGCCAACCTGTCAGACAACGCCCGCCTGCCCGTGCTGGCCGTCTTCATGGGCGAGAAGGAGGTACAGAAAGGCATCGACATCCTGACCGAGCGCGGCGTGCCGAACTACCCCTTCCCCGAGCGGGCGGTGGATGCGCTGCGGGCGATGGTCGAGTACCGCGATCACAAAGACCAGCCCATGCCGGAGTTCGAGGAGCTGGACGTCGACCGCGAGGCGGTGCGCGACGTGTTTGCCAAAGTGCGCGCCGAGGGCCGCGTGTCCATTGGCGACTTCGAGGCGCGGCGCATCCTGCAGGCATACGGGCTCCGCACCCCGGAGACCAAGCTCGCCGAGACGCCGGAGCAGGCCGTCGAGATGGCCGGAGAGATCGGCTACCCGGTGGTGCTCAAGATCGCCTCGCCGGATATCCTGCACAAGACGGATGTCGGCGGCGTGCGGGTGGGCCTGCAGAACGCCCAGGATGTGCGCGACGCCTTCGAGCTGATGGTGTACCGCGCCGAGCGCTACGTGCCGGGAGCCCGCATCTGGGGCTGCACCGTGCAGGAGATGACCCCGCAGGGGCACGAGATTCTGGTCGGCATGAACCGCGACCCGCAGTTCGGCCCGCTTGTCACCTTTGCTCTGGGCGGCATCTACGTGGAGATTCTCAAGGACGCCACCTTCCGGATTGCGCCCTTCGCCCGCAACGAGGCCTGGCAGATGCTGAACGAGATCCGCGCGCACGCCCTGCTGGACGGCGTGCGCGGACGCCCGCCCGCCGACAAGGAGGCTATCGTCGATACGCTGATGCGGATCGGCCAGCTCGTCACCGACTTCCCGGAGATCCTGGAGCTGGACATCAACCCGCTGATGGTCTTCGACGAAGGCCAGGGGGCGATTGCCATCGACATGCGGCTTGTGCTAGCGAGCCAAGAGTAGCCTACCGCGGGTTGGCGTATAATGGGCTCAACTCACTTATTGAACTCACCGGCTGAACAAGACACAGTAATCGAGAGGACAGCAGTCGAACTATGAAGGCACTATACATTACGTCGATTGAGAATTTCTCCGGCAAGACCGCCGTACTGCTGGGGCTCGGCAAGCGTCTCCAGGCGGAAGGCTACAGCGTCGGATACCTCAAACCGCTCAGCTATGACGCAACGCAGCTTGCCGGGCGCATCGTGGACGAGGATGCCAGCTTCGTCAAGAACGTTCTCGCGCTGCCCTCGGACCCGCGCGACCTCGCCCCCGTCGTCGTGACGCCGGCCATGCTGCCCGACTGTCTCGAAGATGACGGCTGCGGCCTGGACGAGAAGATCGTGGAAGCCGCGGAGAAGGCCGGCGAGGCCAAGGACGTGCTGCTGCTCGAAGGCGGCGGCAGCCTGCGGATGGGCTACGCCCTCCACCTCTCCACGCCACACGTGGCCGAGATGCTCGACGCGCAGGTGCTCGCCGTGGTCAAGTACCGGGGGCGGCTGCGCCTGCTGGACGACTCGCTGGCGGCGAAGTTCCGCATTGGGGAGCGTCTGCTCGGCGTCGTGCTGAACCGCGTGCCCGCGGAGGAGCTCGACTTCGTCGAGCAGCAGGCGGTGCCGTTCCTCGAGCGCCAGGGTATCCCGGTGCTCGGCACGATCGTCGAGCGTCCCGAGCTGGCAGCCATCAGCGTGGGCGAGCTTGTCGAGGCGCTGGACGGCAGGATCATCGGCAAGGTGGAGAACACCGACGCCCTCGTCGAGAACCTGATGGTCGGCGCTATGGGCGCGCAGGAGGCGCTCTCACGCTTCCGGCAGATCCAGAACAAAGCCGTGATCACCGGCGGCGACCGCACCGACGTGCAGCTCGCTGCGCTGGAGACTTCAACCTCGGCGCTGATCCTCACCGGCAACCTCCAGCCGAGCGCCGCCGTGCTTGAGCGGGCCAACCAGGTGGGCGTGACGGTACTGCTCGTCTCGCGCAACACGCTGGAAGCCGTCGAGGCGATTGAGAGCATCTTCGGCAAGACGCGACTCGGGCAGGCGGAGAAGCTGGCCCGCTTCGAGGCGCTGCTGGCCGAGCACATGAACTACCGGCGGCTGTTCGAGCTGATGGGCATCGAGCCTGTGGCTGAGTAGACGCCTCGTATACTCACACATCGGCAAAGGGCCTTCCCACCAGGCGGGAGGGCCCTTTTTGCATTCTCCGGCTTAATCTGCCTTTAACGCTCTGCTAAAAGCGGGTTAACGTGTGCCCGGTACGGTTGGAATGTGCAATCGGACTACAGTAACTTCTGGTATACCAAAGAGGAGATAAGGCTGAATGAAGGTACGCACGCTGATACCCACCATCGCGCTGCTCGCGCTGGCCGGTGCCCTGCTGGCAGCCTGCAGCGGTGGAGCGAGTGAGGATATCGGAAGCGGGCTCGAAGCCGATTTGCTCGGCGCGGGCGCGTCATTCCCGGCACCACTCTACCTGGAGTGGATCGCCGAGTACATGACAACTGTCGAACCGGGCGTGAATATCAACTACCAGTCCATCGGCTCCGGCGGCGGCGTCGAGCAGTTCATCGGCCAGCAGACGGATTTCGGGGCTACGGACGCATTCCTAAACGACGAGGAGCTTGCCGACGCTACCGAGGCGCGCGGCTGCGAGCCCGTTCACATTCCGACAGTCTTCGGCGCGGTCGCCATGGGCTACAATGTCGAGGGCGTCGAGCAGCTTACGCTGTCAGGCCCGGTCATCGCCGGCATGTACCTCGGCGACATCACCAACTGGAACGACCCCGCCATCGCGGAGCTGAACCCCGGCGTGACGCTGCCCGACCAGGGGATCATCGTGGCCCACCGCTCGGACGGCTCGGGCACGACGAGCATCTTCACCACGTACCTGAGCAGCGTTTCCGACGCGTGGGCCAGCGGCCCCGGAGTGGGCAAGGACGTCAACTGGCCCGCCCCGAGCTCGGTTGGCGGCGAGAAAAATGACGGCGTGACCGCCCAGATCCAGCAGAACCCCGGGGCCATCGGCTACATCGAGCTTTCCTACGCCCTGATTAACGGCATCCCGGTCGCCGATGTCATCAACGCGGACGGTACGGCCATCACCCCGACGCTCGAGTCGACGGCGGCTGCGGCTGACAGCATCGAGATCCCCGACGACCTGCGCTTCAACATCCTGGATGTGGGCGGCGAGGGCTACCCGATTGCCGGGGCGACGTGGCTGCTGGCCTGGACCTGCGGCTACGACGAGGCGACCGAGGCTGCACTCAAGGACTTCGCGACCTGGGGGCTGACGGAGGGGGACGCCCTCGCCGGGGAGCTGCTTTACTCGCCGCTGCCCGGCTCGCTTGAGGCTCGGGCGCTGGAGAAGGTCAACCTGATCAACTCAGAAGGTTAACGCCAGCCTGAGACCACCTTCCGGACCACCGTGGTGTGGGGCTCGCGCTGAGCCCCACATCGCCGTTCTCACGAGGAAAAGGAGGAGTGATGGCTACGGAACCCGCCGCTGCGCCCCGGCCCAGGGTGCCTCGCAAGTCGTCGGCGGATGAGTGGTTTGGCCGCGGCCTGATGCTGGCCGGGGCCAGCGTGCTGCTGATCCTCGCCGCGATGCTCATCTCGACGACGATTGAAGCCTGGCCGGTGTTCGTTCACGAGGGCCTGTCGTTCATCACCAGCACCGACTGGGACCCCGGCGTATCGCGGTCCGAGATCACCGGGGACTACGGCGCGCTGGCGTTCATCGTCGGGACACTGGTGACGTCCGGCATCGCCCTGCTCATCGCGGTTCCACTCGCGGTCGGCAGCGCGCTGTTTCTCACGCACGTCGCGCCGATGCAGGTGCGCCGCCCGCTGACGTACGCCGTCGAGCTGCTGGCCGCGGTGCCCAGCGTGGTCTACGGGCTGTGGGGGCTGCTGTTCTTCGTCCCCGTCTTTCTCCGCCCGGTCATGGACTTCGTCGCAGGGACGGTGGGCAGCGTCATCCCGTTCCTGGGCGGGCCGGTCGTCACCTACAACTATTTCGCCGCCAGCGTGGTGCTGGCGATCATGATCCTGCCGATCATCACGTCCGTCACCCGCGAGGTCATGGACAACACGCCCGAGGCGGAGATCTTCGGGGCGTACGCGCTTGGCTCGACGCGCTGGGAGATGATGCGCGAGGTCGTGCTGCCGAGGGCGCGCACGGGCACCATCGGCGCGACGATGCTCGGCCTGGGGCGGGCGCTCGGCGAAACCATCGCGGTGGCGATGCTCATCGGCGGCTCGCAGAAGATCCCGGCGTCGATCTTCGGCGGCGGGCAGTCGATGGCGGGCATCATCGCCGTGACCTTCCAGGAAGCCGCGCCGGAAAACGTCAGGGCGCTGCTCGGCGTCGGCGTGGTGCTGTTCGTGATCACCGTCATCGTCAATATGGCCGCCCGGCTGATCGTGCGGATCACCGGGGGGCGGGTCGCAGGGGATGGCAGCATATGAGCATGCGAACCGCAGATATGGAGTCCCGCTCCGAACGAGCCGCCTCGCTGGCAGGGCGCTCCAGCCACGCCGCCTGGCGCAAGCGTAAAGACGCTTTGATGCAGGGCGTCCTGTTCCTGGCGCTGCTGCTCGCGCTGATTCCGCTGGCGCTGATCCTGTTCGAGGTGTTCCGGCGCGGTGCGAGCGCGATGTCGTGGGAGTTCCTCACGTCCGTCCAGTCAATCTCCATGCTGCGGCCGGGCGGCGGCTACCTCAACGGCCTGTTCGGGACGCTGTACATGGTCAGCATCGCGGTCCTGATCTCGGTGCCGCTGGGGATTGGCGCGGCCATCTACGTGGTCGAGTACTCCAGCAGCAGGCTCGTGCCGTTCATCCAGTTCTTCACCGACGTGATGACCGGCGTCCCCTCGATCTTCGTCGGCCTGTTCATCTACACGGTGCTCGTGCAGAACGGCGCCGGGTTCTCGACACTCGCGGGCGGGCTGGCGCTCAGCCTGCTGATGCTGCCCATCATCACCCGCGCCTCGGAGGAGGTCTTCCGGCTGGTGCCCGACGACCTGCGCAACGCGGCTTACGGGCTGGGGGCCCGGCGCTGGCAGGTGATTCTCAAGGTGGTCCTGCCGACCGCCTCCAGCGGGCTCATCACCGCGACCATGCTGGCAGTGGCCCGCGCCGCAGGCGAGACGGCGCCGCTGCTGCTGACGGCGCTCGGGGCGTTTCGCATTGTGCCCGAGCTGGTCGGGAAGCCGCAGTCCGCGCTGCCGCTGATCATCTTCAACGAGGCGCGCGGCCCGTTCGAGGCGGCTCACGCCCGCGCCTGGGCGGGCGCGCTGGAGCTGATGCTGCTGGTGCTGATCCTCACGCTGCTCGCGCGGCGAATCGGCCGCCGGGCTCAGTGAGGCGATGAGAATGCGCCGCCAGCCACGGTACAATCATGCGTAACGAGCCAGCACTCGAGGATTCTGCGGGTATGGTGGGCAGAGACGACATGGAGATAGTCGAGAAGACGACGTACACGCCGCTGGACGGCGTGACGGACGAGGACATCGTCATCGACACGCGGGACCTCACCGTGTGGTATGGCAGCGACCTCGCCGTGCGCAGCATTACGCTGCCGATTTACCGCAACCGCATCACGGCGATCATCGGCCCGTCCGGCTCGGGCAAGAGCACGCTGCTGCGCTGCTACAACCGGATGAATGACCTGATCCCCGGCACTCGCGTCGAGGGCTCGGTGATCTACAACGGCGAGGACATCTACGGCAATGGCGT
>CAZDLX010000150.1:0-8442 GCA_964506005.1 uncultured Anaerolineae bacterium | reverse complement strand
GCGCCCCCGACGCTGGCCGTTCCAAGTGCCGGTGAGGGCGAAGTGGCGGTGCTGTACGAGACAGGGTTTGACGCGGATGCCGAGGCCGACTGGGAGCTGTTCAGCGACGGCATCATCTCGGCTGGCATCGAGGATGGGCGGCTGGCTGTTGGCGTTAACTCGCTCGTCGATGCGGGCGGCTATTCGGGGCTGAACTACACGTTCGGCGATTTCGTGCTGGAAGTGGATGCGACGAAGGTCGCCGGGCCGGACAACAACGCGATGTTCGTCGTGTTCCGGCTGACGGACGCCCAGAACTACAACCGGTTCGACATCTCAAGCGACGGTTACTACTCGCTCAGCAAGGTCCGGGATGGTATCCAGACGACCGTGAGCGATTGGATGCCAGCGCCTGCCATCCTCACCGGCGACGAGACGAACCGGATTCGCGTTGAGGCGCGGGGCGATACTTTCCGCTTCGCCGTCAACGGGGAGGCACTGCCGCTGTGCATCTCGTACGAGGAAGGTGTGCGGCCAATTCCAATGGACGGCGAGTGCAACGGCGGTGAGATGGCCGACGAGTGGGTGGACGCCAGCCAGCCGCAGGGCAAGATCGGATTGGGTGTGCAGGGCTATACCGGCTTCGACGGCGAGCAGACCACGCCCGCCGAGGCGGCCGCCGCCTTCGACGACCTGGTGATCGCCGCGCCCGAAGCGGCAGACTAAACAGGTAGACAAGAGAGTTGTCAGTCCACAGATGACACAGATAGCACAGAGAATGAAACATTGATCCACGAATGGCACCAATTACACGAAGGGTTCTTCGTATCCTTTCATTCGTGCCATTCGTGTAATTCGTGGATCACGTAAAGTCTTTCCTCTGTGTTCATCTGTGCAATCTGTTGACTCCAATATCCAATAAGGGTAGTGGTATGAGTGAGCAGAGTTCAGAAGGCCGGCGGGTATACCTCGACTTTGTTGGGTGCCGGCTGAACCAGGCGGAAATCGAGCGGATGGGGCGGCAGTTCGCGGCGCGCGGCGATACGCTTGCCGGGAGCGCCGCCGACGCCGACCTCGTCGTCGTGAACACCTGCGCGGTGACGAAGACCGCGGCCCGCAAGAGCCGCCAGATGATCCGGCAGGCCGGGCGCGCCAACCCCGGCGCGCAAATCGTCGCCACGGGCTGCTACGCCGAGATCTCGCCCGAAAAACTCGCCCATCTCCCGAACGTTGCACAGGTCATCGGCAACCTGGAGAAGGACCGCCTTGTCGCGCTGACCGGCGGCGAGGCTGCGCCGGACTACGAGCGCGAGCCGCTGGTTCGCGAGCCGCTGCCGCCCGGCACGTTGGGGCGCACCCGCGCCTTCGTCAAAGTGCAGGATGGCTGCGACAACCGCTGCACCTTCTGCGTGACGACCATCGCCCGCGGGGCAGGGCGCAGCCGCCCGGCGGACGAGATCCTCGACGAGGTCCGGCTGCTCATCGACATGGGCTATCAGGAAGTCGTGCTGACGGGCGTCCACCTCGGCTCGTATGGGCGCGAGCCCGGCGGCGATGGCTCCAGCCTCGGCGAGCTGACCGGCAGGCTGCTCGCCGAGACGACCGTGCCGCGTCTGCGGCTGTCGTCGCTGGAGCCGTGGGACATCGAGCCCGGGTTTTTCGACCTGTGGCAGGACGAGCGGCTCGGCGCGTACCTGCACCTGCCGCTGCAATCCGGATGCGACCGCACGCTGCGGCGCATGGCCCGCCGCACGACGCAGGCGGCGTTTAGCGCACTGGTCGAGGCGGCACGGGCGCGCATCCCCGATCTCGCCCTGACGACGGATATCATCGTTGGCTTCCCCGGCGAGACGGATGAGGAGTTCGAGGAATCCCTGCGCTTCGTCGCGGCGATGGATTTTGCACGGCTGCACGTCTTCCCGTACTCGAAGCGCCCCGGCACGGCGGCGGCGCGGATGCCGGGCCAGGTGCCGCGCGAGGTGTCCGACGAGCGTAAGGCGCGCATGCTGGCGCACTCTGACGCCCGGTGGCAGGCGTTCCAGACGCGCCATCTCGGTCAGACTCACCGCATCCTGTGGGAGTCGGCGCGCGCCGCCACGCCGGATGGCTTCGTGTGGACCGGGCTGACAGGCAACTACCTGCGCGCCGTAACCGTTACGCCCGACGATCTCGCCAACACGATCACCGCGGCGCGGCTCACCGCGCTCGACGAGGGCGGGGTGCGCGCCGAAGTCGTGTAGTGTGCCCCGCCGGTTACCAATCGCCGCCCCCGGCGTGTAGAATCACAGCATGATCCCCGCACCAACCTGGAGGAGCGCAGCTCATGGAACTCAAAACGGTCCGCATCGAGAAACCGGAGGAGCTTAACTTCATCCTCGGGCAGAGCCACTTCATCAAGACGGTCGAGGACGTGCATGAGGCGCTCGTCCAGACCGTGCCGGGTATCAAGTTCGGGCTGGCCTTCGCCGAAGCGTCCGGCCCGTGCCTGATCCGCCTCACCGGCACCGACGACGAGATGATCGAGCTGGCCCGCAAGAACCTGGAGGCCATCGGCGCGGGGCACGCCTTCATCATCTTTCTGGGGCAGGGCTACTTCCCGATCAACATCCTGAACGCGGTCAAGCGCGTTCCGGAGGTGGCCCGCATCTTCTGCGCGACGGCCAACCCGACCGAAGTGATCATTGCCGAGACGGAGCAGGGGCGCGGCATCCTCGGCGTGGTAGACGGCTTCAGCCCCAAGGGAATCGAGCAGGAAGCCGACCGGAAGCACCGTCGCGATTTCCTGCGGATGATTGGCTACAAGCTGTAGCACCCGCCGAGTTGAGAGGATCCATCCCATGGAGCAAGCCTGCATCTTCTGCCGGATTGCCGCGGGCGAGGCGGACGCCGACCGTGTCTATGAGACGGGCAGCGTTCTAGCCTTCCGCGACACGAATCCGCAGGCCCCCACGCACATCCTTATCGTGCCTAAGAAGCACATCCCCCGGCTCGCGGACCTGCAGCCGGAGGACGCCGCGCTGATGGGCGATGTGGTGGCGGCAGCGCGGGAGGTGGCCGAGCAGGAAGGCGTCGCGGACGGTTTCCGGCTGGTCGTCAACAACGGGCGGCAGGCCGGTCAGAGCGTCTTTCACGTTCACTTTCATCTGCTGGCCGGGCGGCGCATGGCCTGGCCGCCCGGCTGAGCGCCAAGCTGTGATATAATGCGAGTGAGTGACTCCCGGGAGCACGGCTCCGGACCAACCCCTCTCTCCTCTGAAAGGATGTGGCCACGATGAAGGTTAAGCAGCGCATGACGCCCGACCCCATCACAATTACGCCTGATACCACCCACCGCCAGGCGGTGGCCCTGATGGACAAGCACGGGATACGGCGCCTGCCGGTAGTCAAGGACGGCCGGCTTATCGGTATGGTGTCGCAAAGCGACCTTGTGAGCAGCGCGCCGTCCAAGGCGACGTCGCTTAGCATGTACGAGATCACCACGCTGCTGGATAAACTCACTGTCGACCGCATCATGACGACGCCTGTCATCGCGGTGGATGAGAACTGCAGCCTCGCCGGGGCGGCGAACATCATGCTCAAGCACCGCATCGGCGCGCTGCCCATCGTGCGGGGCGAAGAGCTCGTCGGCATTATCACCGAGACAGACATCTTCCGCGCATTTGTCGAGGTGATGGGCGGCGGGGAGCCCGGCCTCCAGATCGACCTGGGTGTGGCGGATGAGCGGGGCCAGCTCGCCGCCATCGCCAACGCGCTCGCCGGGGTGGGCAGCAACATCGTCTCCATCACCACGTTTGAAGGCGAGGAGGCCACCCACGGCATCCTGAGCATCAAGGAGCAGGGGGCCGATGAGGCTGCCGTCCGAAAGGCACTCGAAGAGCTCGACGGCGTGGAGATCCTTGAGTTTCGTATGAGCGAGCAGGACTGCGAGCACCAGTTCGGCAAGCGCCGTTAGGCGAGCTTGCAGCATGGCGGTGCCGGGCCGCCCGGAGCAGGGCGGCCTGCTTTGTTTTCGGGAGGGCCGCAGTTATACTAAAAACTGTGGTCTCGCCCGGAAGCCGGCGCGGCCCAAAGACCAGCAGGAGAGTGCGGAGGACGATGAGCCTTAGAGAGCAGTTGGCGGAAGACCTGAAGGAGTCCATGCGCAACCGCGAGGCGGTGCGGCGCACGGTTATCCGCAATATTATGACGAGTATCACCGAGGCTGAGCAGCGCAAACGTGTGGCGCTGGTCGACGAAGCGCTGAAGAAGCACAACTTCCAGCGCGCCTCGCACGCGATGACCCCTGAGGAGATGGGCGAGTACGAGTCGGCGATTGCCCGCATCCTTGAAGCCGAGCAGGTCGAGGCGCGCAGCCAGCTTGACGACGCTGAGGTGCTGGCCATCGTGCAGAAGCTGGTCAAGCAGCGGCAGGACAGCATCGAGGAGGCGGAAAAAGCCGGGCGCGAGGACATCGTCGCGAGCGAGCGCGAGGAACTCCCGTTCCTGGAAGCCTACCTGCCGCGCCAGCTCACGCGGGAGGAGATCGAAGCGGAAGCCCGTGCGGCCATCGAGGCGGCGGGCGCCAGCGGCATGCGGGATATGGGCAAGGTGATGGGTCCGCTCATGGAGCGGCTCAAGGGCCAGGCCGACGGTAAGCTCGTCAGCCAGGTCGTCCGCGAGCTGCTGGCCTGAGCCGGAGCCAGAGACAACCCACGATGGACTTCCAGGCGAGGGGCGCAACACCTGCCACGAGCGAGTCCAGGGCGCGCTTCCAGCGCTTCTGGTTCGTCATGCGAGTCCTGCTCATCGGCGGGCTGTTCGTGCTGGGTACGACGCTCCTGCTGCTCTTCCCGACGCTCAACCAGCAGGCGCTGTACGATCTCGAGACGGGCGACATCGTGCCGGAGGACATTCGCGCGCCGGGTGATGTCACCTACGTCAGCGACATCCAGACCGAGCGGGCGCGGGGAGTCGCGGCCAACAGCGTCGAGGATATCTACGACAACCCCGATCCGCGCGTCGGGCGCGAGCAGGTGCGCCTGATGTCCCGCATCATGGCCTTCATTACGGATGTACGGGCCGATCCCTACGCTGATACCGAGCTCAAGCATACCTACTTGCAGGCTGTCGAGGCGCTGACTATCTCTCGCGACCACGCCACGGCGCTCCTGCAGATGAGCGACAACCAGTTCGGGCTTGTGGCGCGCGAGACGGTTGGCCTCATCGAAGATGCGATGAGCGGCACCGTGCAGGAGGGCAACCTCCGCGACGTCACCGCCAGCCTGGAGCTAAAAGTCAGCCCCAGCATGCCGGAGTCCCTGATCCCGGTGACGCTGGCCCTGTCGCGCGAGATGGTCGTGCCAAACAGCGTGCTAAATGTCGAGGCGACGGAGGAAGCGCGGCGGCAGGCCGTCGAGGCCGTCGAGCCCGTCCAGCGCACCTTCCGCGAGGGCGAGATCATCGTGCGGGCCGGCGAGCGGCTGGACGAGGAACACCTGGAGGCGCTGCGTGCCCTCGGGCTGGCTTCGCAGCAGGTGACGTGGCGCGACGCCGCGAGCGCCCTGCTCGTCAGCCTGGTCAGTGTGGTGCTGCTGACGGTTTACCTCGGTACGTTTCGCCCCGGCTGGCTCAACGATCCGGGGCGCATGCTGCTCATCATTCTGCTGGTGCTGGCCTTCCTGACCGCCGCCGAGATCATGGTGCCTGCGGGCAGCCAGGCGGCGTATCTCTTCCCGGCAGCCGCGCCGGTGCTGGCACTCGTCGCCCTGGTAGGGCTCGAGTTCGCCGCGCTCGTGGCCATCGTGCAGGGCCTGCTCATCGGCTATCTGTCGGGCGGCTCGCTGGCGCTGGCCGCTTACGCCATCGTGAGCGCGCTGCTGGCAGCGGCCAGCCTGAGGCGCACCACGCGTCTTAACGCCTACTTCCTCGCGGGGCTGGCGGCGGCGGCAGGCGGGGTCGCGGTGCTGCTGGTGTTCGAGCTGCCCGCCAACCCCGACCCGACGCGCATGCTCCAGATGATGCTGCTGGCGGGCATCAACGGGCTGCTCTCCGCCGGGCTGGCGCTGATTATCCTGTTCGTCGTGGGCAACGTCACCGGCATGACGACGAGCCTCAAGCTGCTCGACCTGATGCGCCCTGACCACCCGCTGCAGCGGCAGCTCCAGCAGGGGGCGCTCGGCACGTACCAGCACACGCTGTCCGTTGCCAACGTCGCCGAGACGGCGGCGGAGGCGATTGGCGCCGACAGCCTGCTGACGCGCGTCGGGACGCTGTACCACGACATCGGCAAGCTGCGCAACCCCGGCTTCTTCGTCGAGAACCGCACCGACGGTGCGCCCGACCCGCACCAGGGGCTGAGCCCGCTGGCCAGCGCGCAGATCATCAAAGCACACGTCACCGACGGGCTCGACATGGCCCGCCGCCACCGGCTGCCGCCGCGCATCCTGGAGTTCATTGCGGAGCATCACGGCAGCATGCCGATCCTGTTCTTCCTGCACCAGGCGCGGGAGGAGGCGCAGGCGTCGAGTGCGACGTTTGACGAGGACTCCTTCTACTACGACGGGCCGATCCCGCAGAGCCGCGAGACGGCGATCCTCATGCTCGCCGACGGCTGCGAGAGCGCGACGCGGGCCAACCGCCCCACGACCGGCGAGGAGATCGAGGAGATCGTCACGCGGATCATCCAGCAGCGGCTCGACGCACACCAGCTTGACGACTCCGGCCTGACGCTGACCGACATCAAGGTCATCCGCGAGTCGATCACGCGGACGCTCAAGGGGATGTATCACCCGCGCGTGCGCTACCCGACCGACCGCCGCCCCGGCGAGATCGAGGCAGGGCGCACTCCGGCCGCACTGCCCTCGGGCGCGCCGGAGGATGTCGGCGCGCCGAGCAAGGCGGACATCGAGGTGGTCGACGAGGCGCTGGAGGAGGCGGCTCGCCGGGCAGGTTCGGAAGCGGCGCGCAGCCGCGAGGCAGAGGAGGGGGACTAGCGGTGCCAGACGCCGATCGCTACGAGGTCTATGTCGAGGGGGAGGAACTCAGCCAGGAGGAGGCTCGCGGCATCGAAAAGGCGGCAATCCACGCCCTCCGGGCCGCCCGCCCCGCCGAGGCGTGCGCGCTGACCGTCATGGTGACGACGGATGAGCACATCCGCCAGTTGAACCGCGACTATGCCGGCATCGACAACCCGACCGACGTGTTGTCGTTCGGTGCCGAAGACGCGCCCTACGAAGTGGAGCCGGGAGAGCCGGCCTACCTCGGCGACGTGCTCATCGCTCGCGGCACCGCCGAGCGGCAGGCAGAGGCGGCAGGTCACTCCCTGCTCGCCGAGATGCAGGTGCTGGCCATCCACGGGACGCTCCACCTGCTCGGCTATGACCATCAGAATCCTGACCAGCAGGCCGAGATGTGGGCCGCTGAGTCGGCGGCGCTGGACGCTCTGCGCCGCTCCCCGTAGCCCTGTGGCCCGCGAACACCCTTCCGCACACCGGACTGCGAACCGCGCCGCAAACCGCCTGGCGAGCTTTCGCCACGCCTTCGACGGTGTGTCGTTTGTCTTCCGCACGACTCCGAACGCCTGGATTCACCTCGCCATCATGGTGGTTGTTCTCGGGCTGGGGTGGTGGCTGGGCCTCGACGCGCTGCGCTGGGTGGTGCTGGTGCTGGCGATAGGGCTCGTCTGGGTTGCGGAGTTCGTCAACACTGCCATCGAGGCGGTGGTTGACATGGCGAGCCCGGAGATCCACCCGCTGGCAGGGGCGGCGAAAGACGTCGCCGCGGCGGCAGTGCTGCTGGCAGCGATAACGTCGGTGGTGGTCGGGCTGCTGGTGCTCGGGCCGCCGCTGCTCGCACGGCTGCTTCCCTAGTCCGCTTCCCCGACGCTCGCCAGCATATCTTCGTACAGCGGGGCGAGACGCGCCCACGCTTCTTCGCCCGCCTCGCCGGGCTCCGGGCCGTGCCCGATGACCACGACCGCGCGGTTGGGCAGGCCCGCTACGCCCAGCATGAGCTGCTCGTCGTAAGGGCGATAGTGCCCCTCGACAGCGGCGGCGCCCTGCGCCCGCAGAGCCTCGACCGTGCGCACCTCCCCGAAGTCGCCATCCTCGCGGAACGCGAGCAGCAGCAGGTCGAGCACCGTCGCGGCGTCCATCGAGGGCTGGTAGCCAAGCCCGAACAGCTCCGCGTTGGCCTCTTCCAGCACGATGATCTGCGCCCAGCCCTCGCCGTCCACTTCACGCAGGTCGGCGTTGAAGGCGTCGCTCTCGGTTAGCTCCCAGCCGTGCGGTGCGTACAGCGAGACAGGCAGCGCCTCGCCGGCGACTTCGGCCCAGCCCGGCGGAACGCCCTCGGCGCCCTGCTGGGCGGTCGGTTCCGCCGGGGGTGGAAGCTCTCCGCGCGTCACGGACGCGCCCTGGCCCCCCGAACTCGCACCCGGGTTCGCGGGAGCAGAAGTAGGCTCGGGTGTGAGCCCGGTCTGCGGGG